>CAIPGC010000103.1 GCA_903864505.1 uncultured beta proteobacterium | reverse complement strand
TGGGGAACGACACGGGGCTGTTGTCTGGGGTGCGGACGGTGCGGGCTACGAGGGTGCTCATGGTGTGGCTCTTTCAGTGGAGTGGGGTTAGTGGATGGACCAGGTGGCGTTGTCTGCCACGGTGACGGTGACGCCATCGCTGATGGTGATTGGCCCCACGCTGGCGGCGTTGTAGGCACTGCCCACGGTGAAGTCGGCAGTGATTTCGCGGGGGTTAAGATAGATCGGCGCATCAATGGAATCTGCCGTGGCCGCTCCAAGGTTTGGAGTGGTAAAGCTTGGGGAGACTAAATTTGCCTTGAGGTCTAACGCCGTTTGCTGCGCGGAACTGACCGGCTTGTTGGCGTCGGATGTGTTGTTGACGGCTCCGAGACCAACTTGTGACGCTGTGACGTTGTGCGGGTTGCTGGTGTTGTTCTTGTGAGCCTCGGTGGCATTCTCAGCCCCTGCTGTCATGCGAAGCTGAATCGTTGCAGCGTGAGGCCATGATGCGGCCGCGGTCCCCTCTTGTCCACGAACTACGGTCAGGGTGTTTGTGGACCTTGCAGTTACCTTGACGATCTCCCAAGCATTCTCGATCCCGTTGACATCAAGGCCGATGATGGTCAAGAGGAAGTAGTCTGTTCCAGGGGATGGGAACACTGCGCCGTTTGCAACGACGATGGATGTGACTACGTTGTTGATCACCCCGTTCAGGGTCGTGCTGGCGTTGTTGGAAAATAGTTGCACGGCTTATACCTCTTTGATCTTGACGGTCAATTCATCTTGGTAGATGCGCCCATCTATGGATGTCGCTTCGATAGTCACAACGTAAGTAACCCCATCAGTCCCACCGTCCAGCCATACCTTCACTCGCGGGTCATAGACGCCTACGTTGAAAATGTTGAGTCCTGACGGGGATACCGTGGCCGTGGCCGTACTTAGGTTGTCTCCAAGTGGGAGTGCGTCCGTGTAATCGACGGTGTAGCTCAGGCGTTCACCTGGCTGCTTGGTGGTGGTTCCGACTTTCATTAAGCGGCTCTCCTAAACTCTGTTTCGACGAATGGCCGCGCAAAATCAACTTCACGCATGGGACTGCGGAATGTCCGGTTGTCTGGGTCGTAACTCGCAGGATTGGTTACGGTGTCGGCAAAGATTTCGGCCGTTCCAAGGATGTCGACGTAACCAGCTTTTGCTAGCAGCATGTCAGCGGTTATCTCGGCAGTGCCAGTCAAGTCGACAAGCCCCATCGCTGTTCTGGTGGCATTTGTTGTCATCGTGGCTCCACCAGGCAGATTCACAAACCCCAGTTTGATGGTTGTCATTGCCACAGCTAAATCTGCCGCTCCAGTGAGCGCAGCGCTAGGTGTCAACACGCGGGTCGCATTTGCGCCGATGGTCGCCACAGTTCCAAGTGTTACGGTGGGTAACACCTCACGGGTAGCGTCCGGATAAATCTCTGCGCTGGCGTCGATAAGGCATTCAAGCATCACGTTTCTGACGCCTTCAACATAAGTCTCTGCTCCACCGACGAACACAGCGAAAATCTGGTTCGTCATTTCAATGGGCGCATTGACAGATGCAGTCCCAGTCAAGGATACGGATGCTGCATGGGCTTGTGAAGCGGAAGCGACGATCGAGCAACTGTTGTCTATCGCAACCGTTGGGGTCTTAACCACCCACAAGAGCGCAGAAACATCCGCAGTGGCTGTCACACTCACGAATGGAAGCTGTTCCACCGTAGGCTCTGCCATAACTATCACAGCGTTGCCTGCCGTCAATGCGGAAGCATTCTGCGTCATCGTCAGTGTCGGAGATAGTGAAGCGGTGCAAACAACATCAGCGCCATGCATGACCAGATTGAGCGGGTCAGCGATGATTGAAGCTGTTCCAGTCGGATAGGCGTGCGCCTCGTAGACATGGTTGATGCCAACTTCAACGTATAGGTTCGCCGTTCCTAAGATTGCAGCCTTTACGTACCTGGTTACAACCGGCTCTGAAACGATGGTGACTGACGCTACACCAGATGGGCTTGAATACCCTGGTTGAATCAGTGTGGCATCCGCCGTGACCTCTGCGCCGCTGGAGAGGGTTGATTGACCTTGGGTGCTTGCGACAACTGCGACTATTTCCGCAGTGCAAGTGATGTTGACCTGACCTTCGACAATGCGAAGCACATACGCTGTTATTTCCGCAGTACCTGTGATTGGCTGCGAAACGGCTGCGTGTTGAACCGTTGGAGTCTGATATACGTTTGCAGACCCTGAAATATTGACCAGTCCTTCGTGGACATAGGTCGCTGTTGCCGTTACATAGGCAGCAGAAAATACTGGGGCATTGGCGTCCTGTCCCCTGGTCGCGGCAGCACTAACCGAAGCAGAGCACACGATACTCGCCGTAGCGAGCACCAGTGCAAAGCTGCTTGAGCCATTCAGCCCAAACCGGTTAATGGCCCCGAGATTCATGGGCTATCTCAGGCGATAGTTACGCTGATAGCGCCAATGCCAAACGAAAGCACATCCCCCACCAACAGGGATTTGCTCGACACCAATGGAGAGTGGTACAGCAGGTTTCCGCCAGTCAATGCGTCATAGATGCCGATGTGCGTCACAGTCACCGTCGAGGCGCCGTTGTTGGCAGCCCAAGTGATGACCTGAGCGTTTGATGAAACACCGTCAGCATTGGCAGACCAGCCAGTAGCGATAGCGCCGCCATTGGCAGCGTCTTTGCGGGCATAGGCAGGCCATGCGCCGACACCCACTTCATTGGCCGTCACATTGGCGTCCGTAGGGTCCGCGGTGAACAGTGCGACATAGGTCTTTGCGGGGACTGGGAAGGCGGCGCCACGCAAGGTGGTTTCTACGATGTTGCCTTCGGTGTAGTTGGAAAATTTGCTCATGGTTTGCTCCTAAAAGTTAAGCGGAAAGGTTCTTGTTGATGTTGGGATTGCTCATCGACGTAGGAGCAACAGAGAGCGTTGCCTTGATCTCGATTCCCAACGCATTGGCGAATAGCGCGTAGTGGTTTTGTGCTCGTTGAGCGTTACCCGCGTAGTCGGCATCCTTCATGTAGCTGCGTGCCAGCATGTAATCGACCAGCGCATTCGCGTAGATGTCCGGGACTGAAATAGTCCCCAGAACCACGGAAGGCGATGTGTTGTCTGACAGTGAATCTGTTGGCAGGCTTGCGCCCTCTGCCGGCAGTGCTATGTCGGTCGGATTGGCTGAATAAACGATGTCTAGCTTTGCCGCAGTCGTAGCGGGCGGGAACACGTAGAACACCTTTGGATCTCTGGCGTCGTACATGAAGTGCAGGATCTCGGCTGATGGTGTGTTGAGGTGCCACCCAGGCGATCCAGCATCAAGGATCTCGCGGTTGGTCAAACGCACCACTCGGCCGCCCGCTCCTGCTGGGTTGTTGCGGATTACCTCGATCAGCTTGGTTCCATTTGCTGGTAGCGTTTGCTTGGTTCCGGAGACGCAAGTTATGTTGGCGTTGGTCGCCATCGCATCAGGGCGGTACAAGATGATTTCTCGTTGCCCGTCGTTGAGGTAGCGGACAAACTCTCGCAGTGGCCAGCGAATGGATGTGTTGTCCTGGGAGGTGTCCACAGCGCGGCGGACAAGGGATTGGGCATAGATGGTCATGGGTGCTCCAGAAATGAAAAAACCCGCCTGATGCGGGTTCCATGGGACTTGTCAAGAAACTAGATGCGAGCCTTCTTCACTCGTCTGTCGGCTGTGGCGCTCTGCCTGAATCGTTCGTTTGCGGCAAAGTGAATGCCGCGATCAAATGCAGCCTTCGAGCGCGCTGCTGCTGCAAGATCTGTGTACGGCTTCGATGGGGAGGACTGCAGCCGGTACAGCGCTCCGGATGAGAGCTCTTCAACCCAGTTCAAGAACAGGTCATCTGCCACGCCAGGGGCATTCATCGAAGGCTGCAACGACAACTCGACCGATACCGCCTGCCCAGCGCTTGGCATTGGGTAAAGCATGTATTCGGACATGCTGATGTGAATCAGCGCCTTCTCGTTAAATGTCGTCGTGGGTAGCTGCCAATCTGCGGGCAGGAACTGAGCCCCAAGCACCCTGATGTGTTCTCCGTCAACCGATGCGCGCAGCGTGCCAACCAACTCTGAATACGAAGGGAAGTCGAAGTCAAAGCGCTGCGTCGTCCCGTTCACCGTGACCGGATCGCTCCACTCTCTCCAAATCCCGGTGTTCGTGCAGAACTCCCTTGATGCAAGCATCAGGGCTCTATCAACAACTGGAATAGGGGCGCCCATCACATCCGGGAAAACGAACGGATGGAACTGCTCCCAGAGTTTCATACCGGCTGGAACGCTGCTACCAGCGCCTCGATGACTTTTTGCGCTCCAGACGCATGGTGAACAGTGACGCCAAGCTCCTTAGCCAGGTCGTGCAGTTGGTCTTTATCCAACCCATCAAGCTCCTTCACCGTGCCATCGGAAAGTGTGATGCTCGGTGCCTTTTCTTCCACTGGATCTTCCTGCTTGACCGCTACAACGTCCAATGCGAAGACATCCGGGTGACGCAGCATGGTCGTTGCGATCTCGTCTTTTACTTCATGGCATGAGCCAGGAAACCATACGACGCCCGTTTTGTCGTGGAATGCCGTCTCGCCGTCAGGCTTGAGGCCAACATATTTGAGTTTCATGTGTGTGCTCCAGTAAAAAAGGGCCGACCCATAACAGGCCGACCCTCTTCAGGTTTGCGATGCTTACTTCACGCCAGGGCAGTTGTACCCAGCGATGATGTGAATCTCCGGGTTGCCAGTGATGCCTGTCGGCGCAGTGCCCACCAGCAACTGGATGTACACATCCTCTTCAAACTTGATAGGTTTGAATGCGCACTCCAGGCGACCACCAGCTTGACCGGTCGTTTGGCCGGCTGCAGCGAAGTACGTTGCATTGGTCGCCAAAGAGCTTCCGGTTGTAGCCGCACGGTAACCAACGCCGAACACGAATGTGGCTGCCGTGTCGCAATCATCCAGATAGAACGACAGATCGCACACTTGAGCCCCAGCGGGAATCAGGAAGTCGATCGTGTCGGCTGCTGCTGGAGTACCGACGCCAGGCGAAGCACCCAGAACAACCTTGTCGGTTTCCATTACGAAATCGCCGTCGCCCGTCATGTACTTGGGTGCGGCTGCCTTTTGAGCTTTGATTGAGGCCATTTATGGCTCCTTGAAAAGTGAATTGAGAGATCAGCCGAAGCTGAAAGAATGGGGGTCTAAGCCCCCATCAGCCATTACCCGCGCTTGCGCACCACGGAATCAATGACGGCCACACCGAAGTCGGTCGCTTCGAGATCGCCAGCAGAGTTAGGCAACGACCAGCGCAGCTTGTCCTCAGTGCCCATGATCTCGCCGGCCAATTCCAGATTGCGCTCAAAGTTGGTCTTGTTCTCCAGCAGGGAATAAGTTTCCTCGCTGGTCTGGTTTGCACCAGAAACCACGGCCAAGGCCTGCGCGCTCAAGAAGATCGAGCGAGCCATTTGGTGTGTGGTAGACAAGCCGGCAGCCAGAGTCACGTTGGTTTCCGTGCCAGCGAGCTTGTTGGCCGATGTGACGTGGGCGATCAGATCGCTTGCGTCGTGGCGGATGGCGTACTGCATCTTGCGAACCAACACACCGTTCCACAGGATTGGAGATCCAGAGAACAGCGGATGGCGATTCAAATCGCCGTACTTTGCGCGCTGCATGGCATTCGTCTCGAAAGTACGAATGTTGTTGCCAGCGGTCGTGTCGGTGATCATCGCATCCCACACCAGCGGATCCACCAGCATGATGCCCTTGATAGGGTCATCGCCTGCAGCCGGGTCGCCCGGGATCTGAATGGGCGCCATTTTCACGCTCATTTCATCCCAGATTGCAGCAAACTCGTCCAAGTGCGACAACTTCATGGAGTCCGTTGTCGCGATGGACGCCAACTGCGCGCCACCCTGCGTCAAAGTTGCGCCGTTCACAACCCAGTGACGGTTGTAGGAAGGTGCTTTGACAACGTTGACCATCATTTCTGCAAAGTCCGGGTCAGTTGCCAGAGGAAGAACCCAGTCGGTGCCGTCCTGCTTGCCGCGAGTGCCGGCCAACAGGGTCAGGCAACGCTGCCAACGGAATGCCGGAATGGCGCGCTTGAGTTGGGCCAGGGCGTTCAAACGCATCGAGTGAGGTGTGCGCTGTGCAGTCATCTTGCCACCAGCCGACACAGGCAGGGTTGCCATGTCGAGCGTGATGTCCTTCGATGAATACTTCAGGGCAGCGCCCAAACCTTCGGCGTTCTTGTCGCCCATGATGGGGCGCAGCTTGACCACGTGTGCGCAGTCGACCTGAACCACATCGCCAGGGCCTTTGCTCAACTCGTCGACGCGAACGATCGGCATTTCTGTCGTCGATTGCTGCTTGAGCTTGCGCATTGCAGCGTCGTGAGTTGGCATGGGACCGGTCAAAGCGGCCAGTGGAGTCGGCTGGCGTGTGGCCATGGCCGAGAGTGCAGTAGAGAACTGCTTATTTGCCAGGGCAGAGCCTCGGGCAACGGAAGTTTGTGACATGAAAGTCTCCTAAAAAGGGAGGTGTTTCAATCAACTGGCCGGCAGGGACGCCATGATTTGTTCGTCCGACATGCCTTGGTAGTTGATAGTTGGCGAATTGCCTGGTGCCCCTCCGCGGAAGTCGCTGATGCCGCGTGGTCCCGCTAAGGGGGCGGCTGCGATCACTGCGGCTGGGTCGTTTCTTGGTGCGGCTGATGCCGCAGGAGTGGGTGTGACGCCGAACGCGGCCTTGGTTCTCCGTGCTGCCTCTGCGAAGCGCTCGGTGATGCCGCGGTCTTTCCAGTCCGGATCAACGGATAGAGCCCGGTCGTAGTCAATGGCTCTGGCGAACTTGTCTTGGCTTGCCTGGTCGTATTGCCATGCAAGAAGATCAGGAACGCTGTCAATGACTTCTTGAACTGCCGGGTCATAAACAACGGGTTCAAACTCTGCTTGAGCTTCTTGCGGCTTGGCACTTGCCAACTGCTGCTCAAGTTCGCGTTGCCTGCGCACAATCTTTGCCTGCAAAGGAAAGTCAACCTCTAGTTCTGCAAGCTCTGCATCCGTGACCGACGTGTCGGTCGAAGGAGTTGCTTTGCCTGCTTTGAGGGCTTCGTTTTCCTGACGCAACCTATCCAAGTCATCGCGCAATCGCTTTTCAGCGCGGCGTGATGCACGCAAGGCGGCTCGCGGATCTCCGTGAGGCTGCTCTGTCGTGGCTTGGGTTTCCGTCGTAGTTGCTACTTCAGCGGGTTGCGCTTCTGTAGTGGCTGCGGCAGTTGCGTCTGCGGCTGGTTGTGCTGCTGCTGGTGCTGCTACTTCAACCGGCTGGGCTTGTTGGCCCTCTTCAACGGCTTCAGTCTCTGGCACTAACGCGCTCAGAATTGCCTGTTCGTCCTTGTCGAACGCGGCATGGTTGCTTACTTCTGGTCCCACTCTTCACTCCTTCACCGTTTGCGGTCGGCCACCGAGGCACAAGGCCACCGTCTTGGGTACGCACCTGGTTTGCTGACGAGGCAATCCAGGCGGCTGCAGCGCAATACGCACCCCACAGCGCTGCTGTTCCGTGGGGCGGCTAAAACTTTTGGACGTAAAAAGACCGCCTCGATGGGCGGTCTTCGTTGTTGCTGTCTTGGCTCTATGCGGCTGCTTCAGCCAGAGCGTCGTTAATGAGTTGGTCTTCGTTGGCGGCTTGCGCCTTCATTTGCTCTGCATGCGCATTGACTTCGCTTACCTCTGCGGTTGCGAGCCCTGATGCCATGCGTTGCTCGATCAGCAATGCGTTGGCGTTGGCCAGTCGTGCGGCTGCTCGCTTCTGCTCTGTTGTGGCAGTTCGCTCTTCCACTTCGGCTTGGGCTGCTGCTTGCTCCAATTGCTGCTTGGCTTGCACTTGCTGCGCTTGCTGTTGATCTGCCTGGGCTTGCGCGTTCTTGTCTCCAGGCAATGGAACGCCTGCCATCTTTCGCAAGTCGTCGGCCATTTGCTGCCGGTTTGCAACGTTGGTGCTCTCCAAGTAAGCTGGTGCAAGGATTGCAATCGCTTGCGGGTTGTTTCCGAGTGCTTGGATGATGGTTGCGATCTGCTGCTGCGTCTGTTGACGGAAGGCTGGCGTGTTGGGTGTCTCTGCCAAAGCCGTTTTGATGTCTGCGTCTGCGACCTGGTTGATTGGCATTGCGGTATTCGGATCCCAGTCGTTGAGCACCACCACGCGGCGAGTCTTTCCAGTGCCGATGGGAACTTCCATGCGCTCCGCCTTGAAGTCGCTTGTAATCTCGTCCACCAATGCCTCGAACGTTGAGCGCCGACCATAGGTGTAGTTGTCGTTCATTTCGCCCATCGACTGTTCGCCTTGCTCAATCAGTAGCGAATTAGCAATCCCTGATGTCACTCCGGCCGGCCGATTGCCAAGCTGCGACGCATACCTTCCTGCGGTGTCTTGAATCAACTGCTTCGAGTCAGCCATCACCTCGAACTGCTCTGGCTGCATGCTCAGGTCATTGCGTATGGTGATCGCTTGTTGATTTCTGCTCGCCCGGTTGGGGTTTGTGATGGCAACCAAATCAGGCCGCATGATTGCGTCTGCAATGTCTGAGATCGAGTTGTAAGCCGGGTCCAAGGCATCGCTATCCATCTGCACTTGCCGAGCCTTGAGCATCCATTGAATGCGAAGGCGGCGCTCGTTGTACTCATCTTGCGGCGCAATCATTCCGTCGATCATTCCGTACGGGCTCTTGTCGGCGTCATCGCGGAAAGCAAAGAACGGGAAGTAGGGGAAGTTGCGCTTGTCAGTTGCTTCGTCGAGCAATCGGTGCGGTCCAGCGTACAGAGCGCGACGGATTTGCGACGTGATTCCCTTGCTTACCTTCACCAGGCCGCGGGAGACTGCTTCGATGTGTCTTGGGTCGTTCGGGTTGTACGGAACCTTCTTGGTGGGGCTCATGTGCAGCACCACCACGGTAGCAGGCACGCGGTACCACACCTCGAACAGCTTGATCATCTTGCGCGCAGAGTCAAGCCAATCATGCTTGTTCACCGTCAATGCGAATCGACGCTCGTTGTCGAATGCGCTTGAGAGCGCCATTGTCTCCGGCTCTCCCAGCAGCACACCGGTTGTGTCGAGGTAGTTCTCCCAACCGTTCACGCTATTGCGAAGCACTTCACGCTTGTCTGGCATGGCGGCTTCAATCTCGTCCAGGTCAATAAAGCGCTTTCTCACAAGCCAGCGACAGCCATCGAGCAATGTCGCACCACGTTGGCCGCGCCAGTCCCACCAGATTTCCTCTATTGGGATGGACTCCACACGATAGGCGTACGCCAACGGGTCGGCGTTCTTGCTGACGTGCACCCAGCCTAAGCCCTTCTTCACCATCGAAGCATAGGCATCGCTCACGGCCATGTGGGCTCTGGTTTCGCGCTCGGCTTCTTTCAGCTTCGAACTGACCACTTCTGCCACATCGGCATAAGAGTCGTCGTCGGCCTCCACCTTCACATCGGTACGGCTCTTGGCTTCCTGGCCCAACACGGAGTTGATGACTGGGCGAACCAAGTTGATAGCTCGTTCTTCAAGCTCTTCCTGACGGATGTTGTACTTCTGAAGTTCGCTCAGTTGCTTGCCGTCGTAATAGGCGCTACAAAGCGCTGCTCGGGTTCTCCATTGCGGCTGC
This sequence comes from uncultured beta proteobacterium, assembly GCA_903864505.1. Classification (GTDB taxonomy): domain Bacteria; phylum Pseudomonadota; class Gammaproteobacteria; order Burkholderiales; family Burkholderiaceae_C; genus Allorhodoferax. The sequence continues at coordinate 54,583 of CAIPGC010000103.1, read as the reverse complement.
TCTGTGCAATCTCTGAGCATTCTTTCGAGCGCGTAAAGGCTGAAAGCTCCGGCGCCTGCGAAGTCACGTGATTCATCGCCTACTCTGTCATCGTACTGAGCGGTCGGCTTGATCATGCTAAACCTCGCCTCTTGCGGTACTCTTCAGCATCTTTGGTGCGTTCTACGGTAGAGCCTTGCACCACAGCAACGCCCTCGCCAGCACCCAAAAGTAGGTATTGGCCAGCCTCGCACGGGTGAGAGCAGTCGTTCTTTACTGGCATGTCCATGTACCTCTCATCTCCGCTCACTTTGACGCGACGGAACTTGTAGCCACCTTGCATGCCCTTGCGTGTCACCTTGCAATCAGGGTGAAGCAAGAATCCTGGTTCGCCATCGATCATTCGGCGCAGCGGTGTGGCAACTGCTTCCGTCCTGATGGTGAAATCGTTGTTGAATGGCGCAGGCACTGCCTTGATGCCATTGGCGTCCAACAGTTGGAACACCGTTCTTTCCTCGTTGTCTCCAGCCTGACGCTGATCGCCTGCCGGGTCACCGGTAATCGTGGCGATCACAAAGCCTCGCAACTTCGTGGCAATGAACCGCTTCAACTCATTGGCAAAGCGAATGACGCCTGTGTCAGTGGTCACCAGCTCGTGCCGAATTCGCCACTGGCCATTCACCATCTGCTGGCCAATCTGTGCGGCCGGCGTCAAACCAAAGTCCAGTCCGATGTGGATTGGCAGACCTTCAACCAATTCAAACTCTCGGCAATGCGTTGGGTCGTGATAGTCCGGGTACACCGGCTTGCCGTCGCTCACATAGCCGTATTCATTGGCAAGATTCACCGTTACCCAAGCATCCGACTTGCCTTGCACGCCATTTGCGTAATAGTTCAGCGGCAAGTTCTTGATGTTTTCAGCGTCCGGGTTCACTTCCCATGGCGCCTGAATGTTCTTTCGCTTCACTCCGCCTGGTTGCTTGAGGAACTTCCAGCCTTCAGGCTTCACCTCTTCGGCCATGCGGTAATAGAAATGGTCGGTGTCTGGTGCGTTCGTGTCACCAAAGATCCCGTACCAAGTCGGCCGAACGTCCTTCGGATAGCGCCCCATGCGCAAGTCCAGCATTTGGATCACGCTGAACGACAGTTCCTTGACCTCGTTCAGCCACCCAAATGTCGCTTGCAGCCCTCGCAGCTTCTTGATGTGGTCTTCCCGGTCCAACGCCAAGAACACCATTTCAGCGTCGACCGTGGTCCCATCGTCCAGCTTGAACAGAAGGTGATGGGTCGGCGGCTCCATCCCGCCTTGCTTGAACTTGCCCAGCGGCTCGAACATGTCGAGCCAATCCTTGATCGTTGTCCCAAAAAGATCCGGGTAAGTGTTCCGGATCGCTACGCCGCGGCTCTTTCGAATCCCCTGGCTGTCAGGATCCTGCGCGCAAATGATCCTGAAACCTTTCCAGCAACTCGCGTTTGTCTTTCCGGATCCCAATGGACCCATGATCATCGTCCGCTGCGATTCGCTCAGGATGTATTCTTCAAGTACCGGGCCTTGCGGCTTGTAGGCGTACTCGAAACCTTGGCTCATTGCTTACTTTTTAAGCAAAACAGGCCAAAACGGGCATTTTCTCGGTCTAAACCCGTGTTTTCTGGCACTTTGGCCTGAAAGTTATCCACAGACCTCAATCTTTGCGCCCTGTCAGATCCTTGACGGTCACCAGCGGTAGAAGGTCATCGGCCTGGCCAACTGCCAGCTTGTCGCCGTACTTCTTCGGCGCTACCTTGCTTGCGTACCACTTGCGCGCATCAACTTGCAGGCGGCGATGTTCGATCATGTCGCCCTTAGTTACCTCAAGTTCGCCCTTCTCATTGATCTTTGTCTTCGATCCAATAATGGGCGTGTCAGCTATTTGAATGATCTCTTCAGCGTAGAAATCGGCTTGCGATTCCCGGGCTCGCGCGTATTTGTCGTGAAGCCCATCATGCGTTCCTTCATGCAGCCAACGCATGAACGTCGTTCGGTTCGGCATTCCAGTGTCTTTGCAGATCTTGATCAGGCTTTCGCCTTGAGCGATCCGAGTGCAAATCGCGTCAACGATCTTCTCTGAGTACACGACTCGCGCTGCCAATTGCTTCTTTGGCTGTGGAATCGCCTGAATGGGTGCTGGCCTTGAAACCTTCTTCTTTACGGCTGTACGCGCGCCTGTTTTGCTTACTTTTTGAGCAATAACAGGCTTTTTGACTGATTTCTTGGGTATCGCAGGCTTTCTCACTGGTTTCTTTGTGGTTGCCATGGCTTACCTCTTTCTTGTGCGAAACCCATCAGGCTTACCGCTTTCGCGGCTGGGTTGCTGCTGTTGTCGCCCCTCCTGATTGCGCGTGTGGCGCCTACGCGGATGTACCCAGCCGTTTACCCGCGGCCGGCGCTATCAGGTTTAGCGGTATTTCCGGGTCCTGGTTTGGTCCAAGCGGCCAGCGGCGTCCCAAGGAGTTAGGAGCTATGCCGCTGGCCTTCTTGGTGCTGGCTGCTTCGCCGGAAGCCAGCTACGGCCACTCGGTTCCTCCCAGAGTCCGCGCTTGAGAATGCGGCTGGTCAGTTAGCTGAGCGGGTTTTGAAATGAAAAAAGCAACCGGATTAGGGTTGCTTTGCGATATTTCTTGCCGTCACTCGCTATTTTCAGGCGCGCGAGTGCGACCGAAACGGAATTTACCACAATTCCATAGCGCGTCAACAATCATCGCGACATGCACCCTTCCCGCTGCAATTCCAGAATCGCCCTAGTCCTGGCCTCCATGCGCAGAATCTCTAGCTCTTCTCCCTTTGGGAGTCTGGGTGATGTCCACACCATGGCTGCCGATGCGAGGTTTCTGGCTTCGAACTGCAGTACCGTGTTCCAGGGCTCTGGAGTGTTTGGAACCCGGGTCAATGCACGGTCGACGCCTTGCATGCGAACTTTCTCTTCATGCTTGTCCATTGCGCCGTTTTGCCAGTCCCAATGGGTAGGTGTGCTGAAGTCTCGGCACGTGGCATCGCTGGATCCGTAGCCCTTGGCCAACTGGTAGCCGGATTTGAAGTGGTGCCAGCGCTCCAGGAGGTCGTCGAGGATTGAATCGAGTTTGTCTGCCATGCATTCACGCCTTCTTGAGTAATCCTGTTTCCACCAAGTGCTGCATCTGTCTGATGTAGGCGTCGTCCCAATACGCGCGCCGGTCGTCACGGTCCATGTCTTTGCCTTGGTCGAGTCTGGTGTGGCATGTGGGGCACAACGCCACTACCAGGGCATCGCTGGTTTTGAGCGCCAATCCCTTACCTTGGTTGCGGTGGGCCGCTTGCGTTCCTTCGGCTCCGCAGTGCTGGCATGGCAATGTGGTCACCAGGCGGCGAAACCATTCGCCTTGGAAGTGCTTGTGCTTGGGGAACATCACCGGTAGTTCTCCCATCGAGTCTCGGAAAACCTGACGCCAAGTTCTGTCGCTCCGAACGCAATCACCTTTTCAATGAAGGCACTCATCTTCTTCACGCTCAAGCCTTTGGTAGTTCCAATCGTTGTTGTAATGACCGGCCGCGGCTTCCCGGCAACGTAGGCGCGGCGCTTCACCCGCGGCAAATGCTGACGCTTGAATAACTCGTGCCATGCGTCCACGGTGTAGAGCTGGCCCTCGATCCTGGCTTGCTCGCTGATCTGCACCAGGATGACGCCCCAGTAAAAGCGGCCTTGTTGAACCGTCTTTGCGTCTTCCTCGGGTTCTATCGTCACGCGCAAGCGCTCTATGCCGTTCTGCCACTGTGCTTTGCAATACGGGGCTATCTGGCCTGCAATGGCGGCTTTGGCTTGGGCTGGGTTGATGAACACGGTTTGCAAGGCGTCTTGATTCACTTTGCCACCTCTTCAAACAACGGTTTCTGCCCATCCTGCACAACGGGTGCAGCGATTCGCTTGGCTGTTGGGATGCCCAGGAGTCGCGCGCAAGTCGGTCCGAGCACCACGCCGCCACTGGTGACTGTGGCGAACTTCAATGGGCGTGAGCACCTTGAGCATTTCACACAAGCACTCCCAATTCTTTGAACCCAACAAGTTCGGACATCGGTCTTGGAATGTCTTGGTCCACTGGGCGCCACAAGTGCAGGCAGTAGCTGTGGTTATTCACCCAGTCAGACTTTGGTGGGTGAAGCTGCATCACGCAGTCGTCATCGTCCCAAAACAGGCCTTTGATGAAACACATTTCGGCCCACGTGGGGCAACGGCCTGGCAGGCTGACGGACACATGCTCCCAGCCCATCCCGTCGGTGGCGATCACCATCAGCGGGCACGTCTCCTTGCGATTTGGGCCGCGCACAAAGAATGCGCCGTTGTTCCCATCGTCTGCAGTGCTGGCCATCTGGCCGCGAGTAATGCGGTATTGGTTTGGGACTTTGAATGACATTTATGCCGCCTCCCGCATCGCCCAATGTCCGAGCAGCGCGCTTTCCGCCCGGTTGTGGTCCTTAGCCCTGGCGAATGCCATGCAGTCGGGGTACAGGCGGCGCGCGCATTCCAACGACTTGGCTTTGCGCTGGGTGGGCTTGATGGTAGGGTCGATCAATCCAAAGTGGCGTTTCCATGTCTGCGGGTGCGCGTACTCCAGCGGTATGCGGCAGCACTCGATTACTGCCTCGATAGCCCCAAGGCTCCGCAGAAGCGATCCTTGCGATTGGATGGAGTTGTTCTTCCCTCCCATCACTCCAACTGCTTCGATCACCGCCCGGGCCGATTCACCCGCAGGGATATGCTTGCGCAGCAGTTCGACAAGCGCCTTGCTGTCGATCTTTGACTGCACCATGGCGGTCGGACCAACGCCGGGGATTGGCATGGTGGGCAGATCGAACACCGCACGCAGGCCGTTATGGTCCAGTATTGCGACTGCACCAGTCAAACCGGGATCACAAGACACAACTATCACGATCAATGCACCGCGTCAGCCGTACCGATGAACACGTCCTCGGCCGTCAGCTTCGGGTCCGGCTTGTAGTCGGGAAACAGCGGGTCGAACGTAGTGTGTTCAACAACATCGACCGGAGTCGGCGCGCGCAGCATGATCTTCACTTCCTGGCCGTTCATCATGGCCAGCTTGCCGATGATGGCTTCGGTCAATCCTGAGTTGCACTGCACGCGGAATTTCAATTCAACGGTACCGCCCTCTTTCGGGTCGATAACGATCTTTCCAACTTCGACGCAATCCAGCACCAGGGCGCGGTCATCGCCAAGGCCGTAGTCAACGCTGAATTCGTATCCGCTGCCGTTCCAATTCCATTTGATCGGGTCCATCATCATGAAACGCAGGTTCGGTAGGTACGCGACTTCTTCAACGCCTTCGAGCCCTGATTGAGGATCAACAGCGGGGTCGCGCTTGGTATAGATCGAGCACAAGAGATCGCTGTGAAACTCATCGAGGATCTGGTTTTGTGCGTCCATGGTGAACGTCAGATCCACGGCCGGCACAGATTCAGGCCCGTGCTTTTCGATACGGGTGTTCAGGTTCGTCATCTTGACTGCTGTGTACTGGGTTAACTGAAATGTCATTCGCTAGGCTCCTTGGGTTGGTGGGTAAAAATCAAATGCATGTATAAGTCGGTCTTCAATCACGATTTCTCTGAATCCAAACTGCTTGTTTGTGACGACTGAGAGGACAACTGCATGGCTGCTTTGATGTCCTTCAAAATGTCCGGGCAAGGGCAATCGGGGTTCCTTGTGTACGTGTAGTACGCGCCCCTGGCATAGTCGATTGGCGCATGCGCCTGCAACCACAGGAAGTGGTCGACCATCTTCTTTCTGTGCTGGGTGAATGGCATTCAAAGCTCGCCCCTTTTGCGCGCTGCAGCCTCTTCTCGGTTGCGTAGGATGAACTTCCACCAGTCGTCAAGATCGTCTGCGCTCCTGAATGTCTCCAGTGGCATTTCCGATTGCGTTTGGACAAACTTGCTGATGCTGTGCAGATTGCAGATTCGACGGATGAACAAGAGTGGCAGACTCGCTTTTCCCGTTTCCTCGTCGCATTCAATTCGGCAATGCCTTCCGCTGATGCGATACACGGTCCATCCGGCATCCATAAGGCGCTGGTCGCGCGATGCGTCCTTTTCCTTGTCTTGATGAAAGGCAAATCCGTCGCACTCAATGGCGACTTTTGCGACCGGGTTGGCGAAGTCCAAAAAGAAGTTCAACACCGGGTACTGCGGGTACAGCACTGCACCACATTGCCGAATGTCAGCCCACAGCCAACTCTCAATGGGCGTGAAATTTATCATCCCCCGGTGCTCTTCCCATAAATAAGGATCGACGGACCATTCATCTGCAGGTGCAGCCATGATTTCAGGATTAATGCTGGAATAGAACGCGCGAATGCGTTTCCAGTCGTTTTGTAGATAGGTCACAGGTCACCTCCGCGGGATGTGCGGACCCTATTGCTTGGCACTTCCATGGTGGCAGGCCAATCAACAAATACTTGGTGTTCTCCAGCCCAATAGAGATTGAAGAATCCGGTTTCGCCGTCGCGCAGCTTGGGCACCGACACCTGCGCCAGGTGCTTCCATTCATCACCCAACTTGGCATCTGCTTTGGCCGGCCGGTGCACAAAAATGATTGCGTCGGCATCCTGCTCCAACGAGCCAGAGTCCTTGAGGTCGGACATCACTGGCATCTGGTCGGCACGGCCTTCTACATCGCGCTTCACCTGCTGCAATACGATGACCGGACAGTTCAATTCCTTTGCCAGCGACTTCAGGCCCATGCTGGCTTCCTGCAACTGGTAGGCGCGGGGAATCTTTGGGTCGGTTCCAGTGATCAGGCTGAAGTAGTCCAACATGATCACGCCCAACTTACCCTTGCGGCGGGCCAGCGCTCTCGCCTTGCTACGGATCTGGTTGATATTCAAACCGCCCTGGTCCACAAAGCTGATATCCATGTTTCGCATAGACTCGACGGCTTTGGAAACATTCGACCAATCAAAATCGTTCAGCCGCTCTGGCCGGCGCACTTTGTCAAGTCGAATACTCCCTACGGTGGACATCAATCGGCGAGTGATTTGGATGTCTGGCATTTCCATGGAAAACACGCCGCATGGCATGCCTTCGTGCAAAGCAATGTGCTTCACGATATTCATACCCATGGCGGTTTTACCCATGCTTGGGCGGGCGCCCAAAACAACCAACTCACCGCCACGCAAACCGCCGTCTAGCCTCTCGTCAAGCTCTTTGAAACCGGTCTGGGTGTAGTCTGGCTTGTAATTGCCGTTCGTGGCCTCTTGCAACCAGTCCAGCAGCTTTATAGCGCCCTGGTCAAGGCTCTTCCAGTCATCCGATTGACGGCCGCTGTGCTGGCCAATATTGAAAATCTGGCGCTCTGCACTGTCCAGAATTGTTGCAATCGCTTTACCTTCGGTGTTGAAGGCGCTGGCGGAAATTTCATCGCTGACAGTAATCAACTTGCGCAGAATGGAGCGCTCACGGACAGCCTCCGCATAGCGACGGATATTGGCCGCGCTTGGCACGAACTGCGCAACCGAATTCAGATATTCAAGACCGCCTGCATCCTCAGCTTTCCCAGATCTTTGCAAATGTGCAAAAACGGTCAATACGTCAGCCGCTTTCGAAGAATTGACCAGCACTGCTATCGCTTCAAATATCACCTGGTGCTGATGGCGGTAGAAGTCACCGGCTGTCAGGATGTCACCAACTCTGTCCCATGCCCGGTTGTCCAGTAAAAGCGCCCCAATTACACCGGTTTCTGATTCAGTGCTGTGAGGTGGAATGCGCAGCATGCCAATGCCAGGATCGTCGTGGGGATTCATTGGCCATCACCTGTCTGGGTTTTTTCAATTACGTGCTTCATACCGCGGTCGGTCAGCAGGAAATCAAGGTCGCATTTCCAGTTCGAGTGCTCTGCACCGCGCTGCGTGCGACCCATCAAAAAATCGTTTTCAGTTGCGCGTTCGAAGTAGCTTCGGAACCAGGCTAGCGCCTGCTCTGCGGTTTCGGCGCGGCGTGCATGGTCGGGTTTCGTGCTGGTCAAAACCCATTCCCAGACTTTGCGAATTGCCTTCACCCGGTCCTTGGTGTGCAACCGAACCTTTGGCAGGTTTGGCAGGATGTCGTGATACAGGTCGATCACAGCCTGCGTCTGGCAGGTCGGCAGCTTGGCTGCTGACGTAGCCGTAGGCTTCTTCTGCTCTTGCTCTTGCTCTTGCTCTTGCTCTTGCTCTTGCTCTTGCTCTTGCTCTTGGCTTGGTAGGGGCTTGGTAGGGGCTTGTTTTATTTCAGGAAAATCTCTACGCGATGTAAGGTGAAATGATTGTTCGTACCGGTCAAAGAATTGCCCTAGGAACGGGTTATCGTGCAATGCCTCGTAGTCCTTCTGAACACCCTTGCATCTGAGGTCTGACGCCTTGAGAAATGGTGCAATTTGGTAGCGCGCCATTTCGTGCACCCAAACGGTTTCAGATTCTTCGTCGTAGCTGCAAAATCCGACTTCAATGCATGCACTAAGCCCCTCCATAGCCCCTTCGATGCCTAGCCCTGTTTCATGGGCCATGTACAAAACTGGCTGGTTGAACAGTCCGAGCATGTTTGACGATGGCGAAGTCATCAAATACAAGCCCACTACAAGGGCCTTCGGACCCTTCTTGCGCAAGTCCTTACACGTTTTACCGTGCCACATCTTTGGCTCAACTTTCGCGTAATCACGCACAGGAAAGCCCCCTTTCGCTCTCCATCATCGCCACCTGCTCCGGACTCCGCATAGCCACACAATCTCTCAAAACACCCGCCCAGTAGTCCCGCTGGCCGGCGAAGTACATATACGGCTCAGTACCCAATTTCATCTGCAAATTGGCGATTTCGATGTTCTTTCCCGCCATAACTATCTCAAGCTCAAGCGATTCATCAACCAACTTTTGAAGTGCTGCAGAAGTCATGACGAAGTTCCTCGTTTGATCTTCTGAAACTTGTCTGCATCGCTCTGAGTGCCGATGCTTATTGCCGCTCTGCTACGTGGTGCCATTCCTACCGTTGCCCTTCCGCGGGAATCCAGCGCAAGATTCACATGCTCTTTGGCTGCTTTCTTTGCCGCCAGAATCTCTGCGGAACGCTTTCTTGCTGATGCGCGATTACGCTCGATAGTGGCTACAGCACGCTGTTCTTTTTGCGTGAGCACCGGACTTGGCTTGCTCCATTGCACATCGAACGGGCTTTGATTTGGAATTCCAAACCGTGGGTGGTCGTATTCGCTCATTGCTTCTCGCTTTGCAATTGCTCTGCATTGCCCATGGCGCGGCGAAGGCGATCAGCTTGTAGAGTTAGAACATGCTCAATGCCAAACACTCTGACGTGAACCATGGTGCGCAGGTACTCGCTCAAGTTCATCCCTGCAGCGCTGGCCAGCTTGTGCACTTCAGAGAGGACATCGGCGCTGATGCGAACTGGCGGGAGTTCGGCATCAAGTTTTCCGAATACGTCGCTCGAACTGGAGCGCGCGAACGAACAGTCGTCAATGGAGTCCATGGGTCAGACTCCTTGGCTGTTTTGATTGGCGGTGTTCCCAATCGGCATAAACTGCGAGTTCCACAACACGCTACCGAAAGGGAACACCATGCAAGAAGTAAATGCTGCCAGCTTGGCAACGGACATCATCAAACTCATGATTCAGCACTGTCCGAATGCGTTGGCTGTTGCTCCGTTGTCGAGCGACGAAGCAGCGAAGAAAGCTGCGCAAGCGATTGCCACACTTCGCTCGGAACTGATAACGAAGCTAACGCCGCAGCCATAGCCTTTTCGTCGCCTGCGTTGAACAGCGTCTTTTCACAAGCGCAGTACACAAGGGCTACATCCTTGCCAAATGCAATTGGGTCGAATGAGCGGCCGGAATGCGCACGCGCCCACTCTGTTGCTGCGATAAGGGGTAGATCAGACATTCGCCACTCCTTCTGGTTGAGGGGTGGTTGCGGGAGACCCGTCAATGCCGATCAGCTCTGGCCAAATCTGCTTCCAATCCTCTGGAAACATCTCTTGCCTGGTCACAGCTTTGTTGGTTGCCAACTCAATTGGCGCTCCGAATTTGATTGGTATTGGGCGATTGCCATTAGCCCAGTCGGATACATCGGGCACGTGGGCTCCAATCGATTTCGCGACTCTTGTCGCTACGCCCCGGCCCTCTTGCTGGAAATAGTCATAAAGGTTCATGTGCGTCACTTTAGCCTAAAGCTAACGCTAACGCAAGCCTTTCGCTAATTCTTTTTCTTAGCTTTACGCTACACAATGCCATTTCATGAAGCCAATTGATGAAATCCGCCGTGAAAACATTGCAGCCCTTGAGGCGGAATGCGGCGGCTTGTCAAAGTTGAGTGCACGTCTCGAACGAAGCGACTCCCAGGTGAGCCAATGGAAACTTGGGTCGATAAATTCCGGGACTGGGAAGCAGCGCGGCATGAGCACAAAGACCGCTCGCTACATTGAAGGCAAAATGGGCAAGCAACTTGGTTGGATGGATGCCGATCATTCCCTTGACGTAGAAGCAAGGATGAGCAAATCAAAAATTAATGTTGGGAACGTGGATGCCGCAAGAGCGTTCACCGGGGAGGTTCCAGTGATTTCTTGGGTGCAAGCGGGGTCGTGGCATGAAGCCCAGGACCTATTCCAGCCGGGTGACGCAGAGCGTTACCTGCCAATCATTCGAGGTCACAGCACATGCACTTATGCGCTGCGCGTGAATGGAGACTCGATGACAGCTCCATTCGGAAAGTCTTATCCTGCCGGGTGTTACATAATCGTTGACCCAAGCAAGAACATGCCGGCCAACGGTGATCGAATCATTGCGAAGCTGGTTGGCTCTGACGCTGTGACATTTAAGGTATACAAGGAAGAGGATGGTCGAAAGTGGCTTGCCCCGCTGAACACCTCACACCCTCCCATCATTGAGCCATTTAGAGTGCTTGGAACCGTGATTGGGAAGTGGGAGGATGATTAACGATGAGCGAAATACACCGCCCCACTGACCAAGCAGCGGATGTTGAAAAGCTCCTTAGTGAACTTCGAAGTACAAAACGCCCAGAAAAGAAAAACCAAAAGGATTGGGGCGTTTGGAGGCTTTGGGGGATTATTTTGTTTGTATCGTTTTTTGTAGCATGGTGGAATTCTCCCAACGAGAAAGAGCGAATTGCATCACAGTACGCAGAAGCAACGGGGGCCGCCCGCGAGATTACAGCGACAATGATTCGAGATCGTGCAGAGTGCCAAGCGGACGCCGTTGAGTTTCCCAATGCTCCGGAGATCTCGAAGGCATGCTGGGATGCTTTCAAGATCACGGCACAAGCCAACGCGGAAATCTTCAGATTGAACCGCGCATCTGCGGAAGCACTGGAGAGTCGCCATTGCCCGGGTGAAAAGTGGTGTCCAAAATAAGCTCGCCCCTTGGGGCGCATGAAGAATGTGAGCGACTGCCCGCAATCTATGGATGCTGATTTAGGAGCGTACTTTGGAAACTAACCAGCTAACCACGATTGCAGTCACTGCTGTTGTCAGCGTGATAGCCAAAGAGGTAATCATTTGGCTCTGGGCAACGGCTAAGAAATTTGCAGTCGCAGAGACCACCAGGGCGAAGATCAAAGTTGCATTCAGTCCCGAAAATCGCGCAATTCTCACAGAGTTGTTGCTCATTGGGTTTTACTCCTACTTGATCATATCAACGGGGTGGACGGACAAGTCAATCAGCGGAAAAGACATTTTGATAATCTTGGGATCGTCAGTGCTGGTGCTGGCAACTATCATTACTTTGCTCTTTGATCTGGCAAAAATAGCGATCGCAAAGAAGCCCGACTAGACCACGGACAATTTACCAACAACCCGCCATGTGCGGGTTTTTTTACGCCTCGTGGAAATATTTTAGCTCTTACATTAGCTTTATGCTTGACTTTAATTTAGCCTTTTGCTACATTAACTCATCGCAATCAAACGCGAGACGACATTCCCAGAGCGATCCAGTACGCAACGGGAGAGCAAAGCGGGCAAATCACTACCTGCGGTCTAGGAGCTAGCTCCGATGTGTTTGAAGCGACAAGGTAGATCGAATAAGGCGGGTTCCTGTGAATGTGTGACAGCAGGTAGCAAAGCAGGGCCGTCGAAGGGGTGCCATTGGAATCGTGGCGCGGTAGCACAAAGCCCTTAGGGTCATCTGGCCAGTCACCAGAGTCCCGCCTTATTCGATCTGTTCATCAAACCGATGGAGTTGGCATGGAAATCAAACTGTATGCGCCTGGATCTGCCGCAAGGTTCTTTCAAGACTACCCGATAGCAGCATTGGACTTGCTTGAGGCAACCAAGACCATGGTTGGCTATTTCCCCAACCCCTTGCACCCAGCGCGAGTCCAAGCGCAGGCAGCGATCGATCTGGTTGACTTGCGCCACACACCACGGCGCGTTGAGGTGTCGCAATGAGCGCAGCAATACACGCAATCCTTCAAGAAGCGTTGAAACAAATAGAGCCTGCAAAGCCAACCATGGGCAACTGGATGCATATCGCAATCATTGGCGAAGGAAATGAGTCCGTCGAATGCCATTTCGATATGTCAGACGATGGTGACGTGGAAAACCTGCGAGTGTTTGGAGATCACTGCGAGGTAACAGGTTTCCTGCATTTCACGCAGATAGAAGAACTCGAATGCGAGTGCTACGACAGCTATCTGATCCAAGCAAAAGAACACAACGACGACATGGCAATAGATCGCCACCTGTCATCGCGTGATGACCTCTGCTGCGGAGTCTGACCATGCGCAACTACTTCAACGACACATGCGCACTGAGCGATTTACAGGTGCTGTTCATTGACTTCTGCATATGCGCGATTGTTGCCCTGACGATCATTGGTCTGTGGCTTGCCGCTGCTTCCAAGTTCGACCGAGAGTTATTCGAGAGCGATCAGCGCCACTTCAAAGATCAGGAAGTACAGCAACGCCGCAACGCAGCAGCTATTCAGATTTGCGGCAATGGCAATGCCATGTGGATTGATGACACCACTCTGCAATGCAAGGCGCGCAAGGGCCGCTCTGTGGTGACTGCGAAGCTATGAAATCCATTCGCAAGATCAAAGAAGCACTCGCACTGTACCGGCTGTACCGCAGTGCAAACAACCCCATCACGGCAATCTCGCTGACGCTGGAAACCATGAAATTTACTTACTAACTGGAGAAGAAATGAGCAACCTCATTACCACCCAGATCAACGAGCTAGCAACTCGCTTTGATCTCCCGCAGAGTGAAGAACTCTATCAAGTCTTGAAGTCAACAGCATTCAAGGGCGATGTGTCTGACGCACAGTTGAGCGCCCTTCTGATTGTCGCCGGCCAGTACAAGCTGAACCCCTGGACAAAGGAAATTTATGCGTTTCCGGACAAGGGCGGCATTGTCCCGGTTGTCGGTGTTGACGGCTGGAGTCGCATCATCAACAGCAACCCGCAGTTTGACGGGATGGACTTCGAGCAGGACGCCGACTCTTGCACTTGCACGATCTACCGCAAGGACCGCGCGCATCCGACCAAACTGACCGAGTGGATGGCAGAGTGCAAGCGCCCTGGCGTGAAGCCATGGGAAAGCCATCCTTACCGCATGTTGCGCCATAAGGCCATGATTCAGTGCGCCCGCATTGCTTTCGGGTTCGGCGGTATCTATGACGCTGACGAAGCCGAGCGAATCATTGAAAACGGCGCGCCCGCAATGAAGCAGATCAACCCGGAAACCGGAGAGATCACGCCGAAGGGACTTCCACCCTACTCCGACGACGCATTTCAAAAGAACTTGCCAGCGTGGCGTGGATTGATTGAAGCAGGAAAACGGACCGCCGAGCAAATCATCGCCATGGTCAGCAGCAAAGCCGTCATGACTGAGGAACAAGTCGCCATGGTGAAAGCCACTGTGGTGGACGCAAACACTATCAACGCGGAGTAATCATGCACACCATCACGCAACTTACCCAAGGCTCTACCGAGTGGCATGCGCACCGGGCCAAACATTTCAACGCCAGCGAAGCCAGCGCAATGCTTGGAATCAGCCCGTACCAGACCCGCACGGATCTGCTCAAGGCGAAGTCAACCGGCATCACTCCGGAAGTTGACGGGGCAAAGCAGCGCCTGTTCGATGCGGGCCATGCTGCAGAGGCAGCCGCCCGACCTGAGGCTGAACGCATCATCGACCAAGAGTTGTACCCAATCACTGCGACTCTGGAAGTTGATGGAATGCACTTGTCCGCCAGCTACGACGGGGCGACTATTGGAGAGGATATTGTCTGGGAACACAAGTTGGCCAACGTGTCGTTGCTGGAAAGCCTGTCGCTTGGAGTCATCCCAGAGCAATATCACCCACAACTTGAGCAGCAGTTGATGATCATTGGCGCAGAGAAGGCGCTATTCATGGCCACAAGCAGCGACAAGACCGCAATGGAGCACGTCTGGTACACCAGCAACCCAGAGCTTAGCCAGCGCATTCTTGCGGGCTGGAAACAGTTCTTGATTGATCTCGCAGAATTCAAGCCAGATCCAGTTATCGCCAAAGTAGTTGCCGCACCGATGGAATCCCTACCCGCTGTATCCGTCAGCTTGGCCGGTGAACTGGTTGTCGCATCCAACTTGCCAGAATTCGGCGCTGCGCTGCGCACATTCATTTCCCGCATTCCCGCTACACCAAGCACCGACCAAGAGTTTGCGGACTGCGAATCAGCATGCAAGGCTTTGAAGCGCGCAGAAGATGCGCTCGAATCGTCCGAAGAACATGCACTGGCGCAAATGTCGGATGTGAATGAACTCCGTCGCACGATTGCCGATTTGCGCAATTTGGCAAGGCAGACAAGGCTTGCAAGCGAAAAGGCAGTGGCCGCGCGCAAGGAAACCATCCGTGGCGAGATCGTTGCCGGCGGAGTTGCAGACTTCAACATGCACATTGCGAACCTAAACAGCCGCATCGGCGGCAAGCTGATGCCACCAGTGCACGCAGACTTTGGTGGAGTCATCAAAGGCAAGCGCTCTGTGGATTCCATCCGAGAAGCCGTGAGCAACGAACTGGCGCGCGTGAAGATCGAATCCAACGCCATCGCTGACCGCATCCAGATCAACCTCAACACGCTCAACAAGGCTCAGGACTATGCGTTTCTCTTTGCTGACACTGCGCAACTGGTACTCAAGGCAAGTGATGACCTGGCGGCAGTTATTCAAAACCGAATCAGCGCTCACGAAGCCAAAGAGTCAGCCCGCATCGAGGCTGATCGCGCCCGTATTGCAGAACAGGAACGAATCAAGGCCGAAGCAGCCGCCAAGGCTCGCGCAGATGCTGAAGCTGCAGCAGCCCGCCCAGCGCCGCAAGTTCAAAGCACCAGTGTTGCCGAAGAGCGAGTAGAGCGGATCTTTAATGTTCCTGCTATTGCGCCGGTCAAGCCGACCGTGGTCGCAATGCCATCGCGTGCGCCAGCACCGTCAACGCCGCCGACATTGCGCTTGGGCCAGATCGGAGAGCGCTTGGGGCTTGGAATCACTGCCGACTTCTTGAAGCACCTTGGGTTCGAACCTGCGGCGACCGACAAGAATTCCAAGCTGTTCCATGAGTACCAGTTCACACACATTTGCGCCGCCATCGTGGACCACATCAACAAAGTGCAAGCGAGCCAAGCAGCCTGATTTACGGGGGAAAGCCGCCGCTTGGTTTGTGCAGGCGGTAAAGGCCATTTCTAAGACACCAGCGCGGTTTTCCCCCACCAATATTCGAGAGATTGAAATGAAACACCACCGCAAATACCAAGCCGACCCATTGGCCGCTTTTCGCTTGATAAGCAAACTGCAACCCTTCACCGATGAGCAAATGGCCGAAGTCGCATTACCCGCCCGCATGGCGTTTGAGCAAATCAAAACCGGCATTGGCAGTGAGGGCGCATTCAACGAACTCTGCTACGCCTGCAATGCGACCATGGTTCGCAGCGAGAAGATTGACGATCTGTGCGTGCAAACCTGCCAGATCGCACAAGAAGCCTTACTGAGATGCCGTGAACGCTACACACGCACGGGTAGATGGGGCTTTGATGGCCCTGCACTTGGCGAGATATTGCCAATGCTTGATTTGCATGAACAGATTATTTCCCTGAGCAACCCGCTGGAAATGAACGCCGCTTTCCAGGAGCAGGCAAAACGGTTGCAGACATTCCGGGAGGCAGCATGAAACCTAAAATGCAACTCTCCCCTGGTGACTATGTTTCCGATGCATTCCGTGCGGAAATAAATGCGTGGATGGTGGATTTCTTTGGGTATGAAGAAGATCAAAAACCAATCGCCGTTTCAGTGTGCAACGACGCGAACATTGTTAAAGCTAAGACAAAACGCCAGAAGAAAGCATCATCTTCAAAAAGTCTAGGAGACTTGCTTGCAAACATTGATGAAACATTCAAGTTGCTTGAGTTTTACATTGACGACGTATCTTTCTACAGGTCACTAAAGTCTGACATTGTTGGGCTAAAGAAGTGCTCGCCACTCATCACAGACAAGACTTTTTTGTTAAGTGATGTGCCTTCTGAAACCGTAAAGCAAGTCATGGCAGAGAACAAGCTACTGCGTGAAGAAGTCGCAACCTTACGCAACGACAGAGTGTTTATGCTGTGGCAAATGGACATTATCAGGACAACACTTTCACGGGTGGTGCAGCCATGACTAAAGAAGCATTGAAACTGGCGCTGGAGGCTTTGGAGGAAACACTGCCATACGCTCAACATGCACTGCAAGACCTTGAGAATTTGTACGATGGCTACATTGACTTGAAAGCCCGTAAGACAAGGGTAGAGCGTGAAGATGTGGAACGGTGCGAGAAAGCAATCGCCGCAATTAAAGAAGCACTTGCCGCGCCGCAGGAGACCACAGGCAACATCGTCATGGACAGCTACAAGCAGATGGTGGCGATGAAAGAAGCAGCGCCGCAAGAAGGCGTTATCACTATCAACGGCAAACACTACGCTGAAGAACTGTTTGGCACCAAAGGCTTCCTGTCTGAACCCGGCACTATTCTGCGTATCGAAGCTGGACCGGGTGACGTTGTTACCTGCACCACTCTTGCAGCACCCGCGCCACTGAGCAATACGCAGATATGGCAGATTGCAGCAGGTCACTTTGACGAGTACGCTGAGTACGAACAGGTGATTGAATTTGCTCGGAACATTGAGCAACACATTCGGGGTGTCTCCACTGCACAAGCGCAGCCTTCAGTGGCTGGTCCTGCTGCACATACGACTGGTGAGCCAGTGGAGCACCCCACCTTCACCAAGCACGAAGTTGATGCGGCAGGCGATTGGTCTGATTGGGTGTGCCCTGACCCACAGAAGTACCTCATCAAGTGCTGCGACTGCGGATTGGTGCATGAGGCGCAGTACCGTGTTGTGAAGTACGCAGGAGATGACTTTGAAGTAGTCAATGACGTTGATACACAAGCGCAGTTTCGTATGCGTAGGTCAGACGAATGGAACGCTGAAGACACTGCATATCGCCCCGGTGGATTACCGCAAGAAGTTGAGCGCCATGTGAGGGGGACGAAATGAAACTAAAACACACAAGAGTTCTGAAAGATGGACGCATTCATGTGTTGATAGAACTTGGTGCGACGGAGGCGTTTCCAGTAGCGCCAGTTAAGAGCGATGCCTATTACAAACTGAACTACCCACACGATGAGATTATTCAAGGTTGGCATATTGAAAATCTTGTTCGTGTCTACTGGGACACGCTTTCTCAGGAGTGGAAAGAAGCATGACCTTGCCACCACTACCAGAACCAGCAATGGTCTACATCAACGGTACGCACCAATTAACCCGCTGCCACAACGAGACACAGTTGATCGAGTACGGGGAATTGTGCGCTGAGAAGATGCGCGAGGCGTGTGCTGACCTGATTCTTACTGCTGATCTAAGCTGCATCAATGGGGATAGAGCGTTACAGCTTTACACCGCAGAGTTGCTGCATACGTTTGGTAAGTGCATTAAGTTGTTGGAGATTGAGGTATGACACCTATTGAAGAACACGCAACAAAAGCACTTGAGCTTGCAGTGCGTTACTACAACCGCTGCGAAGAGCTTGAGGAAATCATTGAACTGTTTTGCTTGGATGCAGAGGATCAGCAGCGATCAATGGAGTCGCTGAAGGTTTACGGCGAGATGTGCGCTGAGAAGATGCGCGAGGCGTGTGCTGCTGAGTGTGAGAAACACAACTGGGGACAAGCCCCGGCGATGATTGAAAGAGCTATCAGAGCATTGGAAATAGAACCATGAAGCAGGAACCAACGCTAGAGGAAATTCACCTCGCACTTGAAGATAAAGGGCTTCCTGAGCATTCAGATGCGCTACGCCAGATCATGCGAGAAATGAAACAAGATATTGACCAGCGGGAGATCCTGCTGAATCAGTACCGCAACGAGAGGCTTTGGCTGAAGTCTCTGGCGGGCAAGACAATAAAGCATCGGGAGGCTGTGTGAGCGACATGAATCGTCAGCAACTCTGTGCCGCACTGGGCGTCAGCGAGTCCACCATAAGGCGGCTGGAGATCAATGGATTGCCGGTATCTAATGATGGGTCTCGACGCAAATCGTACAGCCTTTCAAAGTGCAAGGAATGGCTTCTTGAACGATTCCCGCGTCAAGTGCACCAGAGTGTTCCAGATGCTGCAAAGAGGATATACGCCAAGGCAGGAATCACAGCATTCAAGAATGTTCCGGAACCAAGGTCTCGCAAGGAGCCAACATGACTGACGAAGCAATAACAGAACTGCGCAGCTTGCGGCACGAATTCGCAATGCTTATCGCCAATCTATCCCCATGGGTTACCACAAGCGAAATGTGCGCGCGGTACGCATGCACTCCCAAGACGCTGAATAACATGGAGCGCGATGGTCGGATTCCGTTTCGACGTTCCGGAAAGTGGAATCGAATCGAACTGGTGAAGTGGGAGCAGAAAAACGCATAACTCTCCCAAACTTTCGATTTCTATAGCTACGCGATTCCGGCCTCGGGCACCAGAATTTCTCAGATTTTCTGCTTTATTTTTCCTTTTCAGAGGGAAAACGTAAGAAATACAGAGCAAACCTAGAGCAGAATGATTTCTGTGATTTCCCAATGAAGCGGGAAAATTCGGAAAAACTTTCTCCCACGGTCAACGCACTGGTTCTCCCATGGCATCTATTCTTCCCCATCCAAAGGGATGGCGCGTCCAACTCACTGTGAAGGGTGAGCGCGACTCAAAAGTGTTCGAATCCAAGCGCGAAGCGCAGCAGTGGGCTGCAATGCGCGAGACTGAAATGCGCAATGGGAGTTTCGTGGGAGGGAAGCTGTTCTCCCAGGCGATAGCACGCTACCTATCGGAAGTCTCCAGCAAGAAGGACGGGGAGAAATGGGAGAGGCTGCGCCTGGATGCCATGCTTACCCACTTTGGGGACGTTCGTTTGTCTGACATACGCCAACCAGAAATAGCTGCATGGCGAGACTTTCGCATCAATGGCGACAAAGATCACCGGTCGGTCATCGGTAGCACCGTGCAGAGAGAGCGCAATTTATTGCGCAACGTGTTCACCAAAGCAAGGGACGAGTGGAAATGGATGGACCACGACCCATTTAAGGGGGTGGAAATGCCAAAGGA
This sequence comes from uncultured beta proteobacterium, assembly GCA_903864505.1. Taxonomy (GTDB): domain Bacteria; phylum Pseudomonadota; class Gammaproteobacteria; order Burkholderiales; family Burkholderiaceae_C; genus Allorhodoferax. The sequence goes on along the minus strand of CAIPGC010000103.1, from coordinate 34,941 downwards.
AAACGACGCAAGAACCGCGCTATGGGGCTGGAAAAGGATCGTTGCAATCCTGCGTTTCCTTGGATACCGCCCTGGCAAGGCGCCAGAGACTGATTACCAGCAAGTAGCCCTGGCATTCATGATTGGCCTGCATACCAGCTTGCGAGCGTCCGAGATCCTGCGTGTGAACACGGAAACCCTGAATGTCGAAACTCGCGTGATTCGAGTCAAGACAAAGACCATGAAGCTCGCTCAGATCCCCATCACCCGCAGGGCGCTGAAGGTGTGCAGGCTGGCGAACTTCACAATCGACGCTGCGAATCTTGATGCATTGTTCCGCAAGGCGCGCGACGGGACCATGGCGGGAGACTTCACTTTCCATGACTCCCGGGCGTTCGCGTTGACGATGCTCGCCGCCCGGGTGGACTTAAAGACGCTGGCCAGAATCAGCCAGCACAAGGACGTGAATATGTTGATGCGGTATTTTAGAGAATCTCCAGAAAATATAGCAAATCGGCTATAGGACGTGTTTCCAGGCGCCGGAGACGATCGCCAACCGTATCTGATCAATCCTGCACCATCCCTGCTGCCTTCTTTTTCTTGTTGAACTCGTCGGTGCGCTCTTTGATCTTTTCTTGCATTGTGGCGGTCTTCTTGTCCATGTCTTCCTGGTCGATGCCTTTTCGGGCCAACTGGCGTGAGTCGCTACGCAATCCGCGGCGAAGCTCCCCGATTTCTGCTGACAGTTTCCGGGCTTCGTTCTGGATCAACACATCTTGCGGGTAGCTTGCCAGCTTCACGCCAAAGGATGAACTTACAGCCATGGGCAAAGACTGTTCCCGGCCAAAGGTGTCGGTTTTACCGGATCCAGCGTTCATCACTGCATCGGAGGCATACGTTCCTGGAAGTCCCAGCATGTTTGGCATGGCCGCTTTCCACAAGTACCCCACTGCCTTACCCCATTTCTCGGAAAGCGTATCCGTCGCCTTGGTGATGTTCTGGCCGGTGAAAAGTGATGTGTTGGCTATCAGTTCGCCCAGGATCACAACAGGCCCACCCGGCATCAATGGCGGCGGCACCGGTACCGCTGCGTGGCTTTGGCCTGTGTCAACCATATCGCCCACCGGTATCCAGCGCCGGATGTCCAGAAACACCGGCTGCTTATTGGTGTCGTTCCACGGCATGCGGATCAACTTCGGCACGATCCCCCATACCCGGCCGCTCTTCTCGTCAGGCATGAAGGCGCGCTCTTTGTCCTCGTCACCGCCTGACATCAGGTAGCCCAGTGCATTCAAGGCGCCGGCCACCATCATCCACTTGGCGAGTTTCCATGGGCGCTCGGAAGCCACCTTTGCCATCATTGGCGCCGCACGGTACGTGAATGCAATGAATGGCATTGCCGATTTGCGTAAAGCAGCAATCCATGGAGCGTTGATCTCGTAGTTCAGGAACGACTCCCTGGCAAACTTCCCGGCGTCGTGGTCGCTCAATCCATCTTCGCGGGCCTTGATGAAGGCGGCAAGGCGGAACATTTCGTCTTCCTGGCCATAGAGCTTGATCAGCTTCTTGAATGGGACTCCGGCCTGTTTTGCTGTCTTGGTTTCCCCAATCATCGCAAAGGCTTGGCGGAACTCCTTCGCTTTGAGCAAGCCAATTACGTGCGTTGCCATCATCAACCGGGTCGTCTTGTTGGCGTTCGAGTTGAGATCGTCTTCCAACTGTTTCAGCAATGGCTCGAAGATCTCGCTCTTGATCTCTTCCGTGTTGAACATGCCGGCGTCTCCACCGTTGTCCAAAAACGCATCCATCAGTTCTTTTCCGACTTCGTTGGTCTTGTAGCTGCGGTACGTCCTGAGCGCAGTCAGCATGTGCTTGGCTTGGATGTCGTGGGCGTCGGCCATCACAAAGTTCGCCATCACGTTGTTCATGTGCGTGGCGGGGCTCAGTGCAGTCTTGGAGATCTTCCAAGCCCTGAGCATGGGGCCATACACCTTGCTAATAACGTCCTGGTCGTTGATGGTCGCGATCTGCCGTAGGTCATTCCACACCGGCCCGGGCACCCAGCGGCCGGCAAGGTTCCCGAAGCGTTTAAGCCCTGCAGTACCGGGTATGGCACTGGCGGGCACCTGAACCCATTCGTTCGTCTTGTAGGCTCGCCCAAGGCTGGTGCTGGCGCTTTCCAAGGCAATAGCGTCTTCCGGCAACATGGATTCATGGCCGACAGCCTCATTTCTTGCAATCCAGTCGAGGAACCTGGCCGTTTCAACGTCGCGCGACATCTGCATGATGGTCTTTGCCACGCCGTATCGCACTTCCTGAATCTCGCCCATGGCGGTGCGCTCTTCCAGCGTGAAGTCGCGCCACATCCCCACTTTGCCAGACTTGTCGAAGAACCTGGCCTCCCACTGGCCATCGTTTCTCCAGTCGGACAAGTGCAGGGGAATAGGCTCGCTCACTGGCCAATACTTGATTTCGCGCAGCTTCCCGAGTTTTCTTGATGCGTCGCCAATCATGTCCGGCGTTGACAGATCCGGCGTCGACCGGCGCTCCAGCCGGTGGAACATGATGCCTTTCAGGCTCACATCAGCCTTGCCTTCTTGGGTCTTGCGCTTGTACCAGTCCAGCGCGGCGATCTTGGCCATGTCGGCATCGTCTCTGAGCCCGCGGCCTTTAAATTGGTCTCCCAGGATCTTGATTGCGCGTGACCGGGCGCCCTTGACCGAAGATCCGTCTTCCATTTCGTAGCGCTTGTAGGACCTATGCAAATATGCAAATCGGTTGCGGTCTATGGTTTCTGCGGTGATCAACCCAAGTTTGACGGCTTCCTGGCCCAGCTTGTCGATCTGGTCTTTCAGTGCTTCCAGCGTCGCCCTGCTCTCTTGGGGCAGTTGCTCCATCAGCTTGGCCTCTGCCTCGTGGCTTGGGTGCTCCTGCATCCAGAAGTACGCAACGCGGGATTGCTGGCGGTCGAGGTTCTGGAGGCCATCAATCACATCACCCAGGTGGCGCGCGTGCTGGCGCTGCGCCGTCTTCATTTCCTGCTTGCGGTCCAGGTACTCATTTCGGAGTCCGTAGTCCGACACAAGGCCTGCTTTCAGGGTTTCTGGAGTGATTGCGTCAAGCGTGCGAGCCAACCATCCATAAGCCGGCGAAGTGATGCGCGCGGCCAGATTGCCGCCGAATACGCGGAGGATGGTGTCCAGGGGCGCCGTGCTCGGGCGAAGTTCACCGGTGGGTGCGCTGCGGGCGAAGGTGCCGTTGTTGACTTCCAATGCCTGTTGCAGCACAATTCGCCCAAGGCTTGCTGTGGGCTGGGGTTCAGAATGACGGTCGGAGAATGATTCGATCGATCCCCCGGAGTTACCAGCGAGCCTTTCGCTTTCTAGGTTCGAAAGTTCATGGTCATAGAACCTTCTGCCGTCTGCAAGCTCTCGGACAACGATACGCGCGACATAGGGCTTCCCATCTACAGACACACGCGACGCGAACGTCTCGATCGACTTTACGCCCTGCTTCATGTTTTTTGTGTCGCGCACCACAAGCGCAGCATTCTCGATCAATTTATCCAAAACCCTGACTACAGCGCGCTTCTCTAGGTTCATGCCATGCTGCAATGCGTTCTCTATTCCGCTCTTGGCAATCTTTATGCTCTCCCCTGTTTCGTAGTTCACGATAACTTGCGGGCCAGTGTAGGACTCAACTGAATTCTTTCGCAGTTCTTTGTATGAACCATCCGCAAGCAGGCCGGATGTCGTTACCTCGATTTCTGGAGTAGCCATGATCCTGCTGTGAAGGTCAGCCAACTCTCGGTCGCTGAGTACGCCAGACACATTATTGGATTTTGTTTTCTCCCCAAGCGCGTAGGCGGGGACTGCGGCTCCATTTGCAACTTGGGTTGGACTACCTTCCTTCAGCCACTTCGACGATGCAACCAGCATGCCCTGCAGTTCGAGGTTCGTGAACTTGACCGGGATTCCATGGTCACGCAGGAATTGCGCAATCTTTGCATAGGCTTCTTTTAGGAATGAATACCCGGGCCTGAATTCTCCAGTTGCTGCATCAATCGCGTTTTCCACTGCGCGCGCCGCAACTTCGTCGGCTTCCTGGTTCTTTCCAAGCCTGAAAACACCGTCTTTGTCGGCGTAGGCTTTGCGCACTTCCGCGCGAATCGCGTTCAAAGGTTTGTTTCCAGAAGCCAGAGCCAATTGAACATTGGTCATCAGCTTGTACCAGCCGGCATCCCCAAGCATCTTCCTGAGCCCGTAATGGGCCACTGATTCATGGGCCAGCGTTCTTGCAAGCATCCCAGTGGAGGCATGTGCACTGGCCACCAAGTACACCGTGCCGCGCCAGTACAGACCCCGGGCGTCCGCTGGAGACTTGACGGGAAGGTCTGCGGTCGAGTTGACGACAACGATCTTTGGCCCGTTCGTCCAATCCTTCGTCAGGCTGTTCGTAATGCGCTGCACCTGGTCGACCGTCATTTGCACCGGTCCAGAAGATCCAAAAGCCTTGCGGAATGCCTCTTCGTCCATCTGCAAGCCTTTGGCAAACAGCGAACTCTGAGGGTTGAAGAGGTCAATCTGGTCTGCCGTGTAGACCGGCTGCCGTGGCTTGGACGCTGGCTTGTTCTCTTGCTTGAGTGCGTCGGCTTCGGATTGCTGCTTCTTCAGCGCCTCTTCACGGTCGTAGTTCGTGAGCAAGTCGTTTTGGCCACGGTTGAACATTGGCAACCCATTGGCCGCTTTGTCTCGCATGGCCGGGGTGATGGTGAAGCCTGTTTGGGCGCCGTACTCTGGAACTTGCCGAACTTCAACGCCTCCGTCCTGCTCTTTTGCAAATTCCTCTGCTTGCGCTTTGGAGGGAAACGATTCAATAAGTCCCTGGTTGTCCTCATCGGTAGCGTCGTAAACGCCCCATTTGCCAGATTCTTTTGATCCAATCTGAACCGTCTCCAGCGCTCCGCCGCCAACCTTCTTGAGCACGTCCTTGGCAACGCTCGGAACGATCTGGTCGTAGAAGGCTTTCATTCCAGTGCCGCCCACCTTCAGATCCAGTCCGCGCAGGTAATGCCAGTCGCGATAGCCGTCCTTGTCTTTGGCGCCTTCTTTGCGCTCAACCTTCGAAGCAATCTCTTTTCCGACAAGTTCCTCGATGCGCGCAAGGGTTACTTCGTCCTCGTCAAGTACGTTCTGGCCATTGATGTCAACGGCGCCTATCTCGTACTTGTCCGTGCCTTTGATGGGCTCGTAGCGGAATTCCTTGATGTGTTTGCTAAGGTCATAGCGCTCTGCGCTTTGGTCGCCATTGATGAATGCCACCTTGTCGTAGCCCTCGTCCACGGCGATCTTGATGATGCGCTTCAGGGCTAGGTTGAGCCAGCCTTCGGTCTTCTGAACGAATGGGGCTACTGGCGCTCCATCGTTGCTGCGAACCAGTGAGTCTGTCAGTTTTGACTTTTCATCGGACAGGCGATTCCATTCCTCTTCAAGCGCAGGGTTTCCTTCGACTGTCTTTGCAATCTCGCGCAGACGGGCTGTAATGGCTTGTGTGCGTGACTCTATGCCAGCAACATCTAACTTCTGCCTGAACCCTGTTTTCTTACCATCCTGACCCCAGTCGCTCTGGATCTCTTCCACGAAGAGCACGCGCTTACCTTCAGCGTCGGTACGGTCATTGACGCGGATGTGGGCGAGCACGTTGGGCTGGTCCCAATGGGAGGATTTGTATGCGCCTGTTTTCCCCTTTGACACGACGCGGCCATCAGGCAATGTCTCTCCGGATTCAAATAGGCGTTTCGCTGTGTCAACCCACTCCGACTCCGGGCGCATGTAGTTGGTTTTTGGCGTACCTTCGTCGGCATACTGCCTACCAATCTTTTCGCCATCGTAATAAATTTGCACGCTGCCTTGAGTAACAGATTGGCGGATACGTTTGACCACGACTTTTGAAGGGTCAAACTTCGGTCCCTGCACTGGCAGCGTCAACAACACTTCGCGGTAGTTGGTCCCGCCTGGGAGTTGGTAGCGGTCGTATTTAGTAGGAGTTGCCCCCTCTTCACCTTTTAGGACCTCAATTGCCTCTTCCCTTGTAAACCCCTCTCCTGCCTCATCTCCGAGAAACGCCTCTAGCAGGCCCTCATCTACCTCGCCAAGCGTCACCTCCTTGATCTGAACCCCGTTGGCAGCCAGATACTCCAGCACTTGCGCCTTGGAGACTTTCCCGGTTTGCAGCTTCAGCCAGTCTCCAACGCCAGACCATTCAACCTCATCGGCTTTCACTTGGCCCTTGTTCACCAGTCCTTTGATCGCGTCCAGCCACCCGAGCCCAGGTGCAGAGTTTGATTTGATGCCTTCGATACCTTTTGAGAGTGCGCTGTAGAACGGTTCTGAAGTCTGTCCGCCGCGCGCCATCATTGGCGAATCAATGCTGTCGGCATCCTTCGGGAAGTCGCGCTCACGGACAAAGAAACCCTTGCCCTTGACTTGGAACGTCGACCGGGCGCCGTTGTACAAGGCAACCGCCTTGGTGGGGACCCATGCTCCCTTCAATTCTTTACCGGCATTGGTCGTGTACGTGGTTACCTCGTACTTCTTGCCCATGAGCGTCACCATGTCGCCCAGCTTTACGCTCGGCGCTTCCGGTTTTGGTTCAGGTTTTGAGGGTTCCGCCTTCACCTCTGAAGCGGCTTCCTTCTTTGCTCTGTCTGGCAATGCCATGTGCTCCAAGGAATCAAACAGATCAGCAACGGTCGTGATGCCGGTAAAGTCCCGGTTGTAGACGCCGCCCGTGTTCCATTCGTTTGACTTCTCGATCACCACAATGCGAGTCGCAACGCCTGTGCCCGCGCGCTCGAACGTCACTTGCGGTAGTTTGATGTCGGCCACCAGGGACAAGCCTTCGGCCATCTTTACTTGCTCGGTGCGCTTGCCGGTAGGATCAACCTTGTTGATTGCGGTGATGTTGATCGCGCCATTGGGAGGTGTGTTTGCATCGCGCACATACTTCGCCGCGCCAGATCCATCAACCTTGTCGACAACAATCTTCTTGAGCGTTCCGAATCCCGTCAGTGTCAGCGTGTCGCCTTTGTAGATTGGCCCATGGTTGGGGTCCACATACAAAGGCGCAGCCTTGCGCTCTGATTCCTCGTAGAACCACTTCTCGAACTTCTTGTCAGCCGCTGGCCCGGTGGGGATCAGCGCAACAATGCGGCCGCCGTCACGCAAGTGCGTTGCCGCCTTGGCCAGATGGTCAATAGCCGTCTTTCCGCCAGATCCGAACGGCGGGTTCATCACAATGCCGTCGTACTTGTTGTTGACGCCCAGTTCCTCAAAGGTGCCGGCAATGATGCGGTCCTCATTGGGGTTCATCACCAACGCAAGGCGGGACCGTAGGGCTAGGCTTGGCTCCACCACGGTGCGCTTTGTCACATCCGGCAGCCAGCGGGAGATCGCGCCATGTCCTGCGCTTGGTTCAAGAGTGTCTTCCTCGGGCCTGGCATCCAACCATTCGACCATCTTCAAGCCCACCGGCTCAGGGGTTGCGAAGTAGTCCGCACCCTCTTGGGCTTTGGTCTTGCTGTTCTTTTTCTGGGTAGCCCAGTAGTAGGTTTTGGCGCGGTCGTACTCGGTCAAAGCGTCGTTTGCCGCCTTGTCGCGCTCTTTTCCGCCTTTGCCTTCGCCTTCATGGCCTGGTGGGTAGGCGTCTGATTCATCAAACGATTGAATGAACGAGTCCTTCAGTGCCCTGGCCATCTCGCCCATGCCAAGGTTCTCCGCGGTGCTCGCGCGGCCGGCAATGGTGGATGCGAATGTCCAGCGCTCCCAATTGGTTCCGGTGTTCAGGTAGCGCATGATCGCGTCTGATGCCTGCCCGGTGCGGTAGATCCGGCCTTCCTGCTGGATCGCCAGCGTGGGCGCCGTGGGTTGCCCCAGGTTGATCAAGACACGCTGATGTTTCCCGGTGGTGTCGTGCCCGCTCCAGCCTTTGTTCTTGGCCGATTGAACCAGCATCACTTGGGGGCCGCTGGCGTCGTCCTGAAACTTCTCGTATCGCTGGAGCAAGTCGCTCTTTTTCTCATCCCCATTGATGAACATGGTCTGAGGCAGTTCGCGCGCAAACACTTCGATGGGTGAATCCATGTCTCCGAGTGGCGCTTCAACCAAGTCTTTGAACTCGGTGTTGAAGGCGGTCACAGCTTTTCTGAAGCTCTCGATGCGTGCTTGCTGGTTCGGTTCTTCGCTCTTCGCCGTACCGATGCTGATGGAGAACGGGTTGAATCCTCCGCCCTTTTTGTAGTCGTGGAACACCACCACTTTGCGATTGAGTGCAAGGTGCTGCTTGACGATCGGAATCACCTCGGTCGCCTTGATCGCTTCCAGCAAGTAACGCTTTTGCAAGTATTTGAACTTGTCGTTGATCACCTCACTGAGCATTGAGAAACCTTCGTCTCCCTTGGGTGCGTCCTGGCGCTGCTTGGAGATCCACTCAAGGGCTTCGTCGATTCGATGGCCAATGGCAGAGTCGACCGTTACAAACCTGCGGTCGTAGTCAGGAACTACGTCCAACATGCGGCCGGACAAAGATCCCGCCTTCTTGAGGTTGGCGTTCCAGTTTCTCTGCAGTAACCCGCGGTCCACCTTGCTGCCATCGGGCTCGGTGAGCTTGTTGTACCTCATCGTGTAGCCAAAGTGCTGCATGAAGTACCGATCACGGTTCGACCCGGAGTTGTACCCTCTGAATTCGCGCTCTTCCGAAGGCTGGCCATCGTTGTACTCAAACAGGTAGCCATTGGCCCAGTCAATCGTCTTCTCGTAGGCGAATGGGGTTGCAGACAATGCCACCAGGCGCGGGCGCGTGCTTTGGCGGTTGTGCACCTCGTCTTTCAAGGCGTCCAGATCCGCGCGCAACTTGGCGTCGATCTTGGATACCTCTGCTTCCAGCTTTTCATTCTCACTGCGCAGCGATGAAACCATGGCATCCATGGTGTCGTCGTTGCTCATGATCTTGTTGTTCGCCTTGATCTCCCTGTGCAGGAAGGCGCTGCGCTCGATCTCTTCGCGGTGCAGCATGCTGTGGCGTGTGTGCACGCCATCCGGATGGTAGGTAATGGCTCTGAGGTTGTGCAGGTACCCGGTTGGAGTCCCATGCGCTTCCTGCATAAGCGAGTGCGCCTCGTCGGCAACAACCAGATCCCATTGCCGCGATGCCGTCTTGTCGTTGGCTCCGAAGTTGGCATAGGTCGTGATGACGATGCCTTTTCCGGAGTCCTTGGTGTCTGCCAGCTTGGTGATGTCCAGGCCCAGCAGCTTTCCGGCCTTGATCCAGTCTGCAGCTATCTTGTCATCAGGCGCCAGAATGATGGCGTTCTTCTTGCCCTTCAGTTCGAAGCGCTTGATGATGCCAAGCCCGCTGAAAGTCTTTCCTGTTCCGGTCCCGTTGGTAAACAGCATGCCAAAGCCATTGGGCTTGGCAAAGCGCGTCTCTGCCTTGTGAACGTCGTCCTGTTGTGCTGGTAGAAGTTGCGGGAGGGTGTCGCGAATGTTCTGAAGGTCGCCATCAATGGGCTTGATGGATGCCGCAGCCTTCTGCTCCCTGCCTTTGATTATTCGGTCATCAAACGATTCAGCAGTTTCTCTAACTTGTTTTGTTGAGATTGGTTCAGGCGGTATTCCTCGGATGCCAACATCACTGCCTCGTTCACCGAATTGATCTCCGGAAGTGATGCTCGCAAGCTCAAGTTCTCCGTCTCTTCGATGTACGCGCTGATCGCCTCGTTCTCTTGCAGTAGCGGCGCCACCAGACGATAAGCCAACACCGTCGAGTTGTCCGCTCCCAGCGCCTCTATCGGTTCGTCCACCAGCTTGGGAAGGTTCTCCACCAGTTGCTCGTAGTTCATCCGAAACAGCTTGGCCCACGGCTGGCTCAGTGGCTGGCTGCGGGCTATGTCGTTCCACACTGGCGTTGGCACTTGGTACATTCAGTTGCTCCTTGCGTTGATTATCGGTTTGCGCCGTGTGGTTTTCAACCTCTGATTTGCTCTCGATGGTGCTGACCGTGCGAATGTTGTCGGCGCCAGTCTTCCCTCCAGACATAGCGATGTACGCACCTTGAAGGTGATTCAGGTCGATGGAGTTTGCAGTTTCCTGACCCAGTGCTGCCTTGATCTGATCCAGAGCAAACTTCGCCGCGTCCTTGAACTTGGTGTACCCAAGGCGGAACGCTGCATCGAACAACCTTGTCAGGATGGGAAGCAGCTTCTGCTCCTGCTCTGGAGCAATGTTCATGCGCCCTGGTGCCGATAGCAGACTTCCAAGGTCCGCCAGCGCATTCATCAGGTCGGCTTTGGCCTTGGCTTCATCCTCATTCACGGCTATCTCGGCTTGACCAGGCGCTACTTCGTCTCCGGTCTTCTGGTCCACCATGCCAAGATCAAAGTCGTTGGCTGTCGGCGCCCTGTCACGCTGCGCTTGCTCCTTCTTCTTTTGCTTCTGGCGCAAGTCTTCGGCGGCCTGTTGCGATGCATTCGGAGCTTCGCCAAACAGATCCACTTTTTTGGGTGCCTGCTCCTGCTCGATCATTTTCCCAACGGCAGAGAGTTGCGTGTCGATCGCCTTCATCGCTGCGTCGTTCGGGCTCAACCCTTCTGAGCGGTACTGGCGAGACAGCGCCAAGATGGCCGACTTGTCTTCTGCGCGCAGGCTTGTTCCGGCCTTTTTCAAGCAAGCTGTAAGGCTACCCATCGAGTGCTCCTGATGCTACGAATGCTGCAATGATCTGCAGCAATGCGTTGTTTTGTGTTTGGATTCGGTCGGGCTCTTCGTCGTCCGGTCCGTTCAGATCGGTGTTTTGTGCGACGTAGGCAATGAAACCGAGTACGGCAATGGCCGCGAATCCAAAGTCTAGGCCTTGGACTGCAAGCACAAGCGGGTTCATGCCGCCGATACCGTCGTGGAATTGCTCGTCGTGGTGATGGTTTGCAGCAAGTCGCCGGCCGTTCTACTGGTTGGCGTGACAACCAGGTCGACACCAACGCCGTGGATCTTGGAAACCTTGGTGATCTGGGCAAGTTCCGTGGCAATGCTGGCGCGCACGGCTGCCGCAATATCCGCCGCCGTCGGCCCTGTGCTGCCCGATGTGCTGATGCCTTGCGCCTGCACGGGCACGGTGTAGTTGACGTTGACCTGGTAGGTGCCAACCGTGGACACCACGGGCACGCCGCCGCCCTCAACGAATAAATTGCCGGTGATGGTGAGGTTGTGCGCAGACTCCATGGGGCGCACGCGCCATGCGCCTTGCAAGAAAAAGTAAGGCGGGATGGATAGGCCGCCGCCCAGGTCGTCGCCGCCCACCTGGCGAAAGACGGCGCCATACTTTGCGTTGTCTGACGTGGCGAGCCAGTCTGCCGAGCGGCTGTATAGCTCGGTGGCGGTGACGCTGGCGGAGTCGAGAATGATGCGCTTGGCAGCGGCATCGAAGGTGATGGGCACGGGCAAGCCTTATGCGTAAACGCGGTCCTGCTCAGCGACTAGCGACAAGCTGATGCCCTTGGAGCGCGATAAGGTGCCGGTGGCCATGGCGAACTTGCCAGAGCCGGGGCGAATGCCAATGAGGGTTACCGCCTTGTCTGTGCCCGCGGTGCCACCAGCGGTGCTGTTGTCGTAATCAAAGTCAAACCCGATGCTGGCTGCGCTGATGGTGCCGGTGATGTCTGCGTTGGTGGAGTCTTTGACGGTGATGGCACCGGCCTCGCCATAGTCGTTGCCTGCGCCTGCAGGGGCGGAGTACATGAGACGGTAGCTGGAGCCTGCGCCCACCAGCACCGAGTTGAATGACATGGTGCCCGCTGCGGTGTAGGGGTTGGTGCGCTTGGTGTTGGAGTCGTCGTAAAACTCGATGCGATTGGAGTCGGTGCCCAGGATGTTGTCGATAAACACGCTTTGGCTGGTGACCAGGGTGTCGCCAACAAAGGTGAGCAAGTCGGACTGAATCTTGCCGATCTTGCTGCCTGCGGTACCGCCGGTGTTGATGTCGGTTCCCTGGCGCAGCAGGTATTGAATCTTGGCGTAGATTTGCTCAAGGGTAGCGCCGTTGCCAGCGATGATGGTTTTGAAGTTGCACGCTACGCTGTTGATGGTGCGGCTTTGGTTGGCGGTGTAGTACGCCACTGTGATGCCGCTGTAGGGTGCGCCTGCCATGGCAGAGTCGCCCGTGGCTGCAACAGAGCCCAGCAGGGTGGTGATTTTGAGGTCGTCTTCATTGGAGACAAGGAAGTTGACTTTGTTGGCGCCCGTGGCGGTGGCGCCTGTGTCTGCCAGGATGGAGGATTTGAACTTCTTGCCATACTCGCGCACAAAGGCTTTGGCGTAGGTGCGTTTGTCGAGACTGCCGTGGCTGGCATCGCCATAGACGCGCACGCCTACGTTGAACTGGTCAGTGAAGGGGAAGTTGATAGGCGCGTCGGTTGCGCCCAGGTGGTAGTAGGGCTGCACGGTGGTGGCTGGGGTGATGGAGCCCAGACCGATGAAGCCTGCGTATTCTTGCAGTTTGACGCCCGCGCTGGACCACTCGGACCAGCCGCCGTCACGCAGCATGTTGCGGGTAGCATCGCTGTCCACATCGCTGAACTTCCAGCCGCTGTAGGTGCTGCCATCGGTGCCGATCTGGAACTGGCCAGACAATGCATCGATTGCGTACATGGGGAATGGGCTGTCTTGGTAGGTGCTGGTGGCCCACAAATCGACTAGCTTGGAGTAGAGCGCCTGGAGGGTTACGCCGTCTTTGGCGATAAGCGACCCGCCGACATTCAATGTGATGATGCGGCCTGGCTCGTCAATGGTGAGGTTGGTGCCGACTACAAGACCTGCTTTGCTGGTGATTTTTGCCATGGTGGTTAGTCCTACTGGTAATTGCGGTCAACGGTTAGGCTGACTGGGATGGTGGAGTCTGCCGTGGTGAGTGACAGGTTGCGAATGTAAAAAGGCACGTAGCCTGGGTTGATGAAGCCCACGTCCACCGTCTGCGCGCCTGAGTACGTGTAGCCGTAGCTGGTGGATGCGAGCGCGTCTTTGATGTCGAGCACGGTGGAGGTGCCTGCGGTGAGCACCACCACATCACTCCCCGTTGGCAGCCCGGTGAAGGTGACCGTGTATGTCTCCAGTGGGTACTGGTACGCCTGCGTCGTCGTGGTGCTGGTGGTGAGCATGTAGAACGATGTGATCGCCGTGGCGTTGGTAGTGCCGGTGGTGATCTTGATACGCAGCTTGAAGCCGTTGACTGCACTGATTCCGGTCAGCGCATTGAGTGCAGTTGCGAGTGTTGTGGCAGTCGAGCCAGAGGTAAGCGTACTCCAGCCTGCACCATCGTTCTTGTCGATTTGGAACCCATAGGTGTAGTTGGTCGCCGTACCGCCCGCCATGATGGCTGCGCTGTTAGTGAACCCGGTATGCCCAATGATGTACTCGGGTGTCTCGAACGTAACTGTCTGCCCAATCACAGGCATATACAGCCCACCTGCTGATGTGAACGCAGCGCCTCCCGTGAGCGTGACCTGTGCCGTAGTGTTGGCGTTGGACTCGTTCATCAGGATGGCAATCCGCCCAGCCGTGGTGCTGGTGAAGAAGTCCATAAAGTGGGTGCCGTAGATCGAGGCAGACGCAGCCAGTGCAGGCACGCCTCCACAACCCTTGTATTTCATTTGCAGGATCACACCCAGGTCGGCGTTGTCGGCGTAGTCTGTGAAGACATTCTCAAACGTCCACTTGGACGATGAGTTGTCAGGCACCGTGGAAGATCCAAAGTAGATTCCGTTCAAGCGGGTATTGGCACAGTAGACGCGCTGCACCTTGAGGTCAGAACACGCACCACCAGCAAGGCCCAGAATTACAGCGCCCGTGAATACCGTTGCCGTGCCGAGTGCGAGTGGTGCGGCGTAGGTGCCGATGTTTCGCAGCTTGATCGCAGAACAACCGGCAACGCCGATGCTCAACAGCGATATGTAGGGCGCGGTGTTGACGATGCCATTGAAGTCCAGACCATCGAATTTGAGGTTTGACGATGCTGCGCCAGAAAGCTCCCACACCGAGTTGTTCTGAGCTGCCGTGGTGGCTGTGACTCCACCCAATACGTCGTTGTAATGGGTGTTGGTCCAGGTCAGGCCGCTGCAACCAATCAGCATGGCTTTTGCGCCTGTGATGTAGTTGCTGGTCCAGGTGCAGTTCACCGACCGCGTGAGCCACCATGAGCCTGCGCCCACATTGGCCTTTACGGCCATGGTGTGCATGCGGCAACTGGTGAAGGTGAAGCCGGTAACGTCTGTCAGGGTGGCAATGAATACCGCAGTGGCCAGCGCCGCCCGCGTAAAAGTGCAGTTGCTGACCGTGCCGCCAGCAAAGCAGAGCCCCAGCACCAAAGCGGTGTTGGTGGCTGCGGCCTCTTGCCCGATACCCACCTGACTCCAGGCAACTGGCTGGGCGCACTCAGTCACGGTCAGGTTGGACATGATCGCGGTATTGGTCAACGCCACCGAGAATGCTTGTGCGAACAATGCGCCCCAGTTAAAGCAGCATTTGTCAATATCTATCACGCCGCCACCCGTCGTGGTGAATTTGTAGCGGGTGGTGAGGGTGGCGTTTGGGATGACGTTGACCGATGCGGCTGCAACGCAGGTTACAAAGAAGATGTTGGGGATACGAATCTTCAAACCCGCTGCAGGTACGAATCCGCCTGTGGCGTTGGTGCCGTCGCTGCCGAAACGCAGCAGGCCAGTGGCGGCTGCGATCCAGCAGAATTTACCGCGTGTGGCTTCAACACCGACGTTGGCGACCAGCGCCGCGAGCGATCCGGCGCAGGGGTAGAACTCGTACACACCAGAGCTTGCGGCGGTCTCTACCCATACGCCAGGGAAGTAATTGACGCCCGAGCCGTTGGTGGGGATTTGGTAGGTGCCAGTGTTTGCGCCCGTGGTGGTGACGCCCTGAAAGTCGTACCAGTCGCCACGCACGATGAAGTTGTTTAGGCGGTTGACGGTGGCGCCGCTGGCGTCCACACCCACACATTCGATCCAGCCAGGGCCGTCTACTGCGGAGGTGGTGGCTGATATGCCGGTGAGCGCGGTAGCGGTGGCGTAGGTGGTGCTGTTCCATTCGCGCACCTTGATGTAGCCTGTTGCGGGCATGGCCGCTGCAGCTGCTGTAGGTGCTGCATTGAGGGCAGAGTAAACACCGATCAGCTTGCCCGATGCGCCGCCTGCTGTACCGATAGCGGTGTCCGCCGCAGGCACGGTGCCCGCGCCAGATGCGAATGGGATCAGGCGAACTTTTGTAGCATTAAATTCGATAGTCCCACCCAAGGTAGCAGACAGAACGATGTTGCCAAAGCTCGCAGCAGCTGCACCATTGACGCCGTAACGCGAGTCGCAGTCCACGCGCAGGTATCCACCGTTGACGTTGAAAATATCTGCCGTGGCCCGAATGCCCAGGTTGGCATAGGCCGTGGGCGCTCCTGCCGTGCCGGTCGTTACGGTGTACGTGGTCAACGATTACCCCAGTCGGACCAAAAGCATTTCACCGTTGAAGATTTGCGCTTCAAGGATGATGCTGCCCACTGGCAGAACGCCGCCGTTCATCAGCTCCGTGGCCATGATTTCCAGATACTGCGAGGCGATCCAGTTTTCAATGGCGGGGATGCTGACGCCTGGAATTAGGCACGCGGCCTCAAGGTCGAGCCGGGTCCAGCTTGGGGGGATGACCATTACGAATTCACTCATGGCGTTTCTCCATCTTGACCGACACGCCACCCATGAGCATTTCTGCTTGCAAGGCGGGGTCAATATCGGTTACTTTGATCTTCACGCGGTTTTCGTCGTGCTCCCAGTCCACTCGGATGCTGATGATGTTGGGCACTTCTCTGCCGTTCCAGAATACCTGGGGGGTGTTGGTGTTGAGGCCCACCATGGTGAGTGAGCCTTGGGTGATTTGGGTCATTGGGTTTCCTTGGTTACTCGTGAAATGAATGCTTCAGTAATACGGTCGTGGTTGTCGTACTTCACGGTCAGCTTGTAGTCACCTGAGCGCTCAAGGATCTGAACGGTCGGAGTGACGGTGATGGGTGTCGGGCTCACGTTTACGGTGACTGGTGAATCGATTCGGATGCCTTTGATGGCTTGAGCGATCGACTCCATGGATCCATCCTTTGGCTTGGCTCCAATCACTTGAGCCAGATCCACCAGAGTGGCGCAAATCTCGTCGGTACCGCTCTTTCCTTCTTGAAGAGATACAACGATGTCGGCCAGCGCTCCGCTTACCTCTGCCATCAAGTCTTCGAAGGCTTGCATCTTTGCTTCCATCACGACTCCAGACATTTACGAAGCGCCTTCAATACGCTCTCGCGCTTGCGCAGTTCAATGAGGGCGGTTGGTTTTTCTTCAGCAACGGGCTCTGGCTGATGGGCTGCCTGTTCGGCTGGAATCTCTTTGTTCTCGCGCGCCCACGTCTTGGCGTCGGCTACCGCTTTGGATCTGGCGTCCGCATCGTTCTTGTCGAACTTGAAGGTAACTGTGGAATTGCCTTTGACCAGCACAACGCGGCCGTTATCGGAATCAACAGCCACCCCATAGCGCCCAACCCGGTCGCCGATGGATGCGCGCCATGCTCGGTCTACTGCATCGCCGCGGTCAAACGCACTTCGATTAATCTCTGGGCCAGAAGTAGAAACCCCCTCGGTTGAGGGGGTCTTGGTTACTTGGCTTGGGCCTTCTTCTCGTTGGCCCGTTCCCGGGTCGCTCGGTTGGCGTACATCTTTGCCAGTATTTCTATCGCCTCCTTGCTCGGCTTGGCGTCCAGCGGAATGGGCTTCAAGGGCGGCTTGTGATTCTGATTTGACATGCTCATAAAACTCTTGATCGGTGTAATTCGGGTACTGTGTAGCAATGTCGTACTTTACGGCGTCCGGGTCAAGTCCAAGCGACTCCATTTGTGCATGCAGCGCTGCAACTTCCAGTTGAATCTCTTTGCTTGCTTTCGCATGGCCAGAGACATCAAGATCGTCTGCCTCAAAACTTGTCGCGCCATCGGACACAAATGGATCGTAATCGTCGTCTTGTGCAGCCTCTTGCTGCGCCGCAAGGTGATCCGCATATTGGGTCTGCTGCTCGGCTTCTGCAAGCCTCTCCCAACCTTCCGGCGTGTACTGCGGGTTGGTGACACTCTTGCGAATCAGGTCCAGCGCTTCTTTCTGGCCATCGCCTTGCTTCAGATAGCCAGCTTCCTTCAGGCGCTCGGTCGCCTGCTCGATTGTCATTCCCCTGCCTTGTGCACCAAACAGCCACTTGGTTCTGATCTTCACGTTCCGATCGAACCCGGCGTCAGACATTGCATCTTTGCTCAATCCGCCAGCGTCAGCAATGAATGCATGGGCGGGGATTGGTGCATTGGCTTCACTGGCGCCGGCATTGCGTAGGCGCTTGGCTGCTTTCTCTTCTGCGGCCAGTTGGGCTGCGGTTTTTTCTGCAAGAGCATGCCCGCCTTTAACCGACACAACGCGCATGTGCGGCTGCAGCCTGCGGGCGTCTCCAGCTTCTTTGCGTGTTGTGAATGGCTTGCCACCTTCGGACAAAGGAACATTGTCCCTGCCGTAGTGAACGGCTACTGGGGCTGCTGGCGCTTCTTGTTGTTGCGGTTCTGCTTGCTTGGTTTGATCGGCTTGGTTGCCATTGACGTTCTCCTGCGGTTCGTCGACGTTGAAAACTTTCTGATGGTTACCGATTGCTCCGGCATCCTTGAGCGCTTGCTTGATCTGCGCCCGGGTAGCGCCTTCTGGAACGGTTACATCGTCGCCAGTCTCGAAGTTCTGCGCCGGGTACTTACCGATGTGCACAACTCCGTCTTTCACGGTGATCGGGTCAGAAGAGTTTGGCGTGGTGCCTATGGAAAGCGGCTTTTCCGCTACTGGTTTAGTAGCGGGCTGCGCTTGCTGTACGGGCGCTACAGGCTGTTTTGTATCAGAAGTAGAAACCCCGGATTGAACCGGGGCTTGCTGTGGTTTTGGCAACTTGCCTACTGGCTCGGTCTTCGGGCCATCTTTCACCCACTGCTTGAACTGGTCAAGCGGCATCTCGGTGATGGCGCCGCGGCCGGTCCACCCTGCGTGGTAGTTCGCGTGGTAAAGATCATCGGCTTGCTGTAGTGAGTCCGCTCCGAGCAATACCTTGTGCTCATCAAAACTTCCGTCTTCATTCACCTGGTCGACCACAAACACCTTCTCGCTGTCCGGGTTCGGGCCAATGAACGTGTCTACGTGGTCACCGTCATTCCCCTCTGTTCCGCGGACATAGCCATAGTGGGCAGCGAGCGTATTGCTCCACTCGGTGCCGTCCGGGCTGGTGCCGCTGCGCTCAGATCCGCGTGGGTTCTCAATGCTGATGTCCAAGCCGTGCAGCTTGACTCTGCCGACCTTGTAGTTGCCTGCCTCCTTCTGCGCCTGTGTCGGCTCAGGAAGATCGTTCAGCGGGCTCGTTGCGGCTTCGTGGGCTGCCTGCTCGATGTCCTGGCGAACTGGAGAATCAGGATCAACGGATCCAAGAACGTCTTCCGCTGGTACTGCTGCATCTGCTGGAGCGGTTTCTGTCTTTTGCGTTGCAGGTATTGGCGATTCCGTTGCAGGAACTGCCGTTGTCGTTTCAGTTGTGGCCTGTTTCGTTTCAGGAAGTCCGGGAGACGTAGCCAAGGTCGCCTGCTCTTTGGCGGGCTTTGTAACCGTACCGCTCTTCATGGAGTCGATCGCCGCGCGCCCCGCCCTTCCTCCGCCCTGCAGCAACCCAGTCGCAATGAGGGTTTGAACTGACGTGTCTACAGCGTTACCAATGAAGTCGCGAACGCTCATCGGCTTGTCCATGCCCAATGCAGAGCCTTCAATGAGGTATTGGCCAGCGCCAGTCAACTGTTCGCCAACTTGCTCGCCAAGCTGCTCGCGAATGAGGGATCCTGCTGACTTGGTGAAAAGCCCTTTCTCCTCGGCCTTGCCGATGAATCGCTCCATAAACGCTGGGATCTCTGCCAAAGGCATCTGTCCTGCCTTGGCTTTGAATGCATTCATCGCCGCTGGAATCAGGCCGTAGCGCTCTCCAAGGAATTCAAACGCAGCCATCGCCCCGGCATACGAAGCAGCATGCCCTGGCGTGTATCCGCGCTGGCGTCCGTCAATGAATGAGCTTCCGAAGGCTTGCGTCGTCATCAACCCCATGGCTACCCGGCCGCCCAACATTGGGTTCTTGGTGGCAATCGCCGTTGCCGCTCCAGCCGCCATGCCCGGAATATTCTGCGCCGCCGATGCAACGCCACCGGTTGCCATGTCTTCCAGGTAGGTGGCATCCATGATCCCGGGTCCGCTTGAAACGATGCCCGCCTCCTGCGCCTTCCTGCGCATGGCAGTGAGTTCGTTCATCGCATCCGTTTTGGACTTTGACTTGAACGCAGATTTCTCCAATTCTTCGGCCGTCTTGTCGTCTCCAACGAGTCGAAGCGCGGCAGCCGCAACACCGAGACCGCCTTGTTTCAACCCCTCAACACCACCAATGACCCCGCGTGTCGCAACGCCGTACTTCTGCAGTGGCAATCCTTCTGCCCTGCCATCCGCCATGGCCTGCGCATCTCCTGATGTTGGCCTTGCCTGGTCAAGCGATCTCGCATCGTACCCTCCATGAATATCTTGTGCAGCAAGGTTTTGTGCAGTCTCTGGCCCTGCGCCCTGGTTCAAATAGAACCGCGTGCGCTCTTCGAGAGATTGCCCGCCAATCACTCTGTCGACCGGTGATCCTGCATTTGCATCGATCCTCGCGGTAACTTTCCTTGCAAGCGTCCCATAGGCGCCCGGTATAGATCCAGCTTTCAATCGTTCTTGCGGCGTCATGCCTGCAAGCTGCATCGTGACGGCCTTTACCGTGTCGGCATTGAATGGCGCTCCGCCAGTCTGGTCCAATGGGTCAACGGGAACCGGGCGAGCAGTCTCTAAAACACTGCCGCTTTTGGCTTCTCCATCAATGCGTGCGCCAGTGGCCCAATCCCGAACGCCATTCATGGCAGAGCCAATGCTGTCAGCAAGCGATGGTCCGCTCGGAACATCTGTCGTGACGACTTCTGGTGTGCTGCTTGAGAATGATGGAAGGAAGTCTGCAAGCGATGATTGCGGAACGTCCGCTGGCGCCGGATCGCGGTACTGGTCGATCTCTGACGGAATAACGATAGGCCTCACGCCCGTAGCCGCTGGCGCAGCTTTGGCAACCGGATTGACTCGGATGTCCGCCAGTCCTGCCATTATTTAGCTCCAGCCGGTTTATTGATCTCCCGAGCGGCCGCTTCTATGGCTTGGTTTGCGTCCAGGCCCGGGTTTGCCTTTTGGATGACGCGCGCTGCGGCAGCAATACGACCGGTCTTCTGGTTGCCTGCCATTCGTCCAGTTCCAGGGTCCAACGTTCCATAGTTTGCGATAGCGATGGCGCTCATTTGTGAATCGGTTGCGGCTGGCGCGGTCTTTTGATCTTTATTCTCTGCCGCCGTCACATAAGTGATCGACCCATCCTTGTTCTTCTGCGGTATGGCCAAAGACATTCCAGTCGAAAGCTGGCGCGGCGCAAGCTGCTTGACGTTCTCCAATGAAATGGCGTTTCCGCCTTCCATGCTTTTTTCAGTCTTGATCTGGCTGAGTTTGTGCCCGCTCTTGATATTCTCAAGCCCAATAGCGCCCTGATTCTTTACGCCCTCCGTCTTGCGGTCTTCGTTGCCCTTGACTCCAGCCTTGAACGCCTCGTTCTCCATTTCCATCAGGTGCTTTGCCTTGGCCGCGCGCAATGCCTCCCAAGAGTCCGGGCTGTAATGCGCGCGCAAGGTGTCAAATAGCTGTGCAGTGGAATTGACAGTGCGCTTGACACGCTGATTGGTCGACTGGTTGATGGCGTCAAACGAAACCGTTCCATCCGGGTTTTGCTTGATGTTCTCCACCTTCCCTGCATACGGGTCATTGGTGAAAACCTGCCCAACCTGGGCCATCACGTCTTTCAGGTTCTTGCCTGTCGATGTTGCCTCAATCTCGGAAATGGCTTTTGCGGAATTGTCCCAATCGGACTTATCCGCCATGGACGTGTAGCGCAAGTAGTTGGCAACGTCACCAGCCTTCTGATGGTTCTTGGCCATATCGCGATACACCTCGCTCTCAGTGGCCTTTCTGGTGGTTTCCGGGCCGCGCACCTCAAGCTGTGCCGCCGACGGCTCGCCGTTATCGTCAACCAATGGAAGGTACAAGCCCCTGTCCGGATTGGTGACCTGTGATTGCGTGCGTGTGAGAGGTATCGCAGCATTGTCAAGGCGCAACTGATCCGCACGGGATTGCTCGTCTTGCGTCCTGCGTTGTTGGCTTGCCTGAAAAGCGCGCTGTTCATTGGTGTAGGCCTGGTCCTTCAAGCCTTGTTGGCGAGCGAGTTCAGTCTTTTCACCCTGCAAATACCCCTGATAGCCATCTGCAAAATTCTCAAGTGATGGGAAGCCCATGTCGATTCTCCTTAGTACCCGCCACCTGGCTGCATTGGAATAACGCCGTTTGGCGTTGGGATGAACCTGTTTGCGATGCTTCCAAAAAGCGATCCGACAGCTTGACCGGCACGGCTGCCGTATGCCTGCGATCCGTAGAAGTTATTGGCCTGCAGGTTTGCTTGATTGGTGAATCCCAAAGCAGCATTCCCGTAACCCTGGCTCATTGCGGAATTGGCAGATCCGGCGACATTGAGCGGGACGAGGCTGTTGTTCACCGATGAGTTTCCGGAACTAAGCCCAAGCGTCGCCTGGGTAGCCTGGTTGCCAATGATTCCTTTGCCAAGGCCAAGTGCATCCATCTTGCGCGCATAGTCCTGTATTTCCGCTTGGGTGCGCGCGCCGTTTGAACCTTGGGCCAGTGCTGCTGCTTGAGCAATCGCCATCTGGTTTCCCATCGCAAGCGATCGGCCAGAATTCGGATTTACGCCCATGCGCTGCTGCGCTCTTGTGTTCTGCCCTATTGCGTTTGCAAACGCTTGGTTCACATCCGCGGATGCAAGTCCTGCCAACTGTTCGCGCTTCGCATCGGTGTTGAAGCTCTCAGCCTCAGCCAGCATGCGGTCCTCTGCGCCTTGGTACTTACGTCCGCGGGCGATCTGCTCATCCTGCAGAGCGTTGTACCGGGCGCGGTCTTCACCTTGCCAAAGGGACATTTGCCGAGCGGTGTCGGATGCAAACTTCCTGTCGACCCCGCCTTCTGCATAAACCTGCTTATCAAAAGCAAGTCTGTCGGCCGTTGCCTGCCCTGCGGCGTCGGTAGCCTCTCTATTTGCGTCTGCTGCACGCGAAGACGCTTTGTCCGCGGCTATCCCGCCGACGACGGCGCTACCTACTACTGCTGCTGCCATCCATGACATAGCGTTCTCCTTTGGAGTGATCGAGAAATGTTTGGCTCTTCTCAATCAAAAGTTCTTCGAGCTTTTGAATGTCCGTCTCATCCGTTGCGTGGATGTTTTGGACTATCGTGTCTTCTGGCGCAAAGGCCACTTTCCTTCCGGTGTCGGCAACCAGAAAGGCTGGCGCGACAATCTCGTAGCTTGACCCATCATCATTGAACATCTGCAGCCGCCCGGACAGAACCATGAACGAGTGCGGCGTCTTGTGAGCATGCCCAATAAGCGTAGTACCTGCTGGAATATGCAACTCACGAATGTAGATACCAGGTCCAAACCGGTTTATCACCGCGCACTCAACTTGCGGCATCTTCAGCATGGCGCCCTCGATGTGTTCAAGTGCTGCCCCGTGGTTTGCAACCAGTGTCGTCATTCATCCGCCCAATAAAAAAGCCCCGGGCTATGAACCAAGGGCTTAGTGACAACTGAAATTTTGGGCGCAGCAAGGCGACCGATGCGATTCTATGCCCAAATCAGGACATCAGCACTGTTTTCCATGCGGAGCCGTTGTAGAAGTAAAGGGTCGCGCTGCCTGCCGATCCAACTACACATAGATCGCCAGCCCTTACTGGGACTGCTGCCGGGTTTGGCTGTGCGCTTGTGACCTGCAGCCTGATTGGGGAACCTCCGGTAGATGCAGCCAGTATTCCTGGACCGCCTCCGACATTGTTTCCTATGATCGCAGAAGTGTCTGTGCTATTCGCTGACGCAGTGATCGCGTTGGCCCCGCTGTTCGCCACAATGTGAACCACAGTAGGCCTAGCTCCAGCCAGCGGACCGGTGCTTTCCGTTGGGTACGCAGTTATAGCGCCGTCACCGGCACCAGAAGCGGCAAGATACTTTGTCGCAGCAAGTTTTATGTCCGCTGTGATCGTCCCGCCAGCAATAGCATCAGCAGCGACACTGCCAGATACCAATAGGTTTCCGTCAATCACGACACCTGGGTGCGCCCATTTATAGCCATCCCAATACCCGGTAGCGACCCTGTTTGGAGTAAGGTTCGTCCTAGTGATGGTTACCGTGTCACCGATCGTCAGGTTGGCAGTGTTTGCGCTGACCCCGGCAATGGAGCAGATAGTGCTTGTGGCTAGGTTGTCAGGAAATGCCGCGTTTGTCTCATTGAGCGCGCCATCGCCGCACCAACGGGCGCGCCCCCCTGTTCTTGCTGCCCATACTTGAAACTCGGATGTCGCGGTGACGTAAGCAATTAGCGACCCACGCTTGCCGTTTGCGGCGGCTGCCGGAGTTACCCCCGCCCGTGCCTTTGCAAACGTCTGCGTCTTGACCATGGAGAAATTGTTGCCCGCCATGGTTTTGCCTGATACCGTGTAGGTGATCACAGCAGCATCAGAGGTCATGGTGTTGTGCACACCGACTATCGCCCTAGACACCGACACGTTTGCGGCAGAAATGGCGCCTACTCCAATTCCACCAGAAGAGGTTGCAATCCTCCACTTTCCAGCCGTTGTTCCGGATTCATCATAGGTAAGCTCGGTTGCGCCTTCATACACCCGGATGTCAGTTCCAGAGTTGGCGTAGCTGGTCACGGTTCCGCTGGAGTCTGCCGGTAGGGTGTGCGTCTCATTGGTCAGGATGACGTTGATTGCGGAGCTTCCCTTGATGACGCCAAACACATTCACCACGTCAGAGGCCACAACGGCGCCAATTGCAGAGCCTTCACGCAGGTTGACCGTGATCTTCTTTGGTGATCCAAAGTATGCGCTGGGTTTCGTGTAATCGTATATTTGACTGCTTCCAGTCTGGACCGTTGACCCATCCACCTGAAACTCATAAAACGCATCAAGCACGGTGTTTGCCTTGGTAGCGAAGAATCTGATGTACCCGTCGCTGCTTACGGTGCTGTCGCGCGTGTTGTCAGAGTTGTAGGTGATCGCCGCGCCGTCCCGTGGCATTGAGAGTATTACAGTGCGCGCACTAGACCCGTCAGATCCTTTGACCCCACCCATCGCTTTGGATAAGGTAAATGTCTTATCCAGATCCGCGCCTTTGTAATTAGCGCGAAACGTCACTATCGCTGGTGTTGACCCCGATGCTGCCCATGTCGCACCACCGGTAACCGCGTAAACCCCGGTC
The DNA here is from genome assembly GCA_903864505.1 of uncultured beta proteobacterium. Classification (GTDB taxonomy): domain Bacteria; phylum Pseudomonadota; class Gammaproteobacteria; order Burkholderiales; family Burkholderiaceae_C; genus Allorhodoferax. Next base: position 10,394 of record CAIPGC010000103.1, on the reverse strand, counting down.
GCGCTGTTAATCGTCACATCCAATGCGCTTGGGTTGGATAAAACGCTGTAGGTGATCGCATTTCCGGTGGTTATCTTGGTAAACCCACGGTACATATCGAACGTTCCGACAGCACCAGCGAATGATGAAACCACGCCAGCGTCTGTTGCAGTGAGTTGATGCGGATCGTTGGTCAGCATCCCGGTAATAGAGTCTGTGCCATCGCGCAGTTTTGCGACTGTGATCGTGTCTGTGTAGGTTACGAAGTCATCAACGATAGTGATCTGGAAAGAGGCGGAGTCCGCCAGCATCTTGTTTTCGTCAATCGTCCAGTTGTTTGTCGTGGCGGCTGCCGGAGGGGTGCCGGAATAACCACCAAGAACTGACCATGTGACCTTCGATGTCTGCGGAATATCTCCCGTCAAGTTGGCAGTCATGGTCAGGGTTGAGTTGACCACCGCACCTGTCGATGTGTACTTGAAGAACTGCGTGTCGTAGGAGATATAGACCCCAGTAGCTGCAGCAAGGTCATTCAGGGTAGCGCCGGCCGCATTGATACGCACTGTGCCGTTGATATAAACCCCGTTGGCATCGACGCCGAATGGGATGTGCGGAGTCTCGGAAGCACTACTCGTTACGATGGCGAACTTGTCAGCTTGGACAATGAATGAGGATTCTGTGTTTCCCTGTGGGTCCTCACTGGCAGCAAGCCCGAAACCTGCAACTGCCCCACCAGCGTTGATCTTCACCATGTACTCGCCAGCCAAACCCTGCACCCGGTCAGCCGTGGCAATCATGGATTCTTCGATGGTCACACCACCAACATCATCCAATCGGGCTTGAATCTGTGTAACCTGCCCTGCGGTAGCCCGGTTCGCTGTGGCACTGGCGAAAGTAACCTCTCTCACACCAGAAGCTGCTCCTTGTACTGCAGCGGTCACTTCCTGAACCGTGTAGGCAAGGCTTTCAACTTCGCTCTGAATCTTGTAGTCCAGACGTTGAATATCAGCCCCGCGCTTGGCGGCTTCGTCAGCAATGCTGTTCAGGAGAATCTTCTTGATGGCTTCAGGGTAATCGTCAAACCGTGTCGGATCATCCAGACGTTTCATCAGATCGCCGTACAGCTTTGTCTTGCGGATACTGTCGGCAAACTCGTCAATCGGCATGGACAGGTAGCTTCCGTCAGCCTGTTGGACAAGCACCCCCCCTGTGTTCATCCTGCCCCGAGTACCGAAGCGCAGATTGGCAAGACCAGATGCTTCCAAGTCCTTGAACGTCACCACCTGTTCCAGAGCATCCCCACGCGCACCTTCGCGCACTTCCAATCGCTCACATATTGCCTGTAGAAGTCGATCCAGCGCCGGGTTTCCTGTGGTGACTCTTGGTAGAGCCGGGAGGGATACTTTGCGATCGGTCATGCGGATTGAAGCTCTTGCGTTGAACCTGCGAGGATGACGCTGGTGATGTTTGCCTGCGAGGAAACCTCTATCTCATGTTCAAGGTAGCGCCCTGGCGGAAGTCGTTGCGGGTTAATGCTGGTGATAGTTGCTGTGTGGCGGAGCGTGCCATCCCCATACCACTTTAAAGTAACAGGTGTTGATAGGGTTGCGTCACTGAAAACCTGCACCCAAGCCAGCGGTTCTTGTTTCGGTAGAGTGATAACACCTGTTTTGTACACGCCCGTCATCCGAGCGCCACCGTTAAACAACCTGCGGACACTGGTATCGCTTGCTGCGTAAAGCGCGTCATTCACACGGTCAACAAAGAACGCCGAAGCCTCGATGTCCACACTGACCAGCTTTCCATCACCAAGGATAAAAGCCTTCGTCCCGTTATCACAGGTAAAGACATACATCCCCTCGTACTCAACAGCGACGATGGATGACGGGACAATTTTCTGCCAGTCCTCACGGCTCCACAATCCCTTGGAGATGACCTTCACCCCAGACTCGTTGACAAGGCACAATCCATCAGGAGAGGCATACATGATCCCGCCTGACACTGATGCAATAGACCTACGGGCTACACAGGCTTGGTTATCTGGCAGCTTCACAGCCGACATGGTTGCGGAGTCCGACCCAGAGATTAGGTACGGGTTCGCCCGTGTCCCAACGAACAGCGTCTGCCCAAACACCCCCAATCCGACAATAGGGTGGTCGATTGGCACCTGATACTCAACAGGCCATGCGTATGGCACGTACGGCTCACAGAATGCCACATAGTTGTCAACAAACCCTGCCATGATGCCGTTTGGCATGCCGACAAGGCCTGCCAGTCTCTCAGGTGGTTCCGCCCATGTCATCGATGGGCACACTTCACCAAGAATCGCGGCGTCAAGGTTTGGTTTTGGAGCGTCCTGGTAGTACATGAACCCATCGCCATTGCGCAGCGTAATGTTCAGGTAATCGAATCCACCAGAGCCATCCTGCACCACGTTGGCAGTCAGCCCATACAGGTTGTAAATCAACTGAAAAGCAGAGTTGCTTGATCCAGACACAGACCGATAGACTCGCCATCCGACAATGTTCCTGTCTGTAGGTGGTGGAGTGGCCTCAATCCATACCAAGTCGTTCTGATCTGGTTCAACCATCTTGCTCACAGGTGAAGGTGCTGATTCCTCTCCCCAGTTGGTCACATAGGTATAGATGTAGTAGCGGGTGTCCTTGATGCGGGTTACACCCTTGCTTGCTATCCGTGCTGCGGGTCCGAGGTTGTAGGCGTTGGTAGCTGCCGTTTTGATCTGGTAGTACAGTTCTTCGTCCAGTGCCTGCAATGCTTTCAGGGACGTTTCAGCATCCTTGATTGCAGCTTGCAGGATGGCGATCTTCTGCCTGTCCGTGTTGGGTGCTTCCGAGAAAGTAGACAGGTTTCCCGGATCAAAGAAGTTTTTGAACGGCACCATCAGTTCGTCCAACGCCGCCACAAGACCGGGAAGAAAGTCCTGGTACTGATAGTAGGTAACTTCGTCCCCGTGGACCGTCTGAGTCCATGAGCCTGTGCGCTGGTTGATGATGAGTTTGAAGTCCTCATACAGATCGTTGCGCAGAATGTCAGTGTTTATCTCAACCCCGTTTCCCTTGGCTGTTGTCGAGGCGCGTACCTGAGATTCCAGATTGGCGAAAGCTGCTGCATTGCTGTAATACTTGGTCGCTGTCGCGGACACGGGAGGGATACCCGCCGTCCCGTAGTAATTTGCCTTATCCAGAATCGCGCCCATTGCAGAACCAGGGTGCGCAGCCGTTCCAAAGAACGTACTCAGCGCGGAGGTGTAGGTGGTTGTCTTGGCAGCGGAAGGGACTACGGACGCATCTATAGCTTGCTGAATCAGCTTTGTTTTAGCCATCGCGTCTGCCACGAACTTCTTGGCCGGGTCCGTCAGTGATCCAACGTCATACCCCCAGTATGAAAGCGAGGATGCCACGATGCTGGTTACTTCTGCTGGGTCGAACAATGCAACGCTGGTGTCGTAAGGCGACTTCAGTGCAGTCAAGTGCTGGGTCATTGCCACGTCATACGGCAACCACATGGGCGAGTACAGCCGGATAGCTATGGCGTAATACTGATTCCCAGCGTACATGACAGAGTTGCCATTGAAGGATGAATCCATCAGGTACGCAAAGTCGGGGTGAACGACATTACCCGGCATTGGGATCAGCAGGTTCGAGTACCGCTCATCCTTACTCGGGAGGTTCGCAACAGTTGGGTCGCCATGGTTCACCCATCCAATCGTGGATGTGTTTGGCGCTGCTATCGGGATTGAGTTGCCGTAATAGTTCTTGACGAACGCCTCACGCATTGCGTCTGCAATCTGCACGGTCACCGTAGACTCTGCTGCGGTAGCATCCTCATTGGAGAACTCATCCACTTCACTCAAGGTCACCCGCGGGGCTACTGTTGGAGCAGGGACTCCAAGAATGTTGTCGTACAGCCATCCTGCACCGTCGTTCGCCATTACCTTTGGGGCTACTGCGAATGTCGGTGACTCGGCCGATGGCGATGCAGCGCCTACCGTTGCTCTGTTTGAAATGTCAGCGTTGTTGTCGAACGTGTAGTAGGTCCGGTCGTGCTCTGCGTCGTTCAGTTGGCTCTTGACGTAGCTGATGTTCTGGGCGCGTACAACCCACCCGGCCATGTAGTTTGACTGAAGATTTCCAGCGGCATCATGATCGAACCGATACAGCGACTTTGGGTTGGTGATCGTTGCGTTGTACGGATCGACTGTGCTTCTGATGTTGCTCAAACCAGCAGGAAGCGGCTTGAAGTCAGGCGTTCCTGCGTACAGGTTCCGACTCACAGCGGCAGCATCACCCAGAGAGCGCGGTGCAGTGCTTGGCTGTTCGCCAAAGAAGTTCTCTATCTTTATGATGGCCATTATTTACTCGGTTGCGAGTTAGCCAACATGGCGTTCTTGTTTGCCGAGCCGTAAGTTGTGCCCACGTAAAACGATACGCACGCGGCCCACACAGCCGACAGTTGCCCTACCATCAACATCACAATCTCATTTCCCTTCAACTCAGGATGAAAGAACAGCAAGCCGAGGATTCCGAAGAACCCAACAGTGACTAGGATGGTCAGGATGGCAGGCATCTTGGAGTGGGTCGCCATCTGCATCTGACGCGCAGAGTCCTTGTCCTTAAACTCCAACTCTGAGTATTTGAAGTTGCGCTCACGCTCTTGGTTCTGGTAGTCCAGTTCCAGCTTGCGGATTGCGGCGAGGTTGTCTGCTGACAGTTGACCGTCCTTGAACAGCCGGGCAATCGTGTCTTGGTTGGGTTCACTCAGCCCGAAGATGCCGCCAAGCGCAGTGACGGCAGCGCCTGCTAACGGGCCTCCGAGGGCACTTGCGACTGTAGGTGCAAGCTGCTTCAATGTTTCTAACCAGTTCATGCTATCCCCTCAGAATAAGTTGTTTTGCCGGGCGCAAAGTGCGCTGTAAGCACCTGACGCTTACCTGTTGGACGGAAGCTGATGTGTACCCACCGCCCTTCGTAGATGCACTGACTGAAGCTCAAGCTGTAGGCGTTGGCGATTGCCTTGCAAATCTGTTGCGGGTTGCCGTAGCGCGGAGCAGTGAAGTCAACAGCCCAACCATCCAGATGATCCGAGTTGGGGGAGCCACCGATGGCTTTGTTCAATGCGTAGCTGCGGTAGCCGCTGCTGATGTAGATCGGCGCATTGCCCAGTAGGTCACGCACGCCTTCAAGCTGCTTTGCTGTGGCGGTCAGTGCCTGAAGCACCAACGGGCTAGGTGTCTGATCGATGGATAGGCGCATCGCCGTATCGCTGTGGATGAATTCCTCCAGCGTGAAGTTTGGCGAGAGCTTGTCAAGTTCAGTCATTCGTCATCTCCCATGAAAAAGCCAACAACCCACATCACCAAAAAGATGAGCGCAGCGACAGTCACCACCAGACCGACAAGCCATTCCATCACCTGTTCGGTCCTTGCAGAAAGGCGGTCCACAGTGCATAGATTGCCCAACCCAAGAAACCTAGTAAACCCCACTCCACAAGTTTCTTTTTCAGGGTTCTGTAAAAGTCAGTGCGCTGCTCTACTTCCTCGATCCAAGCCACATGCGCTTTGCGATGACCGTACAAGTCACCCTGCGGGAATGCGTCAGCCATCAGCTTTGTGATTGCCTCTGCAAGCTCCTGAGTTTCATTCTTCATGTGATCCGTGAGTTTGCGATCCATCTCCAGTTGGTTGGCGTGGATGATCCGCACAAGCTCCAGAAGTTCTTGGCTTGGCGCTCGGCGGTCTATTGGGTCGCTCATCTCATATCCTCAGGTAAATTTCGTTTTGTCATTGCGTAAAGCCAGCTTTCAAAGCAGTGCTTGTCCTCTAGCCATGCAAACAGAAAATCAATCACGGGTCTAGCGAACCTGAAGTACCCACCTATCAACTCGGAGCGGTAGGCGGCAGAAGAAATGGTTTCTCCCGGATGCCCAACGCCCAGGGTCAGCAGCACAAAGACAAAGCTGTCCAGCGCCACAAGGATGTTCAGGATGCGCTGCTTCATATGCAGTTCACAATGCCCGCTGCACTGGTCGCACACGTCTTTCCTGGTGGGTTCGTCGTTGTGGTGGTGGTAACCGGGTTGGCCGTCGTTGTAGTCGTCACCGGGTTGGCTGTGGTGGTAACGGGGTTGGCCTGGGTTGAGTAGGTTCCGTTGCCGATGACTCCTGCGCCGCCGATGCTGGTCGATGTGGTGTTGACAGGGTTAGCAGTTGACGTTGACGTTGTAGCTGTTGAAACAGTAGATGCGTGGTTGTCCGTGGAAGTAGCATGGTTGTCAGTCGTAGTGGTTGTGGTAACTGTTGACACGTTTGCTTGCGGGACTACGGTGACAGGTGCTGATGGAACTACCGTCACTGGCGCTTGAATCTTGCTGGCTATGCCAACAAACGCCGCGTTCGTGGACTCGGCCACACGGGCGCTGTGCTCTGCGTTGGTGATGGCTACTTTCGCGTTGAGCGCCATGCCCGCGATGTTGGTGATGCCCGGCACCAGGATGCTGGCCCACTGCAGCGCCTCATTCTGCGGCGGTGCGGCAATCTGCTGCACCTGCCCTGCTCCCTGGTTACCCAGGGCCAGCGCCATCACGGCGGCGATCTTGCTGGCGTCGGTCCCCGTTTCGGCGATCTTGGAGAGAGCGTTGTACCGGGCCGTTTCCGCGCTGGCTTTGGCTGCTGCCACATTGCTCTGTGCTTCCGCATAGGCTTTGTAGTCTGCGGTCGCGCATCCAGTGAGTGAGGCTATCAAAAAGAGAGCGGCGAATAGGTGTTTCATTTTGGGTCTTTCTACAAACGCAGGAACGTCCCTGCTGACAATCCTGGTTGCACATTTACAAGCCCAGCTTGGCCCGCTCGGTGCGACCCCACTGGCGCACGCTTTCTACAAACTCGCCAAACACCGTCAGCTCGTTCATCTCATCGCTGGTCGGGGTGTACAGGCCGGTGGCGGCACCCACGCCAATACGCGCAAAGAACATCTCGTCATCAATGCTGTAGCTCTTGCGGATGGTGTCGATCATGTTTTTGCTAATCAGCGCCACGTGCGGGCTGGCGGCCTTGATCTGCTCTTTGAGCAAGTCTGGCAAGGGGGTGGCCAGGGTTTCGATGCTGTTGGCAATAGCGGCGGGCTGGTCGGTTGGCAGCGTGAAGCCGTCAAACAGCACCACCACCGTGCGGCCATCAGGCAGGGTGGCAAGCTCTTGCCCGGCTTGCTGGCTGGCTTGCGCGGTGGGCAGCTTCAAGCTGTGGGTGGTAACGCTGTCGATAACTTTGCGGTAGGCGATTAAAGAGGTCATGGTGTTTTCCTTTCAGGGTTTTCAAGAGGTGGGCGTGGCTGCCCGTGTGGCGGGCGTGGCCCAGGATGGAGATAACGCTTTGCAGCCTGCCCTTGCAGGCCGACTTGGTGAATGTGTAAAGGCTGTGCTTGCGCAGGTAGCGGGTGCTGCGCCAGGTGCGATAGCCCACAAAGTTCAGACCCCGGCGCACCTTGTGCAGGGTGTAGCGCGATAGCTCCAGGTGCAGCGCGCTTGCCAGAAACGCCTTGATGGCTGCCAGCGCCTCCATACATTGCGCACGGCTGCAGCCAAAGAGCACGAAGTCGTCCACATAGCGGCAGTAGTGCTGCGCGCCCAGGGTGCGCTTGATGAAGTGGTCCAGCGGGTTGAGGTAGATCAGCGCGTAAAGCTGGCTGAGCAGGTTGCCGATCGGGATGCCCACAACGGGGCCGTAGTTGGCAAACTGCATCATCACGCCCACAAAGCGGGCGTCTTTCACTTTGCGCTCTATCAGGGTTTGCAAAATGCTGCGGTCGATGCTGTAGAAGAATTTGCGCACGTCAAGCTGCAGCAGGTAGCTCTCGGGGTGGCAGGCGCGCAATGCGGCCTGTGCGTAGTCGGCGGCGGCATGGGTGCCTTTGGCTACCCGGCAGGCAAAGCTCTGGTCGATAAAGCTGGCGTTGAACAGCGGGTAGATCAGGCGGTAAATGGCGTGCTGCACCACCAGGTCGCGGAACGCGGGGGCGTAAATGATGCGTTGCTTGGGTTCGTACACCGTGAATTCTGTGTAGGGTTGCGGGCGGTAATTGCCTGCGTGCAATTCGCGGTGCAGTGCGTCAAGGTTGGGGCCAAGATTGCGGGCAAATTCAAGGGTGGCGCGCTTGTTGTTTTTGCCCTTGCTGGCATCTATCCAGGCTTGGTATAAAGACTCTGGAGCGAAGGCTTTTTCAAACAAAAATCCAGCGCGCTTCATGGTGACACCTCCAGGCGGTCGAACACAACATGGCGCCTACTAGGATGGTGGTGTGCAGCAGATTTTGCGAAGGCTTGCGCCAAACGCAGGAAAGCGCCTCCCTGAATTCCACTCACCGCTTGCGCGGCGTGAGGCCTTGAGTCGGAGGAAAAGCCGTAGTTATCGTTCGAGTTGGAACGGACATTGTTGAAATTCCGGGCCCAGCACCCGGCGATCGAGCCATTGTTCCAATTCGCGCCGCTGATGACGCACAACATGTTAAGACGCCTCCCTTTTATGCCCGCCCTCGGGATTCTGTTTGGCCCTTTCGGCCTGTATCCAGCCGCCTACCATTCGCCCGAGTTCGTCAACCATTCGGCTAAGTACCAGGTAACGGTGGGTGGCGGTTTTTTCGTGGTCTTTGTCAATGCATTGGGCACCATCCTTGAACTTGAAATAGCCCAACTCAAACGCTAACCGAATGAACATGCGCAGTTGTTCGTGTGCGATGTCTAGGCTTGTGAGCGAGGTTTTCTTTAAATACCGCTTTTGCGATTCCACGATATAGCCATAGACTTCGTAAGCCGAATTTCTGATTTGCTGCGACAAACCATACTTTTCGTGCTTGGGGAAGTGATTCAAATACAGGTTCATTTGGCGGGCAAAGTCAATGAACTTGACATCGAGTTTGGCTTCGTCATGGTGGCCCATCGCTATCGCTCAGGCCTACAAATAACAGGCGGAGGAAAAGCCGTAGTAAACGCTCGAGACGGAACGGACAAAGCTGAAATACCGGGCCCAGCACCCGGCGATCGAGCCATTGTCCCAATACGCGCCGCCGACGACGCACAACTCATTTGGGCGCGGGCCGTCATAGAAATAATCGTTACCAAACTGATTGGAGCCCCCAACGCCACCGAGTAGCGGTATGCCCGCACCAGCCATGGCCCACGGCGTGCCGCTGGTGGCCTCAGACAGCACCTGCGCGGCTGCGCCGAACGTTTTGTTTGTAGAGCTGGCTGTCATTGACCCGTAGGTGGCACCGATGCTGGTGTACAGCGCGGCAAGGCCGGTCGCGCCCCACGCATCAGTCGCCAGGGTGTTGCCGCCAGTCATGGCGCTGACGTCTGCGGCAGTGTTTAGCAGGTAGAAGTTGGCACCGTCGCTCGTAATGCCGAAGGGTTCGATGTCCCAAACTAGGCCATTTGTGTCACACACCCCGTTACCTTGACCGTTATGAGTGGTCTTGGCGAAAAAGTTGGCAGACCCTGTTTTGCCGCAACCCAGGTAGGTGCCGTTGCCGTCGTACACATATGCAATCGTCGCGTCATTGATATCCCCGAGCGCGTTGTTATTGTTTCCCTTGGGAAAATTGTTTACGCCTGTGGCGTCGTACCAAGCGTTATAGGTTGTACCAGTGGATGCTTTACCGTGCGCAAGGCTGACCAGCGCGAGCCAAGCGCGCATGAATTGCGTGTGTGGGAAGAATTGGTTGCCGCGGCTCTTGGCTGCAGCGATCGCCCCGGAAAAGTTGTTGGATGGCGTTTGCCCGTTGCCGGTGCAGCTTGAAAATACTGCAGTGCTGAGGCTGCCGCGCTGGGCACTGGTCAGCACAACTCCGTTTTTGATGGAGCTGGCAATTGTCCCGTTGAGCGAGCACTTGTATTTGTCGTGCATGAAGCCCGGACGGATGCTGCCGTTGTTATAAAACGTGCGGTGCAGGGCGTAACCGGCTGCATTGGCTATCGTGAGCGAGTTCTCAAAATAGCTGAACGGCTTGATGTCGCAATTGTTGATTGCCAGGCCATTGGCACCGGTGCCGTATTTGTAACAGCTTACGGGCTGGTAGCACATGATGCTGCCATCACTGTACTGATAATTTCCGTATGTGTCGGCTGAGGGGTCATCCGTGCCATACAGCTTGGCAAAGTTGGCCGGGATGCTGGGCGCAATGCCCACGCCAAAGCCTTGCTGGCCAGGCGTGCCGATGTGGTTGATGGCCCCGGCACCCACGGCGGTGCCGATCATGATGCCGTTGGGGAACGACACGGGGCTGTTGTCTGGGGTGCGGACGGTGCGGGCTACGAGGGTGCTCATGGTGTGGCTCTTTCAGTGGAGTGGGGTTAGTGGATGGACCAGGTGGCGTTGTCTGCCACGGTGACGGTGACGCCATCGCT
>CAIPGC010000102.1 GCA_903864505.1 uncultured beta proteobacterium | reverse complement strand
GCAGCCACCAACTGCACGAGCTGCCACAACGGCACGAATGCCACGGGCAAGTCGGCCAACCACATTGCGACCACGGCCAACTGTGGTACTTGCCACAAGAGCTTCACCGGTTGGACGCCAGCCAAGTTTCACAGCAACGTGTCGGTCATCACCGGTTGCGCGAGCTGCCACGCAACGTCCGTCTACGGCTTGACGGCCAAGCCCAACAATACGACCCACAATGGTGTTACCGTTTGCGAGACCTGCCACAAGTCGACCAACAGTTGGTTGAGTGTTCAGTTCGGACACTCTGCGGCCAACGCGGTTGGAACAGGAACCTGTGACACCTGCCACAACGGCTCCACCTCGGCAATGGCCAAAAATGCCGGCCATATTCCGGTGCTGGCTGGACTGGCGAAATGCGATTCGTGCCATAAATCACAAGTGAGCTTCAACGCCGCTGTGACCATGAACCACTCGGTGGTCAGCACCGCAACCTGCAAGTCATGCCACAGTGGAAACTACGTTTCGCAAGGAAACAACGGCGGCGCGCTCGCCAAACCTGCTAACCATATCCCTGAGACGCAACTGTTGAACGGTGCCGCCATGGACTGCAGCGCCTGCCACACCAGCACTACCGCATGGACAACCCTAAAGATGAACCACAACGCGAGCTTGGGCAATGGCGCAGGTTGGTGCAAGTCGTGCCACGCCACCGGAACGACGTACCTGGGCCATATGGAGAGAAAGTCGCTGACCCATGACAAAACCGGGCAGACCGATTGCTCTACTTCCAGTTGCCACAAACCCCTTGGAAAGAAGGGCAATGCCTACACCAAGTGGGACTAACGCCCGCACCACTGAACGACCCCTGAACCGTAAAGGAAGACCATGAGAAATACACTGCTATTGCCCGTTGCTGTATGCATTTGCGCGGGCTATGCCTCGCCCGCGCAGGCACAGTTTCTCGACGAAGCGGAGTTGCGCCAGGAAGGTGCCAACGCCATTGCCAATATCAGGTTTGTGACACCGGTCCAATACTTGCGCTCGACCTCGGCACGGGCATCGGACATGGTCCAGGCGTTTTACAACGTACTTCCCAGTCGGGATCCGGTCACCGATATTCCAAGCGAGTTGCGACTTGCCGGGGGCGCAGGCATTCCTTCGATCATCATTTCCGACGAAGTGGTCAACAACACGGCACAGGCAAAGTCCAGCAGAAAGCTGGTGATACGCTTTGACACGCCGGTCAAATTCCGGCTCCGGGCCGGGCGCGACAGCCGTTCCATTGAGTTAGTGCTGGAGGGTTTAGGTGCATCCGTGAAGAAGGCATCTGGCCGGGCAGCAACCGTATCCGGAGCGAAGACAGACGACGTCGTCCCGATTTCGGCCCCGGCATCGACCTCCGCCGATGCCGGCACTGAGCAGTCCGGCGCCGCGCTGCTGGCCGCGGCCCAGTCGGCCTTTGATGGCGGCCAATATGACGCGGCGATTGAGTTGCTGAATCAGCTGCTCAACATGTCGACCACCACGTCCTCACGCAGGGCACAGGAACTCATTGGACTGGCACGTTTGAACGCTGGCGATGCCGACAGGTCGGCAAGCGAGTTTGATCTCTTTCTCAAACTCTATCCAGTCGGGGACGATAGTGACAGGGTACGGCAACTCGCTGCAGCGCTGCCGACGATGGGACAGAAGTCTTCCAAGTCCAGGCCCGCTGCAGAACCCATGTCCACCACCAGCGGATCAGTGTCCATGTTCTATTACGGAGGCAAGTCCGAGGTGCGAACCCAGGAGTTCCAGGACTCGGTGCTGGCATCCTTACCGGTGCTCCAGTCGGACAACACGCTTTCTGGCGTCGACCAGCGCCAATTGCAAACCAATGTCGACTTGAACTGGCGCTATCGCGACGACGAAAGGGACATGCGGTTTGTTTTTCGAAATGCCAACAGCGCCGACATGATCAAGGACGTAAACAAGAACCGTTTGTCCGCCTTGTATTTTGATTCCCGGTCGCTGGTGGATGGAACCAGTTACCGCGTCGGACGCCAATCGCCCAACGGCGGTGGCGTACTTTACCGATTCGATGGCCTCCAGGCGGGTTACATTTTTCAGCCGAAGTGGAAGGTCAACGCAGTGATTGGCACCCCCAGCGATCCACTGCTTGATACGCGACGTACTTTCTACGGTCTATCGGTGGACGCGCAGGCACTTTCCAAAGAGCTAAGTGGTAGTGCCTTCCTGATAGAACAGGTCATCGATGGTGAAACCGATCGACGTGGCGTGGGCGCTGATCTGCGCTACTTCAAAGGAGGCACTTCAGCATCGGCTCAATTCGACTACGACCTCGTCATTCAGGGGGTCAATGTGGCCGCACTACAAGCCAACTGGCAACTCGGTGAGACGACGATGGTCAACGCAATGTACGACCGCCGCACTGTACCGATTTTGTCGTTGGGCAATATGCTGTTTTTTCAAAACCCCGCGCTGCTGGCTCCGGCCCAACGCATTCAGGAGTTGCTCGGAACAACGTCGATTGAGGTGCTGCGTGAGCAGGTCAAGGGACTTACGGCCTACCAGACCCAGGCACGCATAGGCGGCACCACGGCCATTGCTTCGAGCTGGCAGGTTGGTGCCGACCTGAGCATGACCAGCGTCGACGAGATCAAGCCGGTGGTTGATCTCCTGCCAGATGGACAACCCAGCACCGGCAACCTGTGGTCGTTGGGGGTGCAGTTGATCGGAACCAATCTCTACTCGGCCCGCGATACGCATGTAGTTGGCGTGAGCTTTCTGGGGGGGCCGACTTACCACGGCACGCTGCTGACTTACAACAACTTGTCAAGTCTGAGCGAAGCGTGGCAGTTGGAGCCAGCATTCAAGTACTACACCCAAAGCGACAATGCAGGTGCGAGCAACGACATTTGGACGGTCGGGTTACGGGCAATTTATCGCATTCGCCAGCAGGTCTCGCTGGAGACGGAGTTGACCTATGAGCGCTCGAAAGCGACTGCTGCGCCATCCCTGACGGGCCCTGGCAGTGTCAGCGCTACCGATCGCATGACCTACTACGTGGGTGCGCGTTACGATTTCTAGCGATTGACCGATGTCCAAACAATACCAGGAGCGAAACGCGGATCTCACCTGACCGTGTAGAGCTTGTCGAACTGCCCGCCGTCGTTGAAATGTACCTTCTGTGCTTCTGCCAGTGAGCCGAAGTAGTCTTCCACCTTGAAGAGTTGGATCGGCTTGAAAGTGCTGGCGTACTTTTTCAGGATCGCCGGGTTGCTGGGGCGGATGGCATGCTGGGCGGCGATCTCCTGGCCTTCGTCGCTGTACAAGAAGTTCAGGTAGGCTTTGGCCGCATCCGCCGTGCCTTTCTTGGCGACGGTGCGCTCGACGATGGCCACCGGATTTTCCGCAACGATGGATGAGCTCGGGTGAATGGCGTCGACCTTGCCGGTGCCAAATTCACGGTCCACCGATACCACTTCGGATTCGAAAGTAATCAGCACATCCCCGAGATTGCGTTGCAAGAAGATGTTCGTGGCATCACGTCCGCCCTTGGCCAGCACGGGTACATTTTTGTAGAGCTTGCCCACAAATTCGGCGGCCTGCGCGTCGGTGCCACCTTTCTTTCGAACCTGCCCCCACGCTGCGAGATAGGCCATGCGTCCGTTGCCTCCGGTCTTGGGGTTGACCACCACCACCTGGACCCCGGGTTTGATCAGGTCGTCCCAATCCTTGATGTTCTTGGGGTTGTTGTTGCGTACCAGAAACAGCATGGTCGAACTGGTCGGCGCCGCGCTGTTCGGGAACTTGCTGCGCCAATCCTTGGCCACCACGCCGCTGGTGGCCAAAAAGTCCACGTCGGTGGTGGTGTTCATGGTCACCACGTCGGCATCAAGCCCGTCGGCGACGGCACGGGCCTGCGCGCTGGAGCCGCCGTGAGACTGGTCGATCTTGATGTCTTTGCCAGCGCTTTTCCTGTAGCTGGCGGAAAAAGCGGCGTTGATGTCCTTGTAAAACTCGCGCGCCACGTCGTAGGACACATTGAGCAAGGTGGTCTGCGCTGCTACAAGATTGCTAGCGGTCAGCGCAATCCCTGCGAGGGCTAGCGCCGATTTTTGTTTGAAGTTCATAGTCTCTTTTGTCGAAAATAGGCGGCGCGTGGTGCGCTGCAGCGCCAAACCGGCCACCCCCCAGGGTGGCACCGGCCTGCGCCAGGTTTGTATGTGCTATGCCGCGCCCAGCGCCTGCTCCAGGTCGGCCAGCAGGTCGTCAATGTGTTCGATGCCTATGGACAGGCGCACCGCGTCTTCGGTCACGCCCGACTTTGCGAGTTCCTCCGGCGACAACTGGCGGTGTGTGGTCGAAGCGGGGTGCGTAGCCAGCGATTTGGCATCGCCAATGTTCACCAGCCGGGTGAACAACTGCAATGCGTCGAGGAAGCGCGCACCGGCAGCACGGCCTTCGCCCGGTGCTGCCTTGACGCCAAAGGTCAACAGCCCCGAGGCCTTGCCGCCGAGGTACTTCTGCGCCAATGCGTAATCCGGGTGGCTGGGCAGGGCCGCGTAGTTGACCCAGGCCACCTTGGCGTGATTCTCCAGGAACTTGGCCACCTTGAGTGTGTTGTCATTGATGCGCTCCAGGCGCAGCGACAGGGTCTCAATGCCCTGCAGGATCAGGAACGCATTAAACGGCGAGATGGCCGCCCCAAGGTTGCGCAGTGGCACCACACGGGCACGGCCGATGTAGGCGGCCGGGCCGAGTGCTTCGGTATAGACCACGCCGTGGTAGCTGGGGTCGGGCTCGTTCAGGCGCTTGAATTTGGCCTTGTGCTGTGCCCAGGGGAATTTGCCCGAGTCCACGATGGCGCCGCCCAGCGAAGTGCCATGCCCGCCCAGGTACTTGGTGAGCGAATGCACCACGATGTCGGCACCGTGCTCGAACGGGCGCAGCAGGTAGGGTGTGGCTACGGTGTTGTCCACAATCAGCGGTACGCCATGGCGATGCGCAATTTCTGCAATGGCGGCAATGTCGGTCACCGTGCCTTGCGGGTTGCTGATCGACTCAATGAAAACCGCTTTGGTCTTTTCGTCGAACAGTGCCTCAAAGCTGGCCAGATTGCGCGGGTCGGCAAAACGGGTGGTCACACCAAACTGCGGCAACGTGTGTGCCAGCAGGTTGTAGGTACCGCCGTACAGAGCCGTGCTGGCAATGATGTTGTCACCGGCCTCGGTGATGGTCTGAATCGCGTAGGTCACCGCCGTTTGTCCGGAGGCCACCGCCAGGGCCGCAATGCCGCCTTCCAGCGCGGCGACGCGTTTTTCCAGCACGTCTTGCGTGGGGTTCATGATGCGCGTGTAGATGTTGCCCGGAACCTTCAGGTCAAACAGGTCGGCGCCGTGCTGCGCGTTGTCAAATGCGTAGGCGACGGTCTGGTAAATCGGAACCGCCACCGCCTTGGTGGTGGGGTCGGGCGAGTAGCCGGCGTGCACGGATTTGGTTTCAAATTTCCAGGATTCGGACATAGATGGCTTTCGTAAAGTGATGGCTGGGAAGGGCAAGAAAGCTGCTCGGGGAAGCAGTTGCAAAGCGTCTATTTTGCGCAATGGGCACGCGAAACCCAACGAATCATTCATTGTTTGCTTATGCTTGGAAGGCATAAGCAAGCCGCATTTGCATCCGATGGGGCCCGATGCGAAAAACCGGGCTTATTTATTGGTGTAGATCTGATCGAAGCTGCCCCCATCGGCAAAGTGTTCCTTGTCGGCCTTGTCCCAGCCGCCAAAAGCCTCATCAATCCTGAACAGTTTAATCCTGGCAAACTGTTTGGCGTAATTGGCTTTGGCCTTGTCGGAGACGGCAGGGCGGTAGAAGTTCTTGCCGGCGATGTCCTGACCCTCTTCGGTGTAGAGGAACTTCAGGTATTCCTCGGCCACGGCGCGGGTGCCCTTGCGGTCCACGTTCCTGTCGACCACCGTCACCGCCGGTTCGGCCAGAATGCTCAGCGATGGGGCGATCACGTCAAACTTGGCGGCAAATTCCTTTTCCAGCAGATAGGCTTCGTTCTCCCACGCAATCAGCACATCACCCTGGCCGCGCTGGGCGAAGGTGATGGTGGCGCCGCGTGCTCCGGTGTCCAGAATCGGCACATTGCCGTAGAGCTTGGCGACAAACTCCTTGGCCTTGGCATCACTGCCAAACTTGCGCTTGGCAAATTCCCAGGCGGCCAGGTAGTTCCAGCGGGCGCCGCCCGAGGTTTTCGGGTTGGGGGTGATGACCTTGATGTCGGCGCGGATCAGGTCGTCCCAGTCCTTGATGCCTTTGGGGTTGCCTTCGCGCACTACCAGCACTATTGTTGACGTGTAGGGCGAGGCGTTGTGGGGCAGGCGCTTTTGCCAGTCCTTGGCAACCCAGCCGCCGTTCCTGACCAGCGCATCGGTGTCGCCCGCCAGCGCCAGCGTGGCCACATCGGCGTCGAGCCCGTCGATGATGGAGCGCGCCTGTTTGCCCGAGCCGCCGTGCGACTGTTTGATGCTTACGTCTTGCCCGGTCTTGGTTTTCCAGTATTTGGCAAAAGCGGCGTTGAACTCGACATACAACTCGCGTGTGGGGTCATAGGACGCGTTGAGCAGCTGAATTGCTTGCTGGGCTGCCGCGCCCAGGGAGGCGGCAGTCAGCGTCGCGGCCAGAGCCAACATCAGAAGGGGGCGGCGCAGCGGGCGGGAGGCGGGTTGCGTGGTGTGGCACAGTGCCATGGGATATCTCCAATAAGTGTAGCGCAAGCGTGCGATGGGATGGATTTTGAGAGGAGCTTGTTCGAACTGGAACTACTGTTTAGTTGGTTCCAAATTACAAATACATATATGAAGGTAAGCCACCATCGCCCACATCGGTGCGGGGAAATGCTCATCGGTCCGGCAAAGCGTCACCCCGGACAGCGTACTGCGCGGCATCTACAAATCACACTACACTGGCGCGCTACAACATGAAAAAGTGGATGAGACAATGCACCCGCGCTTGCAGATTCTGAAAGCCGCCTCCGCTTGGGCATTGCTGTGTCTGTTCGGTGGTGCGGGCAGCGCGTTTGCGCAGTCACCGGTTGCACCCGTGCAAACGTTGCGTATTGTTGGTGGGCTGGCCGGACTGCACCAGTTCACCCGCAATGAAGAGCCGTTCTGGGGCAAAGAGCTGTTGCGCCTGACGGGGGGCAAGTACGCTGCAGAAATCGTTCCATTCGACCGTGCCGGGGTGCCTGGTCCCGAACTGCTGCGGCTGATGCAATTTGGTGTGGTGCCGTTCGGCACCGCACTGCTGAGTAACGTTTCTGCCCAGAATCCGGATCTGGCGGCACCCGACCTCGCCGGGTTGAACCCCGATCTGTCCACCCTGCGCAAGAACCTCGCGGCCTTTCGGCCCTACCTGGAAAAGACCTTGCGAGACCGCCATGGTGTGGAACTGCTGGCGGTTTACATCTACCCGGCGCAGGTCATTTTTTGCAAGAACCCGCTGGCGAGTCTGGCAGACCTGGCCGGTCGCCGGGTGCGTGTTTCATCGGCCACGCAGTCGGACTTCGTGAGCGCACTCAATGCGACACCGGTGCTGGTGGGCTTGTCCCAACTCATCTCCAGTCTGAACTCCGGTGCCACCGAATGCGCCATCACGGGGTCGATGTCGGGCAACACGCTGGGCCTGCATGAATTCACCAGTCATATTCACTCGATGCCTGTCACCTGGGGACTGGCACTATTTGCAGCCAACCAGAATGCGTGGAGCGCTTTGCCAGGCGATCTGCGCGCAGTCTTGGCGCAAGAGCTACCCAAGCTGGAGGCGGCCATTTGGTCAGAGAGTGAACGGGAAACAGCCGAGGGCTTTGCCTGCAATCGTGGCTTGCCCGCGTGCACGGCGGGCCGCAAGGGGCGCATGACCGAGGTGGCCAGCAGCGTCCAGGATGACAAGCGTCGACGCGAACTGTTTGCCAGCACAGTGCTGCCCCGCTGGTTGCAGCGCTGCGGTGCACGCTGCTCTGAACTGTGGAGCCAGACGATTGGCGTGGCATCGGGCATCAAGCCAAACGCCGCCCCATGAGGCGTGTGCGGTTGACCAAGGCCTCTGTCGCCGTCTGTGCGCTGGTGGTTTTTTTCATGGTCGCGATTGGGGCCATCACCCTCTGGCTGGTGCGTGACCGCAGCACCACGGCACTGTATGAAAGCGAAGCCCAGGCAATGCGGTTTGTCAGTGGTGCCGAAGTCGCGGTCAACCGAAGCCTGCTGGGGCTGGATGTATTGCTGGCCAGCATGGACAAGTTGCTCAACCTCTCGGTCAACATTCAGGAGTGGATTGATGTCAGCGCGACCAACCAGCTGATCCAGGGCGCGATGCGTCAGAACCTGCTGGCCGGGCGCGTGGGCCTGATGGATGGGCGGGGCCACACCATCGCGTCGTCGGACAGTGCAGCCCTGCCCCAGGAATGGAATCTGCCTTCGAGGTTTGTGGCCGATGTGCTTGCGCAACCGGTATCCACCCTGGTGCTCAGTGCTCCCCTGGTGAGCTTTCGCTCTGGTGAACTGGTGATCTACGCGGGCCGCCACATGAAATGGGCCAACGGCAGCGCCGTGATAGCCGTGGCCGAAGTGGCCGTTCCGCAGTTGGCCTCGATCCTGATCCAGGGCGCGGACATCGAAGGCTTGCAAGCGACCTTGGAGCGCGACAACGGCGAACTGCTGGTGGCTGCACCAGCACGCGATGAACTGGTGGGGAAAATGCTGTCCCCACCCCTGTCCAGCATTGTTCCGATCGCGTCTGCGCGCCACATGGCGGCCCGGCTCGGTGGCGAGAGCGCCATTGTTGCAACCCGCAACACCTTGTATGGCGGCGTGTACATCACGGCGAGTATTCCACTGACTGCGGCGCTGCATGATGTGGACCGCGAGACCCGCTTGATGATTGCCGTCGCTGCGGTACTGGGCCTGATGGTTTTTCTGGCAGGCGCTGGCGTGTTGTGGTACCTGAACCGGCTCACCGGTGCCCAAAGTTCCATCGCCCGGGCCAAGGAAACCCTGGACCAGGCGCTGGAGTCCATGGTCAGCGGCTTTGTGCTGCTCGATGCCAAGCAGCGCATCGTCAACTGGAACCGGCGCTTCATGGAATTGCATCCGTGGCTGGAGGGCAGGATAGCGCTCGAGGCCGATTTTGAAAGCCTGGCGATGGTGACCGCGCGACATGTGTTTCCTGAGTGCTCCGAGGAGGAATGCCGCGACTGGGTCAGCCAGCGCATGGTGTTGCTCAACGGCCAACTGGAGAGTCGACACGTCACCACCCCCGACGGTGTCATGCTGGAAATCTCCGAACGCTCCACCCCGGACGGTGGCACCGTAATTGTTTACCAGGACGTAACCCGGTTGCGCCGGGCCATTGCCGATGTCGAGATGCTGGCGTTCTACGATCCCCTGACGGGTTTGCCCAACCGCCGACTGCTCAACGACCGCCTGCAGCAGGCGATTCTGGTCAGCCAGCGTACGGGGCGCCGTGGCGCACTGCTATTTCTTGATCTGGACCATTTCAAGACGCTCAACGACACCAGTGGCCACCTGGTGGGCGACATGCTGCTGCAACAGGTGGCCAAGAGGCTGCTGGCTGCCGTGCGCGACGAGGACACGGTAGCACGCCTGGGCGGGGACGAGTTTGTGGTCATGCTGCAGGGGCTGAGTGCCGACTCCCGCGAAGCTGCAACCCAGACCAAGACGCTGGGCGACTCCATCCTTGCCAACCTCAACCTGCCCTACCAGTTGCAGAGTGCCGAATACGCCAGCACCTGCAGCGTGGGGGCCACCCTGTTTGGCGAGCGCCTGGAGGATGCGAACGAATTGCTCAAGCAAGCCGACATTGCGATGTACCAGGTGAAGACGACGGGTCGCAATGCGCTGTGCTTTTTCGACCCGAAAATGCTGACCGCCATCACGATGCGTGCCGATCTCGAACGCGACCTGCGCCATGCGCTGGCCGAGAATCAGTTCGTTCTGTACTTTCAGGTGCAGGTGGCCGAACATGCGCGTCCGGTGGGGGCCGAGGTGCTGATCCGCTGGCTGCACCCCCGCAACGGCATGGTGCCACCGATGGATTTCATTGGACTGGCCGAAGAGACCGGACTCATTATTCCGATCGGTGAGTGGGTGATTCGTACTGCCTGCCAGCAACTCAAGGAATGGGAAACAGTGCCGTGCGCATCCGGTCTGCAGTTGGCAGTGAACGTCAGCGCACGCCAGTTCATGACACCGGAGTTTGTCGATCAGGTGCGCGCCATTCTGCGCGAGACAGGGGCCCGAGCCAACCTGCTCAAACTTGAGCTGACCGAAAGCGTGGTGCTGGACAACATCAAGGACGCGATCGAGAAAATGCAGGCGCTGAAGGCGATGGGCGTGCGCTTTTCCATGGACGACTTTGGCACCGGGTACTCATCGCTGTCTTACCTGACCCGACTGCCGCTGGACCAACTGAAGATTGATCAATCCTTTGTGCGTAACATCGACCAGCAGGCCACCGATCTGGTGGTGGTCGATACCATCATCGGTCTGGCCAGCAACCTGGGCCTCGAAGTGATCGCTGAAGGGGTGGAGACCACCCTGCAGCGTGATCTGTTACTGGAACATGGCTGCCGCCTGTGCCAGGGCTATCTGTTTGGCAAGCCGATGCCGGTGCAGGCCTTTGAGGCCTGGCTGATCCCCAACCGCATCGCCCTCTAAGTCGCTAATTGCCGCCACCCCATGACTGCTCCACATATTGCACAAATCCGTCTGTACCAGGACTGGCTGGCCGCACAGCGCGGCTTGCATTTTGAGAACTACGATGCGCTGTGGTACTGGTCGACCACCGACCTGGATGCATTCTGGCAAAGCATCTGGGACTACTTCGACCTGCGCTCGCCCACGCCCCACACGCAGGTGTGCGACCACGCCCCCATGCCGCATACGCGCTGGTTTTGCGGTGCTCAGGTCAACTACGCGCGCCAGGTGCTGCGCCATGTGGATGCCGCCCATGCGGCAGGTTTTCCGGCCATCATCAGCCACGGTGAGGCCAGTCTGGGCTCCCGAGCCGCGCAGGAACTGGGTTGGCCCGCCCTGCGCCAGCAAGTGGCCGCACTGGCCCTGCATTTGCAAGCACAGGGCGTGCGCCCTGGTGACCGGGTGGCGGCCTACCTGCCCAATATTCCTGAAGCGATGGTGGCGTTTCTGGCTACCGTGAGTGTGGGCGGCGTGTGGAGCATTTGCTCGCCCGACATGGGGACCCAGGCGGTGCTCGACCGGTTTAGCCAGATCGAACCCAAGGTGCTGATCGCCTGCTCCAGCACACGCTATGGCGGACGCGACCTGGATCGCCGCTCGGTGCTGGCCGAACTTATGGCAGCCCTGCCCAGCGTCGGTCACCTGCTGCTGCACGAACCCGTGGAGGGTGTTGAAATTGCTACCAAATCAGGAGCTGCTTGCGCAACATTGGCGGGGGTTTTCGCCAGAAACGATGCGGAAGTTGAGGCGTTCGAACCGCTCTGGCTGGCGTTCGACCATCCGCTCTGGATTGTCTACTCCAGCGGCACCACCGGGCTGCCCAAGCCGATCGTGCATAGCCATGGTGGCACCGTTCTGGTGGCGATGGCGCTCAAGATCCTGCACAACGACGTGGGATGCAGCTACGCACCCAACTCCTGGGGCGAGCGCTACCACTGGTACAGCTCGACTGGCTGGGTCATGTGGAACGCACAGATGAGCGGCTTGCTCAATGGGACCACCTGCTGCCTGTTTGATGGCAACCCTGGCGGCGCGACGGTAGACACGCAAGGCAACAAGCTTGCTCCTGACTGGACCACCTTGTGGCGCTTCGCCGCCGAACTGGGAGTCACCTTCTTTGGTGCCGGAGCAGCCTTTTACGCCAATTGCATGAAAGCCGAGCTCGACCTGACGGAGTTCCCCGGCCTGTCCGCCGTGCGTGCCCTGGGCACCACCGGTTCGCCCCTGAGCGAAGATGCGCAGCGCTGGGGCACCGACCAGTTTGGGCGCCTGGGGCATCCTGACATCTGGTGGTGCAACATTTCCGGCGGAACCGACTTTGCGGGGGCATTTATCGGGGGCAATCGCGAGTTGCCGCAGGTGCCAGGCGAGATGCAGTGCCGTCTGATGGGCTGCGCGGTGCAGGCCTGGAACGAGCAGGGCCAGGCAGTGCTGGGGGAAGTGGGCGAACTGGTGTGCACCGAACCCATTCCGTCGATGCCGCTCTACTTCTGGGGCGATGTGGGCAAGCAGCGTTATCTGTCGAGCTACTTTGACATGTACCCCGGTGTCTGGCGACATGGCGACTGGCTCAAGGTCAATCCGCATGGTGGCTGCATCATTTACGGGCGATCGGATGCCACCATCAACCGCTACGGCATCCGCATGGGCACCAGCGAAATCTACCGTGCCATCGAAACGCTGCCGGAAGTGCTGGACAGCATGGTGGTTGACCTGGAATACCTGGGCCGCGAAAGCTACATGCCCCTTTTTGTGGTTTTGCGCGAGGGGCTGGTGCTTGACGATGCCCTGCGCGTTCGCCTGATTGAGGCGATACGCACCGCGCTAAGCCCCCGCTTTGTACCCAATGCCATCTTCCAGGTGGCCGAGATCCCGCGCACGCTTTCCGGCAAAAAGCAGGAGTTGCCGATCAAAAAGCTGCTGCTGGGTCACCCATTGGAGAAAGTCATCAACAAAGAAGCTATGGCGAATCCGGCATGCCTGCCCTGGTACGAAGCCTTCGCCAGGGAGCACGCGAATGTGGCCGCCGCAGTACCGGTGTGACTGCCACCGGGCAGCGTAGCGGCTACGATAGGGGCAGGATATTTCAACGAAAGGTTTCCCCATGGCCCACGCCGCATTCAACTGGCAAGACCCCTTCCTGCTCGACAGTCAGCTCAGCGACGAAGAGCGTCAGATCAAAGAGGCATCGTCTGCCTACTGCCAGGACAAGCTGTTGCCGCGCGTGACGCAGGCCTTTCGCGATGGCACCACCGACCCCGCGATCTTTCGCGAGATGGGCGCGCTGGGCTTGCTTGGCCCCACTATTCCCGAGCAGTACGGTGGCCCCGGCCTGAACTATGTGGCCTACGGGCTGATTGCGCGCGAGGTGGAGCGGGTGGACAGCGGCTACCGTTCCATGATGAGCGTGCAAAGCTCGCTGGTAATGGTGCCCATTTTCGATTTTGGCACCGAGGCGCAGCGCCAGAAGTACTTGCCAAAACTGGCCACCGGTGAGTGGATTGGCTGCTTTGGTCTGACTGAGCCCGACCATGGCTCTGACCCCGGGTCCATGGCCAGCCGCGCCCACAAAGTCGCTGGCGGCTACAAGCTCTCAGGCTCCAAGATGTGGATCTCCAATAGTCCGATTGCCGACGTGTTTGTCGTCTGGGCCAAGGAGGTGAGCGCGAGCGGCCAGGTCGGTCCGATCCGTGGCTTCGTTCTGGACAAGGGCGCCAAGGGACTGAGCGCGCCGGCGATCCACGGCAAGGTGGGTTTGCGCGCCTCCCTCACCGGCGAGATCGTGATGGATGGCGTGTTCTGCCCGGAAGAAAACGCGTTCCCCGAAGTACAGGGCTTAAAGGGCCCGTTCACCTGCCTGAATAGCGCGCGCTACGGCATTGCCTGGGGCGCGCTGGGTGCGGCAGAGGATTGCTGGATGCGTGCGCGCCAGTACGTGCTCGACCGCAAGCAGTTTGGCCGCCCGCTCGCCGCCAACCAGCTGATCCAGAAGAAGCTGGCCGACATGCAGACCGAGATCGCGCTGGGCCTGCAGGGCTGTCTGCGTCTGGGCCGCATGAAAGACGAAGGCACCGCGTCGGTCGAGATCACCTCCATCCTCAAGCGCAACTCCTGTGGCAAGGCGCTCGACATTGCGCGGCTGGCGCGCGACATGATGGGCGGCAACGGCATCTCCGACGAGTTTGGCGTGGCGCGCCATCTCGTGAACTTGGAGGTGGTCAACACCTACGAAGGCACCCACGACATCCACGCCCTGATTCTGGGGCGGGCAATGACGGGCATTGCGGCGTTCGCCAACTGAGCGTTGTTTCGCGCCATCATTACGGGTGGG
>CAIPGC010000101.1 GCA_903864505.1 uncultured beta proteobacterium | reverse complement strand
TCGTTGACACCAAAGTTGGCACCGCCCATGTCGGGGTTGCTATTGACCGGCTGGTAATCGTTGTTGGAGTTGCTGTCGAGGGAACTGCCAGAGGAGCGATGGTCGCCCATCAGGCTCTTGCCAATGGCCTCCGCCGCCATGACACCTGCGCCTACCGCCAAGCCGGTAGCCACGCCACCCATGATGCGCCCGCCCAGGCCACTGCCGGTTTGCTGCGGGGGATAGTAGCCTGCAGGCTGCATCGCTCCCGCCCCACCGGCACCAAAACTCTGCGGACCGGTCAGCGGGTTCTGGTTGGCGTAGTGCTGCGGTTGCGCCTGCGCCTGGGGCGTTTTGCGCCGGAAGATGAAGTAGCCCGCAACCATCACGCCACCCGCGAGCAGCAAGGGAATGGCCCAGGAATTGCCGGATGACGCAGCCGCCGGAGCCGCGTGATTCACGGCCGCGCTGGGGGCTGCTTTCGCCAGGGGCTTGGCGGTCAGTTGTGCGTGCAAGGCAGACACCGCTTCTGGCTTGGCAAACGCCAAACCGGGTGACAGTTGCTCCGCTGTGGCAAGCGATTCGCGGGCCCGGTCGATGCGGCCCTGGCGCGCATAGAGTTCTGCCTGGACAAAAAATGCTTTGGCGCTTTTCGGATGGGAAACCAGCACCTGCTGGATCATCACCTGCGCTTCGTCAAGTTTGCCGGCCTGCGCCGTGGCATAGACCTGATTCAGACTGGGCTCGGCCTGGGCCATGGCCCAACCGGCACTGGCTGCCAGCGCGGCAGCCACCAGCCACTTGCCCAAATGTCCGCGCATTGATTTCAATTCCATGGAGTGCCCTTAAAAAATGGAAACAGATCAGACCTGCAATGTAGAGGCATATGTGTCGAAAGCAATAGTCGAGGCAGGTAACCCCTGAGTAAAAGTACGAAAAGCCCCCCTTTTGGCCGGTCCCGCCAGAAACTTTCCGCGAAAGACCCTGCACCTGACAGGGTAAACTGGCTCCATGTGCCAACTGCTTGGAATGAACAGCCACCTGCCAGCCAGCCTGACGCTGAGTTTTTCTGGCTTCTCGCAACGCGGCGGATGCACCGACCACCACGCCGATGGCTGGGGCATCGCCTTCTTCGGTGCCGATGACGGCGCTCCCGGCAAAGGGGTGCGCTGCTATGTGGACAGTGAAAGTGCGGCTACCTCGCCCATCGCCAGGATGCTGTGCACCCACCCCATCAAAAGCCACAACGTGGTGGCCCACGTGCGCAAGGCGACGGTGGGCGCCATCACTCTGGAGAACAGCCACCCGTTTGTGCGCGAGCTTTGGGGCCGCTACTGGGTGTTTGCCCACAACGGCGACCTGAAGGACTTTGCGCCCCGCCTGCACGGAAGTTTTCACCCGGTGGGCAATACCGACAGCGAACTTGCCTTTTGCTGGCTGTTGCAGGAACTGTCCAAATCCCATGCCAACGTGCCCAGCGTGGAAGAGTTGACACTGACCCTGCGAGAACTGGTGCCGCAGATTGCCAAACACGGCACCTTCAACTTTTTGCTGAGCAACGGGCAGGCCATGTGGACGCATTGCAGCACCAAGCTGCACTATCTGGTGCGTCAGTATCCTTTCACCGAAGTGCAACTCAAGGACGAAGATGTGAGCGTCGATCTGGCCGAACTCAATGGCCCCGACGACCGCCTGGCCATCGTGGTGACCGAACCGTTAACGACCAATGAAACCTGGACCGCCATGGCACCCGGCGAACTCACGGTGTTCGTCGATGGGAGATTGCTGGTCTGAACCTGAGCGTCAGGCGCGCGCCACCCCGACTGATGCCTCCAGCGCATCGATAAACATGGCTGCCACATCAAAACCGGTCTGATCGGTAATTTCTCGGAAGCAGGTGGGGCTGGTGACGTTGATTTCGGTAAGGCTGTCGCCAATCACGTCCAAGCCCACCAGCAGCAAACCACGCGCGGCGAGGATGGGGCCCAACGCCTCGGCAATGGCGCGGTCACGCTCGCTCAAGGGTTGCGCCACGCCCTTGCCGCCAGCGGCCAGATTGCCGCGCACTTCACCGCCCTGCGGAATGCGCGCCAGGCAAAACGGAACCGGCTTGCCTCCGATGACCAGCACCCGCTTGTCGCCCAGAGCTATTGCCGGCAGGAACTTTTGCACCATCACGGTCTGCGCACCTTCGCGGTTGAGTGTTTCGGTAATCGAACCCAGGTTGAGTCCGTCCTCCCGGACCCGGAAGATGCCCATGCCGCCCATGCCGTCAAGCGGCTTGAGGATGACGTCGTGGTGCTCGGCGTGGAAGCGCTTGATGGCCTGCGCATCGCGCGTGACCAGGGTTGGGCCAATGAACTGCGGAAACTCCAGGATTGCCAGTTTCTCGGGGTGGTCGCGCAGGGCACGCGGCTTGTTGAAGACCCGGGCACCTTCGCGTTCGGCCTGCTCGAGCAAGTGCGTGGCGTAAAAAAACTCGCTATCAAACGGTGGGTCTTTTCGCATCACAATCGCCCCAAAGGCGTTGAGGGGCTTGCGTGAGGTGCTATCAATTTTCAACCAATCGGTAGCATGCCCGGTAAGTGTGATGGAACGTACATCGGCCTGCACAACACCACCGCGCTCCCAGGCAATCTGTTCGGGTTCGCAGGCAGCCACGCGGTGCCCGCGCTTTTGCGCTTCACGCATCATGGTGAAGGTGGTGTCCTTGTAAATTTTGAACGATTCCAGGGGGTCGGCAACAAACAACAGGTCCATGCGGGCAA
The DNA here is from genome assembly GCA_903864505.1 of uncultured beta proteobacterium. GTDB lineage: Bacteria > Pseudomonadota > Gammaproteobacteria > Burkholderiales > Burkholderiaceae_C > Allorhodoferax. The sequence goes on along the minus strand of CAIPGC010000101.1, from coordinate 12,731 downwards.
TTCTCCAGGCAGGTTCAGGGTTGGCGGGGCGGCCGGTCAAAGTGCGATTTTCCGATGCGCTGCACGCCCAGCGCCAGCGCACCGGCGACCACACCCCAAAACGCCGAGCCTACTCCAGCCAGCACCACGCCGCTCAATGTCACCAGAAAAGTGATGAGCGCGGCTTCCCGGTGAAAGTCATCCTTCAGGGCCGTGGTCAGCGCTGTGCCGATGGTGCCCAGCAGCGCGAGTCCCGCAATAGCGGCGATCAGTTCTTTGGGAAACGCGGTGAGCGCACCGACAATGGCGGTGCCAAGAACACCTATCAGCACATACAGCAAGCCACAGGAGACCGCGGCGGTGTAACGCCGCTGGGGGTCCGGATGGGCTTCGGTGCCCATGCAGATCGCTGCCGTGATCGCGGCAAGGTTCAGGGCAAAGGCGCCAAAAGGCGCCAGCAACAAAGTGACGACACCGGTCAGGGTGATAACTTTGGACACTGGAATTCCCGCGTCGCCACCTTCTGCGCGCCGGTCGCCAAAGCCCGCCGCCTGAATCGTCGCGACGCCCGGCAGATTTTGCGATGCCATGGTCACGACAAACAAGGGCAAGGCCAGGCTGACCGCAGCCGCCATCGTGAACTGCGGCTGGGTGAATACCGGCACTGCAAGGTCGAATCGAATGCTCGCCCCCGTGAAACCGGCGTGAGAAGCTACGAAAAGAGTAGCAACCAGGAGCGTCAGCGGAACTGCGAAACGGGCGGCAAAACGTTTGCCAAGCAGGTAGCTTGCCAGCATCACCAGCACCAGGGGCAGATTGGTCTGAGCCGCCGTGAACGCCTGAAGCCCGAAGCGTGCCAGCACGCCCGCGAGCAGGCCCGACGCAATCGCCAGGGGTAACCGGTTCATCACGCGCTCAAACCATCCGGTTACGCCGCACAGCGTAATCAGCGCCGCACACAGCATGAAGGCCCCCACCGCCTCGGCCATGGAAAAACCACCTGCCACTCCAGCCGTGGCCAGCACCGCAGCCCCGGGCGTGCTCCAGGCTACCATCACCGGCTTGCGCAGGACCAGCGAAGGCACCGCCGTGCACAAACCCATGCCCCAGCCCAGCGCCCACATCCAGGAGGCAATCTGTTCGTTGGTTGCGCCGAAAGCCAGGGCGGCCTGAAAAACGATGGCGACCGAACTGGTGAAGCCAACCAGAACGGCGACGAAGCCGGCAGTGACGGCGGAAGGAGAAAGGTCGCGGAAAAAACCAGCCGCCTCAGATCTCAATCTTCGACCCCAACTCCACCACCGCGTTATTCGGCAAATTCAGGAAATCGGCTGCACCGCTGGCGTTATGGTGCATCTGCGCAAACAGTTTCTCGCGCCACTGGGCCATGCCAGCATTGATGGTGGGCACCACCGTATCGCGCGACAGGAAGTAACTGGTGGACATGGGATCGAGGTCGCAACCGCGGCCCTTGATCTGCTGCAGCGCCTTGGGCACGTCGGGGTCGTTCTTGAACCCGTAGTTGATCACCACCTGCCAGCAGTCATGCCCCAGGGAGTCGATCTCCAGACGCTTGTCCAACCCGATCCAGGGCACCTCGTGGTTGCACACCGTCACAAACAGGTTATTGGCATGCAGTACCTTGTTGTGCTTGAGGTTGTGCAGCATGGCATTGGGCACGGTACCCACATCGGCAGTGAGAAAAACGGCGGTGCCATCGACCCGGGCCGGCGGACTGACGAACACTGCTTCCAGAAAGCTGCTCAGGTCAATTGCATCCGCGCGCAACTTCTCGTTGAGCAACCTGCGCCCGTCCTTCCAGGTCAGCATCAATGTGAAGACCAGGCCACCGATCAGCAGCGGGAACCAGCCGCCTTCAAACAGTTTGAGTAGATTGGAGGCCCAGAATGCAAAGTCGACGATGAAAAAGAATCCGGTGGCGCCAATGCACAGCGCCAGCGGGTAGTTCCAGCCGTAGCGAATCACGAAGAAAGTCAGTACCGTGGTAATCAGCATGTCGGTACACACTGCAATGCCGTAGGCCGCAGCCAGGTTGCTTGACGAGCGGAACATCACCACCGCCAGCACAATCGCGCCAAACAGGCCCCAGTTGACAAAGGGCAGGTAGATCTGCCCGGTGTCCTTGACGCTGGTGTGCAGTACCTGCAAGCGGGGCAGGTAGCCCAGTTGGATCACCTGCTTGGTAACCGAGAATGCCCCCGAGATCAGTGCCTGCGAGGCAATTACGGTGGCCATGGTGGCCAGTCCCACCAGCGGCACCAGCGCCCAGTCGGGGGCCATCATGAAGAATGGATTTTTTACTGCTTCGGGACGATCGAGCAGCAAAGCCCCTTGACCAAAGTAGTTGAGGGTGAGCGCTGGCATGACGATGCAAAACCAGGCCATTCGGATGGGTTTCTTGCCAAAGTGCCCCATGTCTGCGTAGAGCGCCTCACCCCCGGTCACACACAGCACAACGGCCCCCAGGATGATGAAGGTGATGCCCGGCTGGTTCCAGATAAAACCCAGGGCATAGTGCGGACTGATGGCCCACAAAATACTGGGATGGTCGGCAATCTGCACCACGCCCAGTACCGAAATGCAGGCAAACCACACCAGAGTGATGGGCCCGAAAAATTTTCCAATTCCGGTGGTGCCGCGCTTTTGCACCATAAACAGCCCCAGCAGCACCACCAGCGTTATTGGAATCACATAGCGGTGCAGGGCAGGCGAAACCACCTCCATGCCCTCGACCGCCGACAACACCGAAATGGCCGGAGTAATGACCCCATCGCCGTAGAACAAACAGGTGCCGAATACACCCACCAGCAACAGAACACGGCGTATCTTGGGCCGGTCCTTGACCGACTGAGAAGCCAGTGCCAGCATGGCCACCAGACCCCCTTCACCATGGTTGTCCGCACGTAAAACCAGAGTCACGTACTTGAGGGAAACAATGACGGTGAGGGTCCAGAAGAAGATGGAAAGGATGCCGTAGACGTTGTCGGGGGTGAACGGCACATGGCCGGAACCAAACACTTCTTTCATGGCATACAGGACGCTGGTTCCGATGTCGCCATATACAACGCCGATGGCGCCCAGCGTAAGCGCCGCTAGAGACGATTTGGTTGCTGCCACAAGTTCATCCGGTGGCGCAATGCGCCGGGTTCCATTCCATTTGGGAACGCCATTGTGCGCCCGGCAGCGACGACCAAACGCCCGAATTTGCGGAATTTTGACGATTTTCCATCGATGTTGCAGAGCAACAACTGCACAGCCGTCAGTTGCCCGTCAGGCGTAGTTTTCCGCCTCCGGATCGGTCGCTTCGAGCTCGTAGCTGGCGGCCAGCATGGCCAGGCGCGCAATCACACCGTACATGTAGAACCGGTTCGGCGCGCTGGCACCTGGGCGCATGCCGGGCTGGGGCAGGTGGGTGCTCTCGGCAAACGCCAGTGGAACATAGCGCGAGCCCGGCGCATTGAGATTCTCGTCTTCGCCACGTTCAGCATGCACCCGGTAAAAGCCGCCCACCACGTAGCGATCCATCAGGTAGACCACCGGCTCGGCCACGGCATCGTTCATGCGCTCATGGGTTAGCACCCCTTCCTGCACGATGACGTCGTGCACCGTGCCGGCCAGAGCGTCGTTGAACCGGGCAACGGCCTTGAGCCGCAGGGTGTCGAGTTCCTTGACATCGCGCACGGTCATGACGCCCATGCCGTTGGCGCTGTTGTCGGCCTTGACCACCACGAACGGTCTTTCCTTGATACCGTATTCCTTGTATTTTTTCTTGACCCGGACAAACGCTGCATCCACCGCGGCCGCCAGCGTCTGTGCCCCGGCCGAGCTGGAAAAGTCAACCGACCCGCACTTCTCGAACAGGGGGTTGATCAGCCAGGAATCCACCCCGGTCAGCTTGCCAAAGCGTTTGGCCACCTCCTCAAAGCACTTCATGTGCTTGCTGTTACGCCGGGTTGACCACCCGGCATGCAGCGGCGGCAACAGGTACTGCTCATGAAGGTCTTCCAGAATACCGGGTATCCCTGCCGCCAGGTCGTTGTTGAGCAGAATAGTGCAGGGGTCAAAATGTTTCACCCCCAGGCGGCCCTTGGTGCGCACCACGGGCTCCACGTCGATGCTGTCGCCGTCGGGCAATGCGATCGTCATGGTCTTTTTCAGGTCCGGGCTGATGGAGCCAATGCGCACGTTCAGACCGGCCATGTGAAAGATGCGGCGCAACTGGGCCAGATTGCTCAGGTAAAACGAATTTCGCACATCGTTTTGCGGCACCACCAGCAGGTTGCGTGCCTCGGGGCAAATCTTCTCGATAGCGGCCATCGCGGCTTGCACGGCCAGGGGCAGCATGCTGGGTGCCAGGTTGTTCCAGCCGTCCGGGAACAGATTGGTCGCCACCGGTGCCAGTTTGAAACCGGCATTGCGTACGTCGACAGAACTGTAAAACGGCGGCGTGTGCTCCATCCACTCAAGGCGGAACCAGCGCTCAATCGCCGGCATGGCATCAAGCAGACGCTGCTCAAGTTCGTTGATGGGGCCGGTCAGGGCAGTCACAAGATGGGGGACCATGTTATTTCCTTACTTCGCCTTCGCCCAGCACCACGTATTTCAAGGAGGTCAGGCCTTCAATGCCTACCGGACCGCGGGCGTGGAACTTGTCGGTGCTGATGCCGATTTCTGCACCCAGCCCGTACTCGAAGCCATCGGCAAAACGCGTGCTGGCGTTGACCATGACGCTGGCCGAGTCCACCTGGCGCAGAAAGGCCTGTGCGTGCATATGGTCACGGGTCACAATGGCATCGGTATGGTGGCTGGAGTACTGGTTGATGTGGACGATGGCTTCTTCCACATCGGCGACCACCTTGATGCTGATGATGGGAGCGAGGTACTCCTCGTACCAATCGCTCTCCTGAGCAGCCGCCAATTTTGCCGACAGATTTGCTTCTGAATTCATAGCGCCTTGCGCTTGTGCTTCAGGGATTTGCAGAGCACTCGACTCCAAAATCTGCAGAGACTCGGCATCGCAGCGCATCTCCACGCTCTTGGCTGCGTACACCGCGCCGATGCGGGGCAGGAACGCATCCGCCACGCTCCGCGCCACCAGCAAACTCTCGGCTGCGTTGCAGGGGCTGTACTTGTTGGTCTTGGCGTTGTCGGCCAACCTGACCGCCATCTCCAGATCGCACGGGTCGTCCACATACACGTGGCAGTTGCCGTCCAGGTGCTTGATCACCGGAACCTTGGCATCGCGGCTGATGCGCTCAATCAGCCCCTTGCCACCGCGCGGAATGATGACATCCACATACTGCGGCATGGTTATGAGTTGTCCCACCACTTCGCGGTCGGTGGTCTGCACCAACTGCACAGCATCGACGGGAAGATCAGCCTCCCGCAACGCCTGCTGCACCAACCGGGCCAGCGCTTTGTTGGACTCGATCGCCTCAGAGCCACCGCGCAGAATACAGGCGTTACCGCTCTTGATCGACAGACTGGCAGCCTCAATCGTCACGTTCGGTCGACTCTCGAAAATCATGCCAAACACGCCAATGGGCACGCGCATCTGCCCCACGCGAATCCCGCTGGGCTGCTGCTTCATGCCGATGATTTCACCAATGATGTCGGGCATGGCAGCGAGTTGCTCACAGCCCAACGCACAAGTCTCCAGCACCATGGAAGTGAGCTTGAGGCGGTCCACCATGGGCGCGGACAATCCGGCAGCCACGGCCCGCTCAATATCACGCTCGTTATCGGTCTGCAGCGCCCGGGTGTTTTCCCGCAGCAGCTCCGCCAGTCGCCGAAGCGCTATATTCTTGGTAGCAGCCCGCGCACGCGCCATAAGGGCTGAGGCCAATTTTGCCTGAGAGCCCAGAGCAACGACGTAATCCGTGAGGTTGGTAACCATGGGGTGATTTTGGCAGATCGGGGGCGATGGGCTTGGAATAGCCCTCGCGTCGGCGAGTGCGCAGGTCAAAAATTGACTGCGCATTGGCCTCGCGCGAAACCCCTTCCTAACGCACACCAAAGTACAACCCGCACTTGAGCAGTCCCTTTGGGCTGACACAAAGGGGTTGCATGACCAAGTGTAAGGATGACCTGTGTGCCACGGAATGGTCGGTTGTGCTTGCTGCACGCCCGGGCTTGCCGCATGCTGTGGCGGTAGCTCCTCTGGAAGTGGTTCCGGTGGCCGCACAAGTGGTTCCGGCGGGCCGGCATTGTTTGGGATGCGACAGGTTCGGCGGCGTGGAATAGATTCGTAACGTTGATCCAATTCCGCTAATGGGATAGACTGCGATGATTCAGGATGCAAAGCGTGTCGTGGAGTCCGTGCTATTGCAGATCGTGCATCCACTGCCAATCGGACCGGGTTCATTCGTTCATGGTCGATCGCTGGAGTACCTCAGATGTCAAATGTAGCGGTTATGAAACTGGCTGGCCTTGAGAAAGCGGGTGACCTTCACGGTGAATGCCTGCGACCCGGCTATAACGGCTGGATCGACGTAATGGACATCAGCTATGGCGTAGGGCGACCCTTTGGCGCGTTGACTCCGATCGGCACCAACTTGACGTCTTTTATCTTTTCCAAGAAGCTGGACATCCTTTCGGCCCGAATATCCCAGCTGTGTGCATCGGGTCAAGTCGTACCCCGGGTGACGATTTGCCTCCTGGATGACAAGACCCGTCGAGTGATCAGAAAGCTCGAGTGCACGGACGTGCTTGTATCAAGCTATAGTTGCCAAAGCGCAAAGCAAGGCTATCCAACCGAACTCGTTGGCATGTCTGCAAGGTCTGCGAAGATGGTGTTGTAATCATCCAGCACCATTTTCCGAGGGCAAGTTTGGTGGTAGAGATGGTTTAACCACCAGCCTTCGCAATCCGTCAGTGTGAACGACTACTGACACTGGTCGCGGCGACCCGCGCGCACAAGCTGCAGAGTTGCTGGGCCAGACGGTGAAGCGCTTGCCAGCCGGAGGCGGGCCAGTCGGGTTGTTTCAGCCCTTTGACGATACCGTCCACCCGATGCGCAGACTGCAGCAAATCAGCCAATGCGCTTTCGCTAAGGCGTGGCAGCACGCGCTCGAACAATCGCTCTTTGGTGCCCCAGATACGCTGCTCGCGCAGGGCCATGGGCAGCGGTCGCCCCTGGGCCATGGCATCCTTCACGCGCTTGAGGGCACGGATGTCCTCGCTCAGCGTGTAGTGCACCAGCACCTCGGCCTCGCCCTCGGCCTGCAGGCCATCAAGCATGCGCTGCACCCGATCCGGCTGGCCCGCGAGAACCGATTCGGACAGCTTGAACACGTCGTAGCGCGCCACGTTCAGGACCGCTCTTTCCACTTGTGCGAATGTCAGCACGCCACCATCGGGTGCAGAGGGAAAAAGTAGCCCCAGCTTTTGAATTTCCTGGTGTGCGGCGAGCAAATTACCCTCGACCCGATCGGCAAAGAACTGCAACGTGCGCTGGCCTGCTTCACCGCTTTCGACGCGCTGCCCCAGCGCGCCCAGGCGCTGCGCAATCCACTGCGGCAAGGCGTTGCGTTCCACCGCTTGCACCTCCAGCGCAACCCCGTGGTTTTCCAGCGTAACGAACCAGCCGCTGGACTTGGTCTGCTTGTCCAGCCGCGGCAGCATGACCACCGTCAGCGTGGAATCATTGCCCTGGGACTGCTCGGCAATTTGCTGCAGCGCCGCGCTACCGTCTTTGCCAGGCTTGCCCGACGGAATGCGGATCTCGATGATCTGCCTGTCGGCAAACAGGCTCAAACTTCCGCCCGCAGCCAGCACTTCGCTCCAGTCAAAATGCGCCCCCACTACCGTGTGTGAACTGCGTTCGGTGTAACCCTGCGCGCGGGCCGCCGAACGAATGGCATCTAGCGCTTCCTGCTGCAGCAGCGGTTCATCTCCATGCAGGGTGTAGAGGCTTTTCAGCCCGCGCTGCAGGTGGTTGGCGAGTTGGCCGGCGGCAAGTTGCATACCCCTAGTCTACGAGAGCCGGAAGGTTTCGAGGTGAATGCTGGTTTCCGTATTGCTGATGCCCTTGAGCAGACGGATCCGCTCGAGCACCTTGGCCAGGTCCTGCAGCGTCTCTGCGCGCAGTTCGGCCAACAGGTCCCAGCGCCCGTTGGTGTCGTGCAGCGTGGCCACGCCCGGTTCGCCCAGCAGGCTGGCGATCACGGTGCGCGTCTGGTTGCCTTCCACCGCAATGCTCATCCAGGCCTTGATTTCGTTGTGCTGCACGTCCGGACGCAGGCGCACGGTGTAGCCGACGATGACGCCCTCGTCCTCCAAGCGCCGAATGCGGTTGGTCACCGTGCCGCGAGACACCCGCAACTTTTGTGCAAGTGCCGCCACCTGCAGGCGCGCGTCTTGGCGCAACAGCGACAGCAGTTTTTGATCTGTTTCATCCATTTTGTCAATTATCCATATCAAAACGTCAATTAGTTAGCGCTTTCTACTCATTATTGACGATTGTTATTGTTGCCAGGGTTGACGACACTTCTCAAGATGCATTGCAGATCACTCCAAACCACGAGGAGAACACCATGACAAGCACGTTTACCGACCACAGCAAAACTCTTTTTCTGAGTCCCCAGGACGTAGCTGGCATCGTCAGTCGCCAGGGCATTGCCGCCACCTTGCATGGAATGGCCAACTACATTCACGAGGACTTCCTGCGCTGGCAGGCGTTTGACAAGTCGTCACGCCTGGCCGCTCATTCGGCCGACGGTGTGATCGAATTGATGCCCATCGCCGATGCTGACACCTACACCTTCAAATACGTCAACGGACATCCCAAGAACACTTCACGCGGCTTGTCGACCGTGATGGCCTTTGGTGTACTGGCGGATGTGGCCACCGGGTTGCCCTTGATGATCAGCGAGCTGACCCTGACCACCGCGATGCGCACGGCCGCCACCTCGGCCGTCGCAGCACGTGCCCTGGCCCGCCCCGACAGCCGCGTGATGGCGCTCATCGGCAACGGTGCCCAGAGCGAATTTCAGGCGCTGGCGTTTCACCATCTGGTCGGCATCGACGAGATTCGCCTGTACGACATTGATTCCCGTGCCACGGCCAAGCTGATGCGCAATCTGCAAAACAACTCCGACTGCGCCACCCTGCGTCTGGTGGTCTGCAGCAGCATTGCCGATGCGGTGCGCGGATCTGACATCGTAACCACCGTCACCGCCGACAAGACCAACGCCACCATCATCACCGCCGACATGCTCACCCCAGGCATGCACATCAACGGTGTGGGGGGAGACTGCCCTGGCAAGACCGAGATTCATCCCGACGTGCTACGTGCCGCCAAAGTGTTCGTCGAATACGAGCCGCAGACCCGCATCGAAGGCGACTTGCAGCACCTGCCTGCGGACTTCGGCGTGACCGAACTCTGGCAGGTGTTGTCAGGTCAGCAATCAGGGCGTGACAACGAACGCCAGATCACCATGTTCGACTCCGTGGGCTTTGCCATAGAGGACTTTTCTGCGTTGCGTTATGTGAACGATCTGGGCCAGTCGCTGCGTCTTGGCTCTGGCGTTTCCCTGATACCCCAGCTCACCGACCCGAAAGATCTGTACCAGATGATCAAGCCGGCGCGGGTGCTTGCGCTAGCTGCTTGACGGAGCCCAGGCGACGCAGCAGCTGCTGCACGATGTCGGCCTGCATGTCGCGGTAGAGCAGCACTTCTTCGGCTTCCTTGGCCAGCGCGGCCGACTCGCTGAAACTGACGTCGCGCTGCTGGGTGATTTCTGCCTCAGGAATAAGTTCCTGTCCCTGCGGGGTACGCAAACGGAACTTGACACGCATGCGCAACTGGTATTCGCGCACCTGGCCAGACGCGTTGATACCGACCACGGTTTTCTCACGTGCCTCCTGCAGAATTTCAAAGATCACCTGCGCAGCCGCCTGCCCTGTAACAGGAGCCAGCGGCACCACGCGTTCGCCCAAATAGCGGCCCAATTCCGCCACCACCGTCGCCCCATTCTCGGGTGTTACCGCAATGCGCTCGAAGGCAAACACCTGGCTGCTGCGCAGCTTGAATCCGCAGCCCTCCAAGGCCGGTGCCAACAGCCCGGCAACGAGAAGTTCTCTGCGGTTCATGGCAGCACCTAAATGACCACGTTGACCAGGCGCCCAGGTACCACAATGACTTTCTTGGCAGGCGCGCCTGCAGCGAACTGCACAAAGGTATTGCAGGACAAGGCGGCGGCCTCGATCACTTCCTTGGAGGCGTTGGAGGGTACCACCACCGAGCCACGCAACTTGCCGTTGATTTGCAGCATCAACTCGACTTCATCCTGCTCCAGGGCGGCATCGTCAACCCGGGGCCAGGGCGCATCCAGAATATCACCCAGATGGCCCGCATACCCAAGCTCCGACCACAATACATGGGCAATGTGTGGGGTGGCCGGATACAGACAGCGCAACAGGATGCCAAAACCCTCGATCAGGGCAACCTGAGCGCCCGAGACACCAACCGCCTTGAAATCATCGAGAGCGTTGATCATCTTCATCGCGCCCGAGACCACGGTGTTGTACTGCATGCGCTGGTAGTCGTAGTCCACCTGCTTGAGCACGGTATGGATTTCACGGCGCAAGGCCTTGGCTTCTCGCCCAAAAACTATGTCTTTCAGGCTTGCAGCCCCCGCCACTCTTGCGTGGGCCGCTACGCTATCCATAGCAGACAGTTTGACGCCAAAGTTCCATACCCGGCGCAAGAAGCGGTAACTGCCCTCCACCCCGGCATCGTTCCACTCCAGCGTGGCCTCGGGCGGTGCAGTAAACATGGTGTACAGGCGCGCCGTGTCAGCGCCATATTTTTCGATCAGATCCTGCGGGTCGACACCGTTGTTCTTGCTTTTGCTCATGGTGCCCACCCCCTCGTAGGTGACCAGCGTGCCCGCAGGCAGTTCACCCTTGGCCTCCTTGAGTTTGGCACCGGTGATTTTGCCTGAGCCATCACGCACGTCGTCCACCTCGTGCGGCCAGAAGTACTCAATGCCACCCTTGTCGCCTTTGCGCGAGTAAATGTGGTTGAGCACCATGCCCTGCGTCAGCAGCTTGGTAAAGGGCTCGTCGACCTTGACCAAGCCCAGATCACGCATCACCTTGGTCCAGAAACGCGCGTACAGCAGGTGCAGGATGGCGTGCTCGATGCCGCCGATGTACTGGTCCATGGGAGCCCAATACTCCGTGCCGCCGGCCACCATTGCCTCTGTGTTGTGCGGGTCGCAGTAGCGCATGTAGTACCAGCTGGAGTCCACGAAAGTGTCCATGGTGTCGGTCTCGCGGCGTGCCGGTTTGCCGCATACCGGGCACATCACGCCCGCATGAAAGCCTTCATGCTTGTGCAGCGGGTTGCCCGTGCCATCGGGCACACAATCCTGCGGCAGCACCACCGGCAGGTCTTTCTCAGGCACGGGCACTGCGCCGTGCTCGGTGCAATGAATCATGGGAATGGGGGTGCCCCAGTAGCGCTGGCGGCTCACACCCCAGTCGCGCAATCGCCAGGTGGTGCGCTTCTCGCCCAGACCCTTTACCTGCAAGGCATGTGCCACCGCGTCGACCGCCTCCTTGTAGGACAGACCGCTGAAAACATCCGAGTTGACGGTCACGCCGCGCTGCTTGTCGGCGTACCAGTCCTGCCAGCGATCGTGGTCGTAGGTAAGTCCATCGACATGCACCACATCATGAATCGGAAAGGCGTACTTCTTGGCAAAGGCAAAGTCACGCTCATCGTGAGCCGGTACCCCCATGACAGCGCCATCGCCATAGCCCATCAGTACGTAATTACCCACCCACACGTCAACAGGCCGCCCGGTCAGGGGATGACTCACCTGCAGGCCCGTGGGCATGCCCAACTTCTCGCGCACTGCGAGTTCGGCTTCGGTGGTGCCGCCGGCCTTGCATTCCTCAATGAAAGCCGCCAGTCGTGCACTGGAATGGGCTGCGTGCTGCGCCAAAGGGTGCTCGGGCGCGATGGCGCAAAAGGTAACCCCCATGATGGTGTCGGGCCGGGTAGTAAACACATACATGCGCCCGTCGCCTATGAGCACCCCGGTTGCATCCCGAATGTCGTGAGTGAAGGCAAAGCGCACACCTTCGCTCTTGCCAATCCAGTTCTCCTGCATCAGCTTCACGCGCTCAGGCCATCCAGGCAGACCGTCCTGCACCTGGGTCAACAGTTCCTGCGCATAGTCGGTGATCTTGAAGTAGTAGCCCGGTATCTCACGCTTCTCGACTGTGGCGCCGGTGCGCCAACCTTTGCCATCAATCACCTGCTCGTTGGCCAGCACGGTCTGGTCGACCGGGTCCCAGTTCACGACCTGGGTCTTGCGGTAGGCAATGCCTTTTTCCAGCATCTTCAGAAACAACCACTGGTTCCACTTGTAGTACGACGGGTCGCAGGTGGCGACCTCACGGCTCCAGTCAATTGCCAACCCAATGGCCTGCATCTGACCCTTCATGTAGGCGATGTTCTCGTAGGTCCACTTGGCTGGCGGCACGCCATTCTTCAGCGCCGCATTTTCGGCTGGCAGACCAAACGCATCCCACCCCATGGGCATGAGCACGTTGTAGCCGTTCATGCGCAGGTAGCGCGTGAGCATGTCGTTGATGGTGTAGTTGCGCACATGACCCATGTGCAGCTTGCCGCTGGGGTAGGGCAGCATGGAGCAGGCGTAGTACTTCTTCTTCGACGTGTCTTCTGTTACGCGGTAGGCGTCAAACCCGTTCCACAG
>CAIPGC010000100.1 GCA_903864505.1 uncultured beta proteobacterium | reverse complement strand
TCCAACGGTGCGGAAGCAGATCCTCGATCTGGCTGTTCCTTTGCGTTGGCAGCCGGGTGAGAATGTCCTTCATGTAGGCATACGGGTCATGCCCATTGATCTTGGCGCTTTGGATCAAGCTCATCACCGCGGCGGCACGCTGACCAGCTCTGAGTGAGCCTGCAAAAAGCCAGTTGTTTCTGCCCAATGCGGCCGGGCGGATTTGGTTCTCGCACCAATTGTTGTCTATGGGTACCTGACCGTTGTACAGGTAGTGCGTCAGCGCCACCCAGCGTTTGAGGCTGTAATCGAGTGCTTTTGCCGTTGCCGAGCCGTCGGGGACCTTGCTTCTTTGCAATAACAACCACTTATGCAGCGCATCGGCAACCGGTTTGGCCTTTTCCTGTCGAATCTTCTCTCGATCCTTGGCGCTCAGTGCCTTTGATTCCCTCTCCACGTCATACAGTAGGTCAAAGAATTTAAGACCCTCAGCGGCAATCAGGCTGCTGTGATTGGCATGCAGTTCAAACAGCTTTCTGCGTGCATGTGCCATGCAGCCGGATTCTTTGACGCCCTTGGTGTCAGCAGAGTAAGTTCGTTTGGTTCGTCGCACCGCGTACCTTGGCGTATCTGAGTCTTTGAGCATTGTGTCCACGATCAATTGTTGTGGACACTATGTTGCAAGGTCGGCTGCCAGTCAGCAAGGTGACTTCACGGGTTGCTTTGGGTCCAACGTGCATGAACCTGTCGAAGTAAATCTATTCCCTGAACTTCGGGCGGAGTCGTCGGAATTGGCGATCTCGAAACGGTGCGTTCGGCTTGATGTTGCATTAGGACGTCGACCCGCTTGGCGCTACTCTTTAGAACAGCCATACGTTGACTGCATGGACCAAGCGAAGTAACGAATTGTCCGCTTTTGTGCTTGCTGTGAAGCGGGTGGTTCAAAGGCAATGCGATTCGCAAGTAATAGGAGTTCCCGCGTTTGAATATGCCGGTTAAGACAGCCATGTGGCCTCCACGTTGATCGAACAACGCGACGCTCAGGTGTTACACGCAGGTGTTACAAAACTCACATTTCATGTTAAAAAACAACGATAAGTTGTTGTCAACATTGAATTTTGTTGAAATAGGTTGACGAGCCTGATCCCGGCACTGGCTCCACAGTTAGGGCTGCTTGGTTCCCCACCTGACCCGGTTGGCCGCTTCGTCATGCGAGAGGGCCCGTCAGCGCGGATTGTACCCAACCAGTCCAGTGCATGAGGTTTCATCGGTCATTCGAGGGGCTGGGTGCGGCGTGTCAACCAGGCCAAGGCCTCGCCTTCGAGCAGGGGCGCCAAGCGTTCGCGCACGCAAGCGTGGTAGGTGTTTAGCCAATCAACTTCGTCCGCGCGCAACATGCTGCGTTCAATGCAGGTCAGGTCGATCGGGCACAGGGTCAGTGTCTCGAAGGCCAGCATGTCACCAAAGGCGCCTTGCTCCGAGGTCTCCTGCGGCACGTTTAACACCAGATTTTCTATGCGCACTCCCCAGCTTCCTTCGCGGTACAGGCCGGGTTCGATCGATGTAATCATGCCGACGTGCATCGCATGGCTGGCCTCGGGGATCGCCTTGCTGATGCTTTGCGGGCCTTCATGCACGTTCAGAAAATAGCCCACGCCATGGCCGGTGCCGTGGCCGTAGTCCAGGCCCTCGGCCCACAAGGGAGCACGGGCAATCGCGTCCATATAAGGAGACAGCGTGCCCAGTGGAAAGACGGTGCGGCTGAGTGCCATGGTGCCTTTGAGCACTGCGGTGTAGCCGCGTCGCTGGACCGGGGCGGTCTCCCCGATGGCCCAGGTGCGGGTGACGTCGGTGGTTCCGCCCAGATACTGGCCGCCAGAGTCGATCAGGAGCAAACCGTTACCTTCGATGGTGGCATGGGAGGTCTCGGTGGCCCGATAGTGGGGCAGGGCGCCGTTGGCGTTGAAACCGGCAATCACCGGAAAACTCAGATCCCTGAAGCACGCGCGCTTGGCCCGCGCGGCACTGAGTTTTTCAGCCACATCCAGTTCGGTGAGTGGACCCGACAACAAAGCCTTTTCAAACCAGGCGTAAAACTCGCACATGGCCGCACCATCCTCACGCATGGCCTGGCGCACGAACTCGGCTTCTGCGTCGGTCTTTCGGCTCTTGAGCAGGGTGCTGGGGTTGGTGGCCTCTACCACTGCAATGGCCGGGTTGAAGTTTTGCCGCAGTCCAAACGTAACTCGCCGCGGGTCGATCAGTACACGCCCATCCGCAGCCATCGCCGCGAGGTGCTGCGGCGTTTGCGCATAGGGGACCAGCGTGACGCCATCGATGGCCAGGCAATCGCGCAAGGCCGCATCGATCTTGCCGTCCGCAATGAATAGAGTGCAGGCCGAAGGCGAGAGCAGCAAGTGCGCGATAAATACCGGGTTGTAGCTGACATCGGAGCCGCGCAGATTGAGGAGCCAGGCGATGTCATCCACGCTGGAGATGAAGTGGGCGCTGCAGTCTTGCTGGGCCATGACGGCGCGCACCTGAGTCAATTTTTCGGCACGGGTCTGGGTTGCGTAGGGCGGCAAATGCTCGTAGACCAAACCTTGCGGAAGGCCGGGGCGTTGTTCCCAGACCGTGTCAAATACGTCGACATCTGTGCGCAGCGTGGCACCCACCTTGTCCAGCGCGGTGCGCAATGCTTTTTCTGCCGCCAGTGCGAGCACCTGCCCGTCGACCAACACGCTATGTCCATTGCAGGTGTGCTCGGCCAGCCAGTTGATGACCGGTGTAGCGGCGCTGGTGGGAATCTTTTCGAGGGCAATGTCGGTACCGCGCAATTCGGCTTCGGCCTGGCTCCAGTACCGACTGTCGGCAAAGAGCACCGCCTGGTCGATGCTCACCACCAGCGTGCCCATCGATCCAGTGAAGCCACTGGCCCACTCCCGACCCTGCCAGCGCTGGGGCAAGTATTCTGACAAATGGGGGTCACTGGATGGAATCAGAACCGCACTGGCGTGCTGCTCTTTCAAAACGTCGCGGATGCGTGCAATGCGCAGGGCAATCGGGTGGGTGCGGGTATCCATGCGGGTCCTTGTCGGGCAGTCCGTCGGGTTGCAGAGTGACGGGAACAGGTTGGTTAGCGAAGTGAGCGTTGATTCTATGAGGATCGCCCCGACCTGGCTGGCCTATCCGCATTTCGCACCAGCGTTCCTGCAAACTGTCGCGCGGGCATCGTAAAGCGGCGGGGTTGCGTCTATGCTCGGTGCATTCCGGTGGCCCCTGTAGCGCTCAGTGGCAGAAACCCCTTAAACGCAGAAAGTATCGTCGAACATGTTCAAGGCATTGGGCAACCTCATACACAAAACCCCGTGGTGGGCGCTGGTGTCGGGCGGAGTGCTGGTTTTGCTGGGTCTGGTGTTGTTTGCCGTTCCGAGTCAGGTCATTCGATTGCACGACAGTGGAGCGACCCCGCAGGAGCGACGAGCCATAGAACGCGAAATAAACCTCGCGTTCGGGGACACGGCGCTGAACTTTGCCGAAGAGGTAGTGCGCGCCATGCGTGGCCGTGTCAATGATCCTGAGCGTCAGCGGGAACTCGACCATGCACTGGCAGAGATCGCACGCGCCAAAAAGGAATTGTCTGCAGCGCAGTCGGACGGAAATCGGGCGGTTCGCGAATCGGCCCGAGAATCCGCTGGTGCAGCGCTGGAGGCGGCAACCGATGCCGCCCAGGCGGCGCTGGAGGCAGCAGTGGAAGCACGTCTGGCCGTCGAGGAGGTCCGCGACGATGCCATCGAACTGCTGCGCAGCCGAGGACTGGACTCCGCTGCAACGGCACGCTCGTTCGATAGCATGCTCAAGACGGCTCAGGACAACGAGAAGGCGGCACGCGATGCCTTGGGTTCTATCAAATCATTGCGTATTGATCAGCCGCACGTAAACCCTGCGCCGGCTGATGAGGGGGAAAATTCGGCGCCCAAAGCGCCCGCATCCAAACCGGTTCCAGAGCAAAAGGGTTTGCGTTTACTCCACGGAAATATTCAGTTTCCTGGAGCTTCCGTAGTTTTGCCGGCTGGGATGCGCGGTGAAATCCGCGACAAAGTGAGCGGCGACGTGTGGCGCATTGGCGTCGGGTCGGCTCTGATTCTTGCTTTTATCCCCTTGTTTGTGGTGCTGTTGATTTCCAAGTACTTTCTGGGGCGTTCGCGCCGTGCGCTGGCGGTGGCAGAAGAAAAAACCCAGGAAGCCCAGCTCAGCCATCTCAGCCGTCAAATTACAGAAGCCCGGTTGCAGGCGCTGCAGGCCCAGGTAGAGCCGCACTTTCTATACAACACCTTGGCCAATGTCCAGGCGTTGACCGAAGTCGATGCTGCGGCCGCCAACCAGATGGTGGGACACCTGATTGCGTACCTGCGTGCCTCGCTGCCGAAGATGCGGGAAAGCACTTCTACTGTGGGACAGGAGTTGGAGCGCGTGCGAGCCTACCTGAACATTTTGCAAATGCGAATGGGAGACCGCCTTCAGTTTTCCATCGATGCTGACAGTGAGGTGCTGGCCTGCTCGTTCCCGCCCATGATGTTGCCATCGCTGGTGGAGAACGCCATCAAGCATGGTCTGGAGCCATTGCGCGAGGGGGGCCGCGTTGACATTGTTGTCCGGACTGTTGCCAACGCAATGGGCAAACGTATCTTGGTGCAGGTTAAAGATACGGGCAAGGGCCTGTCTGATCTTCCGGTGCAGGCTGGAAGTGGTGTGGGCCTGACCAATGTGCGAGAACGCCTGGCGGCCATGTATGGTGACGCCGCACGTTTCAGTATTGAATCGAATACACCACGCGGTGTGGTCGCCACCATTGCCGTTCCGACGCATCTGCCCCAAGCCCCACAAGGTACCGCCGTCAACGCCACGGCTGAAAATGGCACAGCATCCAGGGTGGTCCAGGCCCCCGGGCTCAGCGGCTGGCGGCGGGCGCTGACGTTTACCAGTCAGTCACACCGTTTGTGGGTGCGGGTGGTGGCTCGCACGCTCATGGTGCTGATGGTGGCTCTGTGCGCCGTATTTGTGCTCGCGTTGCTGGGGTTGTACACGGGCTGGATCCCGGTGCAGGTGGGAGACCTGCAGTTGGACGGGCTCGAAGGCATGGCACTCGGCTCGGTGGGCCTGCTAGTTGCGTTCGGGGTGGTGGCAGTGGCCATACTCATTGTGGTCGCCCTGCTGTATGGCATTGGTTTTTTTCTGGCCGCATTGTTGGTTTTTATACCGCTGGTGATACTTGTCTCGCTGTTCCCGGTGGTTTCCCCCTTCGTCTTATTGGTACTGGCAATCTACTGGCTTGCCAAGCGGCGCGGTGGTTAACGTTCATGACGCAGGGGTATGACGTGTCCTCAAGCATGGGTTTTGCGTGGACAATCCGATGGAACAGCCGCCCTATTTGAGTAGATCCCCATGCATATCACCGCTGTCATTGCTGAAGACGAACCCATTTTGCGCGCGCAGCTCAGAGCCAAGCTCGCCCGACTCTGGCCGGAACTCCGGGTGGTGGCCGACGTGGGTGACGGTGAGGCTGCGCTGGAAGCGATTGACCAGCACCGCCCGGACCTGGCCTTTCTGGATATTCAGATGCCGGAAATGACCGGAGTGGAGGTAGCGCGCAGCGTTGCGGCCAATCCGCAATTGAAATGTCATGTGGTGTTTGTGACGGCGTTTGACCACTACGCAGTGGCAGCCTTTGAGGCCGATGCGGTCGATTACGTTTTGAAACCTTACACGGACGAACGGCTACAGGCGGCCGTAGATCGGTTGAAAGCGCGCCTGGCGCCGCAGTCCACCGCTGCACCGCAGGATCTGCTTGCATTGGTTGCGCGCCTGTCCGCCACACTGGCTCCGCAAGGCGAGCAGTTGAAATGGATCAAAGCCAGCGTGGGGCAGAACCTGCGCCTGATCCCGATTGAAGAGGTGTTGTTTTTCCAATCCGACGAAAAGTACACGCTTGTGGCCACCCGCGAGTTTGACGCGCTGATACGTACCCCCATCAAGGAACTCGCCGAAGGTATTGATACCGCAAAGTTCTGGCAGATTCACCGCTCGACCATCGTGAACGCATCGGTGGTGGAATCGGTTTCTCGCGACTTCAGGGGGCAGGCCACGGTCAAGGTAAAGGGGCGCAAGGAAAATCTGGTGGTCAGCAGGCCGTTCTCCCATCTTTTCAAACAGATGTAAGTCACGTCACAATCGAGGTCTCAGGCAACCAACCATATCGGGAGTTATTCCATGAGGCCACATCCAATCAAGGGCTTGCGCCATTTTTCGCGCGTTCCGTTCGAGGCCAAGGTGCAACTGGTGGTGCACGAGGAGACGCTGCAGGCGCACCTGATCGACATTGCGCTCAAGGGTGCCTTGATTGAAACCGAACAATCGCAGGAACTGGGCTTGCAGACTCCCTGTCGTCTGATCCTGCCACTGACCAATGGGGAAGACTCCATTGTCATGACCGGGTGCGTAACCCACCTGGAGGGGCGGCACGTCGGTATCAAATGTCTGCAGATCGATATCGACCACCTGACGCGCTTGCGCCGTCTCATCGAGTTGAATACCGGAGACGCCGCTTTGGTGGACCGGGAGCTTTCCATGCTGTTTAGCACGCACTAGCGTTACTCGGATGTCGGTGAAGTTGACCTAACCCTGCTCGATTCGCTCCACCAGAAGGTCGACGTAGTTGTCGTCGCCGAGGTTGATGCGGATGCGCACGGGCAGGTATTGCAGGCTCGGCGCGAACCAGAGTTCGGCGGTGATGGAGCCGCGCGGACTTGCCACGGGTCGCGGTCGCAGGTGGTAGGCGGGGACCTGTCCAAGCTCCGCGAGTTCTAGCGTGTCCAGACCTACCACGTCGTACGTCCACAGGTTCATCTGCGTTGGTCGGGCCAGCCAGAGCGGAACCTCCACACCGACCGCAAGCGCAAGGCGTCCGGTGGAAAAGCGTCGGCTGAGTTCAACAAACTGACTCGCTGTGTCCTGGACCAAAGGTGGCTGACGCAGTGCATTGCCGTCGTGAAAGTTGACAGCGACTCCGTCAAACGTCAGTCGGCGCACAGTCCCCATCAGCAGTTCTTCGTAGTGACGTGGAACCAAACCGGCTTCACTAAGTTTCCCCCTGCTGACCATGGAGAGCGTGACGACCAGTGCCATGCGCAGATCGACCCGCACCTCATACTCTCCCTGGCTGTGTTGCCATTGAACCTGGCCAGAACCATAAAGATCACCGCGGTAGTATCCTTTCAGGCGATAGGTGAGGCGCGTGTTGACTGGCCATTCATCCGCAGGATTGGTGCTTTGCGCGGGAGCAGGTTCTTCGACCAGCAAGGCCGGTATTTCTACCGGTTGCAATGGTTCAAAGGCGATGATGGGAGTCGCACCGAAGGCTTCTGCACCAGAGAAGCCGACCGGCTGGCTGCGGGCTGACAGGCGGCGCGGCGCGGGGGCGATGGTGGGTTGAAGCGCCCGCATGAAGAGGGTTTGGGGCATGGTGGTGGGCAACAGCTCTGAGTGCATCCGACCCTGGAACCAGCCCATCACCAGCCAATGCGCTAACAGCACTGCAAGCAGCAATGCCAGTATCTGTACCCGCGGGTCCGGGTTAATGCTGTGCATGAAACCGTGCCAAAAGTGCTGCCATTTCCCCAATACTAACTTTTCCAATTGCACGGATGCCGGATCCGCTGAAGGCACCGGAGCTGAATAGTTCATGATCCAGATCAAGACAGCATTTTTGGCAACCGTTCAGCATTCAATTCGGGTAATGTAGGGGCGTATCAATCACACAATTCGGTAGGCGGCTGCCCTGTCTCAAGGGTTCTTGCCGTGCCGGTGGATGGGGAGACGACGATGCAGGTCCAATGGAGTGAGAGCTACTGTGTTGGCGACGACCAGATCGATGCCCAGCATGCATATTTATTCTCGTTGGCCAACGAGGTCTTCGCAGCTGACAGCCAGGCGGACCTGCGCATATGTTTCATGAAGCTTTACAAGTACGTGCGTGAACATTTTGCAGATGAAGAAGCGCTCATGGTCGAAGTGGCGTTTCCAGGGTTTCGTTTCCATGCCGATTTGCACGATGCGCTGTTGGCACGCTTGAACGCCCTTAGCGTCAAGATCGGGAAGAGGCAATGGGATAAGAGGGATGTTCACGCCTTCATGAGCGAATGGCTGTTGCAGCACATTCGCCAGGAGGATGCCCAACTCGTCGAGCATGTGTTGCGCGCCAGAGGTTCCGACGGGAGTGTGTCAATTTCCTAGGATTCGGGCTGCGGCAACTGACGAATGTTGCGTATGACCGGGTGCCGCCATGCCCAGACGGCGAGCAACAAACAGGCGATGCCGCCAAAGCCCAGTGAGTAACGCAATCCAAGATGCTCTCCCATGTAGCCACCCAGCAATGCGCCCGGGCCGGCCGGTATCAATATCAGCCAGCGCATGGTGCTGGTCATGCGCCCCAAAAGATGCTCGGGCGTTGCGGCCTGACGCACGGCCAGAAAGTTGATAAAAATCAGTACGGCACCCGAGCTGAAGCACAGCAGCATGGCGACGAACGAAGCCACGCCCCAGGCATTCACAGGTGCAAACGCCAGTTGCAGCCAGCCAAAACCGCAAATGGCAAACCCCAGCACCAAACACGGGCCCGGGCCGATGTGGCGCGAGATCCGATTGCCCAGCGTGCTTGCCAGGATGGTGCCCGCGCCCAGCCCTACGTAGCACAAGCCAACCTGGTGTTCGTTCAGGCCGAGCTCACGGGTGGCAAACAGTATTTGGACGACCATCGCACTCTGATGGCACATTTGCCAGAGACCCACCGCAGTGGCCAGTGACAGCAAAAGCCGGTGCCGGACCACAAAGCGCAGACCTTCCTTGAGATCGCGCCAAAAATGCGTGTCCTGCCGGGGGGTAAGATTTTCAACCACATGCAGCCCGCGCAGAATGCTCACACTGATCAACAGCAGCACTGCATCGGCCAGCAGGGCCAGCGGCGCCCCAACCATTTTTATCAGGACACCGGCCACGCCGGGCCCGGCCACCTCTGCCCCAGAGGAGGCGAGGGCGTTCTTGGCGTGTGCTTCGACCAGGCGCTCGCGCGACACCACCTGGGTCAGCACAATTTGCGCCGCTGTGCCCGAGGTGACAAATACACAGCCAATTGCAAACGACACTCCGTACATGAACTGCATGGTCAGCAGGTCCAGCGCCCAGCACAGGGGAACACTGGCCAGCACCAGCGCAACAATGCCCTCTCCAATGACGTACACAGGCAACTTGTGCACGCGGTCCAGCCAGACACCGGACGGCAGCGACAGCAGCACAAACGGAAGAATCTCCATCGACGTCAGCATGCCCATCTGGGACGGGGTGGCCTGCAGCAGTACTGCCGCCGTCAACGGGATCGCCAGCATCGTGACCTGTGCGCCAAAGGAACTAATCAGGATCGACAGCCACAGACGCCGGTACACTGCGTCGCGTAACAGATCGTTGGCACCCAACGCCAACCAGCGCGGACGCCATTTCAGCCACCACGGACTCGGGTGCGATTGATCCTGATGTGGGTTCATGAAATAGGGGGATGTGCAGACTGGCGGCGACCGGGCAGCGCGTTCTTTTTTGAAACCATTCTAGTCAATATCCAGCGATGGCGCTCCCGTAGAATCCTGCCATGTCCTACCTTGTGCTCGCCCGCAAATACCGTCCGCGCAATTTCACCGAAATGGTGGGGCAGGACCATGTGGTGCAGGCGCTGAGCAATGCACTGACCACCCAGCGACTTCACCATGCCTATCTGTTTACCGGTACGCGCGGTGTAGGCAAGACCACCATAGCGCGGATTCTGGCCAAGTCGCTCAACTGCCAGGGCCCGGATGGAAATGGTGGAATTACCGCTACCCCTTGTGGAGTATGCCCAGCGTGCTCAGATATTGATAGCGGGCGCTTCGTCGATTACACCGAGCTGGATGCTGCCTCAAACCGGGGTGTGGACGAAGTTCAGGCGCTGCTGGAGCAGGCCGTCTACAAGCCGGTGCAGGGCCGCTTCAAGGTTTTCATGATTGACGAAGTTCACATGCTCACCGGGCATGCATTCAACGCGATGCTTAAGACGCTCGAGGAGCCGCCCGACTATCTGAAGTTTGTGCTGGCCACGACGGACCCGCAAAAGGTGCCGGTGACGGTTTTGTCACGCTGCCTTCAGTTCAACCTGCGACCGATGGCCCCAGAGACCATTCGCGAACATCTGGAGCGGGTGCTGGCCACAGAGCAGGTACCTGCGGACCTGCAGGCACTGCGTTTGCTGGCGCGTTCGGCGCGAGGCTCGATGCGCGATGCGTTGAGCCTGACCGACCAGGCCATCGCGTTTGGATCCGGTTCGCTGCAGGAAGCCACGGTGCGCCAGATGCTGGGCAGTGTGGACCGCTCCTATGTGTTTCGCCTGATTGAAGCGCTGGCGCTTGGCGATGGCAAGGCGGTGGTGGAAACGGTGGATGTCCTGCGACTGAACGGCCTGAGTGCCGGCTCCACGCTGGAAGAAATGGCCACTGTGCTGCAGCGCATGGCGGTGCTGCAGACCGTGGGTGCAGCGCTCGACGATGCGGACCCTGAGGCCGCAGAAACGGCCCGCATGGCCGAACTGCTGCCCGCTGATGAGTTGCAGTTGCTCTACAGCATTTGTTTGCATGGCCGTGGCGACCTGGGTCTGGCACCCGACGAATACGCGGCACTGACGATGGTGCTGTTGCGCCTGTTGGCATTTAAGCCGGCGACCTTGGCTGAAAAAAAAAGTCTGAAGGTTTCGCCGGCTAAGTCCGGGCAGGATCCCGCCACCCCCGCGGCTGCAACAAGGCCATTGGTTGCGGTTGCAGACCTCGAAAGACCGATCGCGGTGCAGCCCTGGGACGATGCTCCACCTGGGCATGTGTTGCACGTACGCTCTGCAGGACCGCAGGCTGCCATCGCTGCTAAGCTAGATAAAAAACAAGATGCAAAGCCCGCAGATACTGCGCAAGCAGCTCCTAAACTTGTAGCGGTTCCGGTGCGCCAGCAGGCCGAAAGTCGCTCCGATGCAATGGTTTCTCCGGCTGGAGGGCTGCTTGTTCCAACGCCCGAGGGAGACTTCTGGCACGCAACGGTGCAACAACTCATCGCGCAGGAGGCCATTGCGGCCATGGTGCGCGAACTGGCGCTGCAGTCGCAACTGGTGGCGCGTGACACCGACCAGTGGATTTTGCGGGTGGAGCGCGAGTCGCTCAACCAGAGCGGCAGCCGGGATCGGCTGAGGACCGCCCTGCACAACGCCGGCTACTCGGTGCAACTGGTAGTGGAGGTGGGTCGTGTGACCGACTGCCCGGCGCGGCGCAACAATGCTGCATCGGCCGAACGGCAGTTGGCGGCCGAGAAGATTATTTTTGATGACCCGTTTGTGCAGAGCATGATGCGCGACTTTGGCGCGAAAATAGTGCCAGGCTCCATCAAACCCATTTAATCCATTGGGGTCAGTGCACATTGCTTCGCAAGTGGTCTGACCCACAAAGTATCGAAACCAAAAAGGAAACCCATGTTCAACAAAGGACAACTTGCCGGACTGATGAAGCAGGCTCAGGCGATGCAGGACAACATGAAAAAGGCGCAGGATGAACTGGGTGGCATAGAAGTCACTGGCGAGTCCGGTGCGGGCCTGGTCAAGGTCACCATGACCTGCAAGCACGATGTCAAGCGTGTCACCATCGACCCCAGCCTGCTGGCGGATGACAAGGACATGCTCGAGGACCTGGTCGCTGCTGCCTTCAATGCGGCGGTGCGCAAGGCCGAAGACACATCTGCCGAGAAGATGGGCAAGATCACCGCCGGTATGCCGGGCCTGCCCGGTGGCATGAAGTTCCCGTTCTGACGGCGACTGCCCGTGTCCGATGCCAACTCGCTTGAAGCACTGATCCACGCGCTCAGGCGTTTGCCAGGGGTGGGTGTCAAATCTGCCCAACGCATGGCATTTCACCTGTTGCAGCACGACCGCGCTGGTGCGCAGGTGCTGTCCCGGGCGCTCGACGCTGCGGTGGTGAGCGTCAGGCACTGTGAGCGCTGCCACACCTTTACCGAGGGCGGGGTCTGTGCCACCTGTCTGGATGCACGCCGGGACGCGAGCAAACTCTGCGTGGTGGAAACACCGGCGGACCAGTCGGCACTCGAGCGCACGGGTGCCTATCGGGGGCTTTACTTTGTCTTGATGGGAAAGCTCAGTCCGCTCGATGGGGTCGGGCCGCACGACATCGGATTGAAAAAGCTTTTTGACCGGGCACTCGATGGAACGGTAACCGAGGTCATTCTGGCCACCAATTTCACTGCCGAGGGCGAGGCCACGGCCCATGTCATCGGCGAGGGGCTCAAGGCCCGTGGCCTGCAGATGACACGTCTGGCGCGTGGCGTGCCCGCGGGCAGCGAACTCGAATATGTGGACCTCGGCACCATCGCGCATGCGCTGGCGGACCGCCGCTGAGCATCGGCATTGCCCCGACAGCGTGAAGCATCTTGTGCCGGGACTACCGCTTTGCTACTCGGGTGGCGGGACGATGCACTGCCTTGGTTGCATTTGGCTTGCGTGCGGGTTGGGGCGGCAGAAACAAAACGACTGGATGACCAGGCTTGAATGCAGCGCTACCAGCCACCTTGTTCCACTGCGCCACCTGGGCCGGGTTGACGTGGTACCTGCGTGCAATGCTGGCGACGTTTTCGCCTTTTCCGGCACGTACCACCGTGCGCTTGAGTACCACTTCCGGCGCCAATGAAATCTGACCATTGTCGGCCACCTTGCTTGCAACGTCCTGATGGGTTGCGGCGCCACGTGGTACCAGTAGCGTTGAACCAGCGCGAATTACTACGCGGGGCGGAATGGCGTTGACACTGCGCAGTTCGGCCTCCGACATGCCTACCCGTTTGGCCGCATCGGCAGTGCGCATGGTGGTGGGTGCCACCCACACCGTCCAGCTTGCCAACCGTCCACCACCGTATGCTTCCAGATTGCCCTGAAACACTTCGGCATTGTCCCAGGGCAGCAGAATTTGGGGGGTACCAGCGGCCAGGATGACGGGGCGGTTGACAGAAGGGTTCAGGGCTTTGAAGTCGTCCAGCGAAACCTCGGCCAGACGTGCCGCCAGTGTGACATCGATGTCGCGGTGGATGGTGACCGACTGAAAGTAGGGGTGGTTATCGATCGGCGGTAGCGTTGAGTTGAACAACTCTGGCCGTGACACGATGTTCTTCACCGCCTGCAGCTTGGGCACGTACATGCGTGTTTCCATTGGCATGGCGAGGTTGACGTAGCCCACAGGTTGGCCTGCGCGCTGGTTCTTTGCGATGGCGCGACCTACGCTGCCTTCGCCCCAGTTGTAGGCCGCCAGGGCAAGATGCCAGTCGCCAAACATGGTGTGCAGTTTTTGCAGGTAATCCAGGGCCGCCCGGGTCGATGCCAGCACGTCCCGCCGGTCATCACGAAACGCATTTTGTTTCAATTCAAAAAACCTGCCGGTGGCGGGCATGAACTGCCACATTCCTGCCGCCTTGGCAACGGAGACTGCCTGCGGGTTGAAGGCGCTTTCGATAAAGGGCAGCAGCGCCAGTTCGGTCGGCATGTTGCGCAGTTCGAGTTCTTCGACGACGTGGAACAGGTACTTCTTTGAGCGCTCGGTCATGCGAAAAATGTAGTCGGGCCGGGTGGCGTACCACTGCTCGCGGTCACGCACCAAATCGCTGTCCAAATCGGGCATGGCGTAGCCGCGGCGGATGCGATCCCACAAGTCCACCGGTGGTGCCATTGGTGCTACCGCACGCGTGCCTGCTTCTGGCGCTTGCATCGGTGTGAGCGGGAGTTGGCTGCCGGCAGACGACGCGTCTGGTATCAACTGCCGGCTGGAGCGCAGGTTGAGTCCATCGTCGTGCGATGAAGTTCCCGCCACGGGTGCGCGCACCGCATCGCGCACCGGTGCGGACTCCGGCGCAGTCGGCGGAACTGCGCACCCTGCCATGCATAACATGGCGATCAGGCCGGTAAGTTTCAGACTACTCATCGGTAGTGGTTCTTCCATTCACGCAGTGTCGCAAAAACACCCTGGCGGTCTACCGCCCGGGCATCGTAGGCGCGCGCCGACGCGATGACGTCCGCTTCGCCGCTGCGCAAAAAAGGATTGATGCTGCGCTCCAATGCCATCGTCGAGGGCAAGGTGGCCAGCCCCTGGGCGCGCAACTGTTGTGCATGTGCCCGGTAGTGCACCAGAGCCGCGTTGCCTGGCTCGACTTCGAGCGCAAATTTGAGGTTGGACAGGGTGTATTCGTGGGTGCAACATACCCGCGTTGCGCCGGGCAAGGCGGCGAGTTGCTCCAGTGAGTGCAGCATCTGCGCAGCCGTACCTTCGAACAAGCGTCCGCACCCGGCACTGAACAGCGTGTCACCGCAAAACAGCAACGGGCTGCCTTCCATCTCTGGGCAGAAAAAGGCAATGTGACCCGCAGTGTGGCCGGGCACATCCATCACCTGAAACTCCCGCCCCACGGCGTGCACCCTGTCGCCACTGCCGAGTCCGCGTGCGGGCTGTGGAATGGCTTCGGCAGCAGGCCCATAGACTTGTGCCCCGGTGGTTTGGCGCAAAGTGTCCACGCCGCCCGTGTGGTCGGCATGGTGGTGCGTGACTAAAATGGCCTGCAATTGGACGCGCTCGCTTTGCAGCGCGTCCAGGACTGGCTGGGCATCCCCCGGGTCTACCACCATGGCCCCGTGCCCGTCGTGCAGCATCCAGATGTAGTTATCAGAAAAAGCAGGCAGCGGTATTAAGGTCATGAGCGGACGGATTATAGATTTGCACGATTGGTTCCAG
The DNA here is from genome assembly GCA_903864505.1 of uncultured beta proteobacterium. Classification (GTDB taxonomy): domain Bacteria; phylum Pseudomonadota; class Gammaproteobacteria; order Burkholderiales; family Burkholderiaceae_C; genus Allorhodoferax. The sequence goes on along the minus strand of CAIPGC010000100.1, from coordinate 910 downwards.
ACCCCGGCAGGGAGTTACCTGCTGGACTGGCATCGTACCCAAGTCGACATTGCCGTGGCCGATATCTTTGGTTACCACGCGTTGCAGTTGGGCGTGCCTGAATTGCAGGGGTTGCGCGCTAACCGCATGCCGCACCAGTGGCTGGCCGACGATCACCGGCCACCGATGGATCTTCCGCCGGACCGGCGCGTGGCTTTTCTGACCGACTTTACGGCCTTGCCCTTTCCCGCCGGCAGTCTGGATTTGGTGCTGTTGCCCCACACCCTGGAACTCAGCGCCGACCCCCATGCCACCCTGCGCGAAGTCGAGCGTGTGTTGGTGCCTGAGGGAAGGGTGGTGATCTGCGGTATGAATCCGACCAGTCTGTGGGGCTTGCGCCAGCGACGCGGGCACCTGTATCGCAAGCTCGGCGTGGACAGCCCTTTCCTCCCCGACTGCGGTGAGTTCATTGGCTACTGGCGTTTACGCGATTGGCTGCGACTGCTGAGCTTCGAGGTCGAGGTGGGGCAGTTTGGTGGTTACCGTCCGGCCGTAGGCAGTGCGCATTGGCTCAGCCGTTTTGCATGGATGGACGCTGTGGGGGCGCGTTGGTGGCCCATCTTTGGTGCCGGCTATTTTCTGGTGGCGGTCAAGCGGGTTCGGGGCATGCGTTTGATGGGGCCGGCCTGGAAGACGGCACCGGCGCGCGCAGCTGGACCGGTGTCGGTGGTCAACCGCCACCATGGAGTGGATATTTTGAACAGGAAGAACGATTGAACGCAGTTGTCATTTACACCGATGGTGCCTGCAAGGGCAACCCCGGTCCGGGCGGCTGGGGTGCGTTATTGCGCTCCCCCGACGGCTCGGAGAAAGAACTCTTTGGCGGCGAAGTGGGCACCACCAATAACCGCATGGAAATGATGGCGGTGCT
>CAIPGC010000099.1 GCA_903864505.1 uncultured beta proteobacterium | reverse complement strand
TCTTGGCTTTCAGTTCCTTGATGTAGCGGTTGGCCGATTCAAAATCACTTTTCATCATAAAATCTTCAATCGTTTGCCTTACTAATACGGCTTCACCTTGGGATGCCTCAGTTTGCAGCTTAAGTGTGGAACCTATGCTCATCCAGAGGGCAGTGATGCCCAGGACGCTGAAACCCAGAAAAAGCGTGATGTTCTGGCCAACGACGTGTTCATACGCCGCACAGAGTGGGCCGGCCATCTGGCGGGTATGGCGTCCGAAGAAATGGACACGCCTTACCAGATTGCGGGGCAACACCCCCGCGGTAAATACTTGCTGGTGTTTGACCCGCTCGATGGCTCCAGCAACATCGACGTCAACATGACGGTGGGCAGTATTTTCTCGGTGCTGCGCTCGCCTAAAGAGCTCGAAGACATGCCGCGCGAGCAGCAGCGCGACGTCGTCGAGGCCGACTTCCTGCAAGCCGGCTCAACCCAGGTGGCTGCAGGCTATGCGCTCTACGGTCCCTCCACCATGCTGGTCCTCACGGTAGGAACCGGCGTGCACGGGTTCACGCTCGACCCGACGCTGGGCGAGTTCATGCTGACGCATCCGGCAATGCAAGTGCCGGCCGACACGCAGGAATTTGCCATCAACGCCTCCAACGCGCGCTTCTGGGAAGCACCGGTCAAGCGTTATGTCGACGAATGCCTCGCAGGCAAACCGGGGCCGCGCGGCAAGGACTTCAATATGCGCTGGATTGCCAGCATGGTGGCCGAAGCGCACCGCATTCTGATGCGTGGCGGTGTTTTTTTGTACCCGCGCGACACCAAGGACGCCAGCAAACCCGGGCGCTTGCGCCTTCTGTACGAAGCCAATCCGATTGGCATGGTCATGGAGCAGGCCGGTGGTCGTGCCTCTACCGGGGAAAAGCCGATGCTCGATGTGCAGCCCAGCAGTCTGCATCAGCGCATTGGTCTGGTATTTGGTTCGCGCAACGAAGTCGAGCGCATCGAGCGCTACCACGCCGAGCCGGTTCAGACCAATTTGCACAATCCGCTGTTTGCCGAACGCAGCCTGTTCAGGGACTAACTTATTTTTGGAGACATGCCATGTCTGAACGCCACCCCATCATCGCCATCACCGGCTCCAGCGGCGCTGGTACCAGCTCGGTGACTCGCACCTTCAGCGAGATTTTCCGTCGCGAGGGCGTCAAAGCCGCCATCATCGAAGGTGACAGCTTCCACCGTTTCGACCGCCGGGAAATGAAGGTCCGACAAGCCGAAGCCGAGCAGCAGGGCAACAAGAATTTCAGCCACTTCGGCCCGGAGAACAATCTGTTCCCTGAACTCGAATCGCTGTTTCGCGACTACGCAAGCACCGGCACCGGAAAGCGGCGCAAGTACCTGCACGACGCCGAAGAGGCAGCTCCCTACCAACAGGAGCCCGGCACCTTTACCCCCTGGGAAGTCGTTCCTGCCAACACCGACCTGCTGTTTTACGAAGGCCTGCACGGCGCAGTTGTCACTCCCGAAGTCAACATCGCTCAGCATCCGGACTTGCTGGTGGGTGTGGTGCCGGTGATCAACCTGGAATGGATCCAGAAGCTTTACCGCGACAAGAAGCAACGCGGCTATAGCACCGAAGCGGTCACCGACACCATCCTGCGACGCATGCCGGACTATGTAAATTACATCTGCCCGCAGTTCATGCACACGCATGTCAACTTTCAACGCGTGCCCATGGTCGACACGTCCAACCCCTTCATTGCCCGTGACATTCCGTCGCCCGATGAAAGCATGGTGGTGATTCGCTTCGCCAAACCCAAGGGCATCGACTTCCAGTACCTGCTCAGCATGATCAACGCCTCCTTCATGAGCCGTGCCAACACCATCGTCGTGCCCGGCGGCAAGATGGAACTGGCCATGCAACTCATCTTTACGCCCTTTGTCTGGCGCATGATGGAGCGCCAGAAAAAAGCCCGCGGCTAACTGGAGAGATCGCATGACCCGTCCCACTCCCACCATGGCCAAGCGAATGGCCAACGCAATCCGGTTTCTCGCGATCGATGCCGTTGAAAAAGCAAAGTCCGGCCACCCCGGTGCCCCCATGGGCATGGCCGACATCGCTGAAGTGCTGTGGAATCGGCATCTCAACCACAATCCCACCAACCCCTTGTGGCCTGACCGTGACCGCTTTGTGCTCAGCAACGGGCACGGCTCGATGCTGATCTATGCACTGCTGCACCTCACGGGCTACCAACTGCCCATGGCCGAGCTCGGCAAGTTCCGCCAACTGCACAGCAAGACGCCGGGGCATCCAGAAGTAGGCGTAACCCCCGGCATCGAAACCACCACCGGTCCGCTCGGACAGGGTCTGGCCAATGCCGTTGGGATGGCGCTGGCAGAGAAACTCCTGGCTGCAGAGTTCAACCAGCCCGGCCACGCCATCGTCGACCATTTCACCTATGTTTTCGCTGGTGACGGCTGCTTGATGGAAGGCATCAGCCATGAAGCCTGCTCGCTGGCGGGCACCCTGCGCCTGTCCAGGCTGGTCGCGTTTTATGATGACAATGGCATCTCGATTGACGGCCATGTTGCGGGCTGGTTCACTGACGATACGCCCAAGCGGTTTGAAGCCTATGGCTGGAACGTCATCCCCGACATTAACGGCCATGACAGCGAGGCGCTTGACGCAGCAGTGCATGCCGCCACAGCACAAGCCCTGTTGCCAAACGGCAAACCCACGCTCATTTGCTGCAAGACCGTGATCGGCATGGGCTCGCCGAACAAAGCCGGCACCCACGATGTACACGGCGCTGCGCTGGGCGAAT
>CAIPGC010000098.1 GCA_903864505.1 uncultured beta proteobacterium | reverse complement strand
GCAGATTCAATGGATCGGCTTCGCTGTCCGCAACATGGCGGTCCAGGTAGGCATCGTCGTCCTCGCCCCCGCGGGACATGTCTTCCAGGTACACCAACTGCGTGCCCCGCACTTTGCCCAGCAGGCTTTGGTACTCCTCCAGAGGCAATCCCATTTCTTTGGCGATTTCGGACTCCAGCGGTGTACGGCCCACGCGGTGCTCCACACGTCGCATAGCGACTTCAATATCCTTTTGGCTCTTGCGTGACCCTCGGGACATCCAATCGTTCTCCCGCAGTTCGTCGAGCATGGCGCCACGTATTCGCTGTGTAGCAAACGTTTCAAACTGCACACCTTGGGAGGACTCGTAGCGCGACAACGCGTCCGACAAACCGATCAACCCCACCTGGATCAGATCATCCACTTCCACACTGGGAGGAAGTTTGGCCATCATGTGGTGCGCCAACCGTTTGACCAGCGGTTGGTACTGCTTGATCAATGCGGAACGGTCCAGTTGGCCCTTGGCGGTGTACATCAGTGACTCAAAAATGGTTGCGGTCTATCGACGCGGGAACCCAATCCTGTCATCGGCAATGAATCCGTATTTGCCAGTGCGAGGGCGCCTTCGAGCAGGCGCAAAGCCAGCAATGGCACATCTCCGCCTGAGAAGCTCTCCTCAGTGAGTGTCCGAATGTTGATTGGCTTCACATCGTAATCCAGAAAAGTCTTTGCACATTCGCTCAAGCTTACCGCGACAGCGCGCTGGTTTTGTGCCAAGTTTACGACGGTTGGCTGAAGTTTGCCGTTTTTCAGCAACCGCTTCAGGGCCAGATAGCTGGTCATCAACGAATTCTTTTGCGATGAGACCGGAAGCAAGGGTGAACATTCGCTCTCGCCCAGTAGCGCTACCAGCCATTCAGCGTTGCTGTAAAGAATGACGACGCCGTCATGGGGGAACATTCTGCCTAAGCGCGAAAGGTTGTGGCTCTTTTGTGCCGGGATGGCGCACAGGCCCTGCACACCCCTGGCTGCTGGAACGACCGTCCAGGCAGGGGCATCCAGGCTTTCTGCCATCCGAGAGTAGTTGCATTCGAGCATTTGCTCCAGGCCCGGATTGGCCTCGGATTCGCAAACGGTTGCATCCAGTACCGTCACAGCGTAGCCAAAATCGACCAAGGCAGCACAGATGCGCCATAGCAGTGGCAGTTCGGCGCGGTCATCACCGTGGCTGACCACCGCCATCAGTCGCGGACCTTGTTGCGGCGCAAGTGCCAGTAGTCCTGAGGCTTGATTGGTTGTGCTCTCAAGCATCCAGGTGTCTCCGCACGGCATCTTGGCCAGCGCCCTGGCTGAAGAAGAATCCCAAATCGCTGGTGTTGGGATCAAATGCGGAGTTGCCAGAAGCTCGCATCGACTGACTCACCAGTTTAGACGAGGCGGCTGCTTCCCAGTCTTCAGGAACGCGTTGCCCGGTGGTTACTCCCCGAAGTACCAATTGGTGCCGGATGGCTGCATCAATGGCCGGGCCGAGCTTTACGGCCTCATCAATCTTGGAAAAAATGACCTGCTGCGCAGAGGCCTGTTTGAACGAGGTGACCACGTCGTCCAGCGTGTCCCCATGACCGCCGGCGTTGAGTACCAGCAGTCGCTTGATGTCGGGCAAATTCAGCAGTTCCATCAGTTCGCGCTTACGGGGGTCGCGTGGAGCCAGACCGGTGGTATCGACCAGAACCATTTTCTTGGCCGAGAGCAGGCCCAGCAGGTCTTGCAGCGCTGCACGATCGTGCGCCAGGTGGGCCACGACTCCGAGCATTTTCCCGTAGGCACGGAGTTGTTCATGCGCTCCCACCCGGTAGGTGTCGAGTGTGATCAACCCCACGCTGCTGGCACCATACGCGGCGGCACATTGCCCGGCCAACTTGGCTGCGGTCGTGGTTTTCCCCACTCCCGTGGCTCCAATAAGTGCAAAGATCCCGCCCTCGTCCCGCAACGAGGGTCGTTCAGCATCGGTGCGCAAGTTGCGCTCCAGCACGTCCATCACCCACCGCACCGAAGCGGAAGCATCCATTTCTTCTGGCATGCGCTCGAGAATGGTTCGGGACAGGGTGGGCGAATAGCCGGCCCGAATGAGTTTGAGCATCAGGTTGGCCTGAATCGGATTCTGCCGTGCCTGACCCAGCCAAGTCAGTGTGTTGAAACGGTCTTCTATCAGATCCTTCATGGCGTGCAATTCATCCACAATTCCCTGAGAAACTGCGGCTGTCTGCGTCGACGCACCAGCGGGTTTTCGGCTCAGCGATGCCTTTGGGGCAGAGGTCTGACTCGCGGCTTGGGGACGCTCTTTGATCAGTGGGTTGGGTTGCTCTTTCGCAGGTGCCTGCGCTTCTTCGTGGCGCTTGCGTAGCATACGCTCACGAACATAGTCCTGGAACGACAGCGTGCTCATGGCCAACTGGGCAGCATCGTCTTCCACCTTGCTGGTCACTTGCTGATAGCTAGGGGGGGTATCACCGGTGCGAGGGCTGCTCCCAGGTTTCGCAGCGATCGGGCTCGCCGAGCTATCCAGTTGCGCTAGCGAGTCTTCTGCGG
>CAIPGC010000097.1 GCA_903864505.1 uncultured beta proteobacterium | reverse complement strand
TCCAACAGTTAGCGCTTTGAAAGTGCATGCCCGGCCTGCTGCTCGGCGTGGTAGCTGGAGCGCACCATGGCGCCGACGGCGGCATGACTGAAGCCCATCGCGTACGCTTTGGCTTCGAACATCTTGAAGGTGTCGGGGTGCACATAGCGTTTCACCGGCAGGTGGCTGGTCGAAGGTGCCAGGTATTGGCCGATGGTGAGCATGTCGATGCCATGGTCGCGCATGTCCTGCATCACCTGAAGTACCTCTTCATCGGTCTCGCCCAGGCCGACCATGATGCCGCTCTTGGTGGGCACACCAGGGTGCAGGTCTTTGAATTTTTTCAACAGGTTCAATGAAAAAAGGTAGTCGGAGCCCGGGCGGGCCTCTTTGTACAGGCGCGGCGCGGTCTCCAGGTTGTGGTTCATCACATCGGGCGGCGCGGCGTTGAGGATGGCCAATGCGCGGTCGTCGCGGCCCCGGAAGTCGGGCACCAGCACTTCGATCTGGGTGCCGGGAGACAGTTGGCGGATGCGGGTAATGCAGTCGGCAAAGTGCTGTGCCCCGCCGTCGCGCAGGTCGTCTCGGTCCACGCTGGTAATCACCACGTATTTCAGCTTCAACGCGGCGATGGTATTGGCCAGGCTTTCGGGCTCATTCACATCCAGCGGGTCCGGCCGACCGTGGCCGACGTCGCAGAACGGGCAGCGCCGCGTGCACTTGTCGCCCATGATCATGAACGTGGCGGTGCCCTTGCCAAAGCACTCGCCAATGTTGGGGCAACTTGCTTCCTCGCACACCGTGACAAGCTTGTTGGCGCGCAGCGTGTCCTTGATCTCGTAGAAGCGGGTCGAGGGCGAGCCGGCTTTGACGCGAATCCAGTCGGGCTTCTTCAGAATTTCCCCGGGAACCACCTTGACCGGGATGCGTGACAGCTTGGCCGCCGCTTTCTGCTTGGCCGAGGCGTTGTAGTTTTCGGTGCTTTGAACCTCGCGCACGGTGGGCGAGGTCGGGTCAGTCGTACTCATGGTGTGGTGCGGCCCCTCAGGGAGCCAGATAGGTGACGAGCTTGTGGCTCAAAACGTGGGCGGCTTCGTCCCAGCCCACCTGCACGCCTATTGTAGAAAGATCCACGGTGGAGAGTTGGGCGTAACCGCAGGGGTTGATGCGCAAGTAAGGTTCCAGGTCCATCGCCACGTTCAGCGCCACGCCGTGGTAGGTGCAGTTGCGGCTGACCTTGATGCCCAGTGCCGCGATCTTGCCCAGGCCGGTGAAGTCGGGGCCGGACGATTGGGGGTCGGATCCGGTAGCGAAGCGGATCGGCTCTGACCCCCAATCCGAAGCGAGCACCAATTTGCGGGGGCGCTGCTCCAGCACTTGGTGTCCTGCGGGGTCGTCCAGCCGCACATAAATGCCTGGCGCACCGCCGACCCGATGCCCGGTCACACCGAAGTGCAGCAGCGTGCGAATCACCGCTTCTTCCAGCCGATAGACGTATTCCTTCACAAAGTACCCGGCACGCTTGAGATCAATTAGCGGGTAGGCCACCACCTGTCCCGGGCCATGGTAGGTGACCTGTCCACCCCGGTTGGTTTGCACCACGGGAATGTCGCCGGCCATGAAAACATGCTCTGCCTTGCCAGCAAGCCCCTGCGTGAAGACCGGAGGATGCTCACAAATCCATAGCTGATCATGCACGTTTGACGAGGTCTGCAGGTCTCTTCGGCTGGTAAATTCCTGCATCGCC
>CAIPGC010000096.1 GCA_903864505.1 uncultured beta proteobacterium | reverse complement strand
CGACCAGCTCTACGAGCTTGAAATTGCCATCGAGCAGATCTACAGGAACCGCGAACTGCATGGCAAATCTTCCGACGGGCCGCCCCTAGGAAAATTGACCCCCTCGGGGGGCAGCGACCCACACGAAGTGGGGGAGCGTGGTGGCCATCCCATGCCGCCCTGGCTGGTGGATCGCACGCTGCGCAACATCCTGATCGACGCCACCGGCAACACGCACCGCAGCGAGTTTTCCATCGACAAGATGTACTCACCCGACTCTGCGACGGGACGCCTGGGCCTGCTGGAACTGCGCGCCTTCGAGATGCCACCGCACCCGCGCATGAGTGTGGTGCAGCAACTCCTGCTGCGCGCCCTGGTGGCGCGCTTCTGGAAAACACCGTACAAGGCACCGGCAACGCGCTGGGGCACCGAGTTGCACGACCGATTCCTGCTGCCGACCTTCATCCGGCTCGACTTTGATGACGTGATGGCCGAGCTGCGCGGCGCCGGCTACGCCTTCGATACGAGCTGGTTTGCGCCGCACTTCGAGTTCCGCTTCCCGATCGTCGGTTCTGTCAACGCAGCCAGCATCGAGCTGACGCTGCGCAACGCGCTGGAGCCCTGGCATGTGATGGGCGAGGAAGGTGCACCCGGCGGCACCGCGCGCTACGTGGACTCGTCGCTCGAGCGCATGGAAGTTCATGTGACGGGCCTGAACCAGAGCCGCTATGTGGTCACCTGCAACGGCCGCGCCCTGCCCCTGCAATCCACCGGCAACACCGGCGAATACGCGGCCGGCGTGCGCTACAAGGCCTGGAACCCGCCTTCGGCACTGCACCCGAGCATCGGCATCGACACCCCGCTGACGTTTGACATCGTCGATACCTGGATGAAGCGCTCGCTCGGAGGCTGCCAGTACTACGTGGCTCATCCGGGTGGTCTCAACCCCGACACCTTCCCGGTCAACGCCTATGAGGCAGAGAGCCGGCGCATGTCGCGCTTTGCCGCCATGGGCCACACGCCCGGCGCGCTGGTCGTGCCACCGGCCACCATCAACGTGGCGGCGAGCCGGGAGTTTCCGTTCACGCTGGATTTGCGGCGCGGCTAGATTTTTTGGATATTGAATTCACTGCAGGGGATGGCGCGCCGGCTTCCAACGCTACGATTTTTGATCAATGGCTCAGCCGAACTTACGGGCTGGAAAGCGCAGCCGGCAATGGCATCCTGCGAGCCGCCATCACCGTGCGCAGGCGATCCGGATAGTCGCTGATGATGCCGTCCACGCCCCAGCCGATCAGTTTGTCCATCTCGGGCGGGTTGTTGATGGTCCAGGGCAGGACCTTCAGGCCCATGGCGTGCGCTTTCTTCACCAGGTCTTCTGTTACTGCACCACCGTTGGGCGACCAGATCGCACCGCCTGCTGCCTTGACCATGGTGGGAATGTCCGGATAGTCGGTCATTCTGTGGCCGGCTGTCCATACACCGCTGGTGATGGTGTCGTTGTTGGCGTTCTGGAAGCTCAGGTAGGCGGTCGGCATCTCGGGCGCAATGGCCTGCGCGATCTTCAGGGTGCGCCAGTCAAAGCTCTGGATCGTCACACGACCGTCCATGCCGGCATCACGCACCACCTTGACCAGGGCTTGGGTCATCACCTCGGGGCTGACGGTGTCGTTCGCTTGTGTCGGATCAATCTTGGTTTCGATGTTGAAGCGCACCTTGCTGCCCAAGGCCTTGACGCGCTCGAACAGCGACGCCAGCGTCGGCATGCGTGTGCCATCAACGGCCTCCTGTGTCGAGAACTGCGTGGCATAGGGCGTACCCGGTTTGATGCGGCCCAGCTCATAGGTCTGGAGCTGTGCGTAGGTCAGCGAGCGCAGCAGCGGACCCTTGGTGCCGGTCAGCCATTCGCCCTTGGCATCGCGCACGATCAACGGGTTCAGGTAGGGGTCATGCGAAATGACCAGCACCTTGTCGGCCGTCATGCCCACGTCCAGCTCCAGCGTGTCCACTCCCATGCGCATGGCTTTCTCGAACGCTGGCAGCGTGTTCTCGGGTGCCAGGCCACGCGTGCCGCGGTGGCCTTGCAGGTCGAAGGCGACTGCCGGTGCGGCCAGGGCCAGACCCAGCAGCAGGTAGGTGATAAGGCGTGTTTTCATCGCCCTCTAGCTTATCATCGCCAACCACGGAAGGCCGATGAGCAGAAGCGCGGCAATGAAGATCAGGCCGAAGATCCCGCCCAGGCGCCAGTAGTCACTTGCGGGCAGGTAGCCCGATCCGTAATAGACCGGCGATGGACCCGTGGCGTAGGGTGTCTGCACCCCCATGATGCCCAGTGTGAGGCACAACAGCAGCGCGAAATGGGGCATGTCCATGCCGGGGATGGTCGAGCCGACAGCCAGCATGACGGGTAGCAAGGCAGTGACGTGAGCGGTGACGCTGGCGAAAAGATAGTGGGTGAAATAGAACACCAGCACGAGAACGACCATCGCGGTAAAGGGTGAGAAGCCGCTCATGTGCGAGGCAACCGACTCGGCGAACCACTTGACGAAGCCGACCTTGTTCAGACCATCGGCCAGGGCAACCAGCGTGGCAAACCAGGCCAGCGTATTCCAGGCCGTCGAGTTCTTGACGATGTCGTCCCAGGTGACCACTTTACCGATCAGCATCAGTGAGATCACAAGCAAGGCCACGGTGGTCGCGTTGATGAAGCTGCCGCCAAAAATCCAGAGCATGAGTGCGGCCACAACGACGATGGCCAGCATGGCCTCGCGCCCCGAGAAGCTGCCCAGCAGGTGCAACTCATTGGCGGCCCAGGCCGGCACCTCGCTGCTCTCCTTCACCTCCGGTGGATAGAACCAGTAAGTAAGCAGTGGGATGAGGAGCAGCAAGGTGATCCCTACCGGTGCGAATGCCATGAACCACTGCATCCAGTTCAGACTGATCTTGGAGGTCTTGTTGACCAGTTCGACCGCCAGCAGATTGGGTGCCAGACCGGTTAGAAACAGCGAGCTGGTAACGCAGGTGGTTGCCAGTGCGACCCACATGATGTAGGAGCCAATGCGGCGCGCTGACGGGTCATTGGGCTTGGACTCGTAGAGTGCCGGCAAATTGCGGATCACCGGATAGATGGTGCCGCCGCTGCGCGCCGTGTTGGATGGGGTGAAGGGTGCCAGGATGGTGTCGGCGATCATCACCGCGTAACCGAGCGT
>CAIPGC010000095.1 GCA_903864505.1 uncultured beta proteobacterium | reverse complement strand
GTCAGCAGCGTAAGTCACCTTGGTGGCTGCTGGGGGCTGTGGAGCAGGTGCCGGCGCAGGTGCGGGCTTCGGAGCCACGACAACTGGTGCCGGTGCCGGTGCGGGAGCGGGAGCCGGAGCGGGTGCTGCCTTCGGAGCTGCGACGATAGCGCCATCGCAACCGACAGCAGCGGTAGCCGGTGTCCAGGTGGCATCGCGCCAGCACAACTCATTGGTGCCATTCTTCCAGGTAATCCCGGTCGAGCTGACCCAGTTGTCAACAGATTGGGCGCCAGCCACGGCCGAGAGTGCTGCGGCAGCAACCAGCATTGCCAGTTTGTTCAGTTTCATCATGGTTCTCCTAAAGGAAAAAAGCCGCAGCAGCGCGGCGAGTATTTATAAGACGCTGTGGGTGCCCATCACCCATAACGTTCGTGCCATTGTGCCACAGTCAGATTCGGCCTTAAACCTCAAACAAGAGGGCAAGCCTTACAAATTTAAAAGCACCCGATAAAGACACTTCACCGTTGCACGAAAGCCACAAGACGGGCCCTTTACCTTTAGAATCAGGGCCTGCCTTTTGACTCCCCGTTCCAGCTACAACCGCCTCATGACCCAGTTCGCCAAAGAAACCCTGCCCATCAGTCTTGAAGAGGAAATGCGGCGCAGCTACCTCGACTACGCCATGAGCGTGATTGTGGGTCGCGCCCTGCCCGACGCAAGGGACGGTTTGAAGCCGGTTCATCGGCGCGTGCTGTTTGCCATGCATGAGCTGAACAACGACTGGAACCGGCCCTACAAGAAATCGGCCCGTATCGTGGGCGATGTCATCGGCAAGTACCACCCGCACGGTGACAGCGCGGTGTATGAAACCATTGTTCGCATGGCGCAGGACTTTTCTCTGCGCCATATGCTGGTGGACGGCCAGGGCAATTTCGGCTCGGTCGACGGCGACAACGCCGCAGCCATGCGCTACACCGAAATCCGCATGTCCAAGATCGCGCATGAGTTGTTGGCGGATCTGGACAAGGAGACGGTTGACTTCGGCCCCAATTACGATGGCTCCGAGAAGGAGCCGCTGGTTATGCCGACGCGGCTGCCTAATTTGCTGGTCAACGGCTCGGGCGGCATTGCGGTCGGCATGGCCACCAACATTCCGCCGCACAACCTCAATGAGGTGGTGGACGCCTGCCTGCATCTGCTGCGCAATCCGCAGGCTTCGATCGATGAACTGATGGAAATCGTGCCGGCACCCGACTTTCCCACCGGCGGCATTATTTACGGCATCAATGGCGTCAAGGACGGCTACCGCACCGGACGCGGGCGCGTTGTGATGCGCGCCAAGTGCCATTTTGAAGACATCGACAAAGGCCAGCGCCAGGCCATCATCGTTGACGAACTGCCCTACCAGTGCAACAAGAAGACCTTGCAGGAACGCATGGCGGAGTTGGTGCACGAAAAGAAAATCGAAGGCATCAGCCACATTCAGGATGAGTCCGACAAGTCAGGCATGCGTCTGGTGATTGAACTCAAGCGTGGTGAAGTCCCTGAAGTGGTGCTAAACAACCTGTACAAGCAGACGCAGTTGCAGGACACCTTTGGCATGAACATGGTGGCACTGATCAATGGTCAGCCCAAGCTGTGCAATCTCAAGGATCTGATCGAGGTCTTTCTGGAACACCGCCGCGAAGTGGTCACAAGGCGCACCATCTTCAACCTGCGCAAGGCGCGCGAGCGCGGCCACGTGCTCGAGGGGCTGGCCGTGGCGCTGGCCAATATCGACGACTTCATCGCCATCATCCGCAACGCGCCAACGCCCCCGGTAGCCAAGGTCGAACTGATGGCCAAGCCCTGGGACAGCAAGCTGGTGCGTGAAATGCTCACGCGCAGCCGCGCTGATGGCGGCACCGTCAACGCCGACGACTACCGCCCGGATGGCCTTGAGAAGGCCTACGGCATGGGTCAGGACGGTTTGTATCGACTGTCCGAAACGCAGGCGCAGGAAATTCTGCAGATGCGGCTGCAACGCCTCACCGGCTTGGAGCAGGACAAGATCGTCGCAGAGTACAAAGAGGTGATGGCCGAAATTGACGACCTGCTCGACATCCTTTCCCGTCCGGAGCGGGTCTCGATCATCATCAGCGACGAGCTCAGCGCCATCAAGTCCGAGTTTGGCCAGACCAAGCTGGGCGCACGGCGCAGCCTGGTGGAGTACAGCTCGTTTGACCTCAGCACGGAAGACCTGATCACGCCAACC
>CAIPGC010000094.1 GCA_903864505.1 uncultured beta proteobacterium | reverse complement strand
TGTCGGCGCCGATTGAATATTGACCCACCCTGCCGATCCAATATTGACCCAGGGCGGGTTGCCAGTTTTTGAATTGGCAACTGTGGATAAGTTTACTCAGTAGCTGTCTTTTGGTTTTTCCCTGTCCGGTTTTTTGAATTCATAGACTGCACGGAGAAAGCCGAGAAGGGCGTAGCCCGTAGCGGATTTCTCCGTGTATGCAGCGTCAGAACGGCTCAATGGGTGACTCTGCTTTTGCAATCTTGCGTTTTTGCTCGCGCTCCTTGATGCGAGACTTGGCCGCCATGCTGCTGTGCTGGAACCGATACGACTCGTTGCCCGTCTCAACGATGTGGCAGTGGTGGGTGAGCCGGTCCAACAGCGCCGTGGTCATCTTGGCATCTCCAAACACACTCGACCATTCCGAGAAACTCAGGTTGGTGGTGATGACCACACTGGTGTGCTCGTACAGTTTGGACAGCAGGTGAAACAGCAAGGCGCCACCGGCTTGGCTGAATGGGAGGTAGCCCAATTCATCCAGAATGACCAAGTCCATGCGTAAGAGCGACAACGCAATCCGACCCGGCTTACCCTGAGCCTTTTCCTGCTCCAAGGCATTGACCAAATCGACCGTGGAATAAAACCGCACCCGCTTTTCCTGGCCGGTGATGCCCGACACCCCAATGGCGGTTGCCAGATGGGTCTTGCCAGTTCCGGGACCACCAATGAGAACGGCGTTTTGCGCGGTGTCCGTGAACGCCAGCGTGGCCAATTGCGTGACCAGTGCTTCATCGACCTTGCTTGAGGCGAAGTCAAATCCAGCTAAATCCCGATGCAGAGGAAACCTGGCCGCTTTCATCTGGTGGCTCACGGAGCGCATGTGCCGGTCGGTGTGTTCAGCTTGCAGCAAGTGTTCAATCAACCACTTGGAGGATCCCACACCGGCCTCCCCTTGGGCCAGTAAATCCGTCCAGGCGCTCGCCATGCCGTGTAGACGTAGCTCTTTGAGTTCAGTGGTGACATCACGACGCATGGTTGACCTCCATCGCGTTGGTCATCTCGCCACGCAGACTGTCGTACCGACTGGTGTTGGCCTGCGGTGCCTCAGTGAGTTCCAGTGTGGTCTCGACAGTCTCTGGGGTGGGCTTGGCATTGAGTCGGGCCACCACATTGAGAACATGTTCGGCGCTGAGTGCACCGGACTCAACCACCAGTTCCACCGCCACCAGCACGGCCTCCAGTCCCGCAGTCGGCACAGCCGCAAGCACCTGCGCCATGATCTTGTCACCACCCACGCGGCGCATCAGGCCCTGCCTTAATCGTTGCAATGGCGTGGGCAAGTCGGCAAAGGGCGCACCGTTGCGCAGTGCCCCTGGCTTGCGCTGCACCAGCGCAATGTAGTGCTGCCAGTCGTAGCTGATGTGCCCACGGTCAGGCAATCGTTCATGGCTGGCCACGATGGCGTCTACCGCCGCAATGCTGACCCGATTCGGGTACAGCCGGGTGCTGACCTTCTGGCCCGCTAGCTCACACGGCACCGAGTACCGGTTGCGCGCCACCGCGACCAGACAGGTGCTGCTCACCCGCGCCGGTTTCTCGACATAACCATCGAACACGGTCGGCATGGGCATCATCTCAACGCGCTCTTGTTCCAGCATTTCAAGGACGCTGAATTGTGTGTACTCAGGGTGGCGGATTTCGCTCCACAGCGAACGACAGCGCTCACCCAGCCAGGCGTTCAGCTCTGCAAAGGATCCCCACTGAATCTTCTGGGCATCCAGCCATATACGTCGGCGGCTGTCCTGCACATTCTTCTCCACCACGCCTTTCTCCCAGCCCGAGGCGACGTTGCAGAAATCCGTGTCAAACAGGTAGTGCGCGCACATCGCAGCAAAGCGCGCATTGACGACTCGGCCCTTGCCCTTCTTGACCTTGTCCACGGCGGTTTTCATGTTGTCGTAGATACCGCGTCGGGGGATGCCACCCAGGGCCGCGAAGGATCGTGTGTGAGCATCGAACAGCATTTCATGGCCCTGGCTGGGGTAGGCCACCAGCCAGAAGGCCCGGCTGGCGCACAGCTTGAGGTGGGCGACTTGCAGCTTGTAGTAGATGCCGCCCACCACCATGCCTTCATCACTCCAGTCAAACTGAAAGGCCTCACCCAGTGCAAACGCCAGTGGTACAAAGGCTTTGGGTGCCTTGCCTTCACTGCTGCGCCACTCACGAATGAAGTCGGTAACGCGGCTGTAACCCCCGGTGTAGCCCTCAAGTTTGATTTCTGTAAACAGTGCCTTGGCAGTACGCCGGTTTTGCTTGGTGCGGTGGGCATCTGCTTTAAGGGCCAGTTCCAGCGCTTGGTGAAAGGCGGTGAGTTTGTTTGGCATTTCTTTGCGCCGGTAAGTCGGCGCTGCTGCCTCATTGGCCTCACGCACCCACTTGCGTATCGTGTTGCGCGATAGGCCCGTCTTCTCTGCAATCTCACGCAGCGACTTCTTGTCGCGTGTGTACATCCGCTTGATTTTTCCCAACATTTCCATGGTGATCACCTTTTTTGCTCCTGCCTAAAAATAAGGCAGAGCCAGTAAAACACCTGGGTCAGTTTTGGGTCGGCATAACCTCTAAAAGTGGGTCAGTTTTCGGTCGGCGGCAACACCCTGAGACTTCTGGCATGAATGGCTTGCGACACCAGTTCTTTGCCGGTTCCGGACTCACCCGTCACAAGCACTGAAAAATTAGTAGAGGCCACCCGATCCACTTCGGTCTGTATGCCCTGAATAGCAGCGCTGGGACCCATTTTTTTCATGAGTGACTCACCCTGACGTGAGGACTCGCGAACTTGACGTACCTGTCTTTTCTCTTCACTTTCTGCCAGCGCTTGACGCACCGTGAGAGCGACATCCTGGTTGTTAAAAGGCTTGGCCATATAGTCAAAGGCTCCGCACCGAATCGCCCGAACGGCATCCATCGTGTTGCCGTTAGCCGTAATCATCACAACGGGAATCGTTTTGTCGTGGGCTTTAAGTCGTGCAAGCACTTCAAAACCATCCATATCGGGCAATCCGACATCCAACAGCACCAAATCAGGTGGCTCTTGACAAAAGGCATTGAGGGCAGTTCCTCCACTATCGGCCTCTACGGACGTCAGTCCTTCAATTCGCATGAGGTTTGTCAGTACCCAGCGGGCATCGGCGATGTCATCGACGATCAGCACTTTAGGCATTGGGTGGGTGGTGTCGATCGACACCACCGCACTGTTAAGGTTTTTCATTTTTATTTCTCAGCATTCCCTGCTTTTCTCTTAAGGCAGGTAGCAGATGTCGAACCAGAATATCGGGGTTGAGCAGTGTTTCTACGGAATGTGCCAAGCCTAAGAAAAGCAAGCCAATCTCTCCTGCCAGCAAAGTGACATTGATCCGGTCAGCAATGAATCGATCTCGTTGCGTCAGCAGGTTTCTGCTGAGGTCTATTCGCTGTTTTTCGTGTTCTGGAGGGGTGTCGCGTAAATCGCCCTGATGAAGTCGATACTCTTGCAGCAGCAGTTGGGGGTCTTCGGTCCCCTCTAACTTGGCGCCGCGGTTCATGAGTTCAACCAGCAGTTGGTGATTGGTGCTGCCTTGCGCAGCGACGTCGCGCACAATGTCGACCTCTTTGCCGCAAACCGGCAGTCCATCCTGATAGAGATGCACAGCCTGGTAGGGCAACTCCAATACCGTGATCATTTGACGAATTCCGAGCCAGACTTCGTCAATCGATTTGAGGTGATCACACCATTTCTCGTGGCCGAAACGGTCGATATATTCCCGCTTGATCTGTACAAGCAAGGATCCCATATCCTGCTCAGTATGAATAATTGGAACGATGATGAGCGTACGCATTGTTTGGGCGACCCGCAAAATTTCAGCACTATCAACCAGCACGGGACTACCGTGAAATGCTTTGTTCCAAGACTTGACGCCCTTTCTCTGAGTGGATAGGCGTATCTCTCCCGCTGTGCTCAGCAAAAAATGTAACTTGAACGACTGGTTCAGTGTATTGGCTTTGACTCAAATATTGTTGAATATTTATGAATGCAACTATTTTAATTTTCTCGGCAATTGATTTTTATCACGTATCGATAAAAATTAATACATTTTGCCGGATGCTTCTATGCCAAAGGCCTGCGATCCTTGCCGTCAACCAAGCAAAAGTGGCACGCCATTCAGAGCAGTCACGGCTTC
>CAIPGC010000093.1 GCA_903864505.1 uncultured beta proteobacterium | reverse complement strand
TGAGGCAGCGCGCTGCATCGTGCACCAGCACCCAGTCGTGCGGCCCGGCACCGCGCTCGAGCAGCGCCTGCAAGCCATTAAAAACGCTCGCAGCCCTTGTGGCACCGCCGCAGGCAGCTACCAAACACGTAGCGCCTTGTGAATCAAAAAATGCGTCGCCCGCCGACACCACCACCAGCGTTGCGGTCAACCGTGGCACGCTGGAAAACGCAGCCAGCGTATGCAGCACCATGGGCTTGCCGGCAACCTCCTGGTACTGCTTGGGCAACCCTGTGCCGGCACGTGTTCCGGTTCCAGCGCAGGGAATCAGAGCCCACAGGCGGGCGGAACTGGCGGGCGGAACGGTCATGGGTTCGGGCATGGTGTGGGGCCCATTCTAGAATCAAGTATCCATGGATCTACCCAAACTTCAAATTGGCAAGCGCTTTACGTTGCCACGCCCCCCCGGCTCTTCCGATGCAATGCTGCTGGCCCGACTGGGTGAACGCGAAAAAGCCAGTCACAAGCCGATGACCGTCGTCACGGCCGATGCCAGTGATGCCCAGCGCCTGCTGGAAGAAATTGCCTTCTTCGCCCCAAGCCTGCGATGTGCATTGTTCCCGGATTGGGAAACGCTGCCTTACGACACCTTTTCCCCACACCAGGACCTGATCAGCGAGCGTCTGGCTTCGCTGTGGCGCATCTCGCAGCGCGACAAGGAAACCGGGGCCGACGTGATCATCGTTCCAGCCACCACCGCCCTGTATCGACTAGCCCCACCGAGCTTTCTGGCAGGCTATACCTTTGAGTTCAAGGTCAAGCAAAAGCTTGACGAGGCCAAGCTAAAGGCACAACTCACGCTGGCCGGCTATAGCCATGTCACGCAGGTGGTAAGCCCCGGTGAGTATGCGGTACGTGGCGGGCTGATTGACCTGTTCCCCATGGGCAGCGCCGTTCCCTACCGGGTCGATTTGTTTGACGACGAGATCGACAGCATCCGAACCTTTGACCCCGACAGCCAGCGCAGCCTCTATCCGGTGCCCGCAGTGCGTCTGCTGCCCGGGCGCGAGTTCCCCATGGACGACGCGGCGCGCGGGCGATTTCGCAACCGCTGGCGTGAATTGCTTGAAGGCGACCCCACCAAGAGCCGCATTTACAAGGACATGGGTGCCGGCGTTGCCACCGCCGGCATTGAATACTATCTGCCGCTGTTCTTTGAAGACACCGCCACGGTGTTTGACTATGTGGGGCCAGATGCCACCGTGGTATTGCATGGCGACCTGGAGACGGCCTTCCAGCGCTTCTGGACCGACACCAAGGACCGCTACCGGCTGGTTCAGGGTGACCCCGAGCGCCCTGCCCTGGCGCCCGAAGCGCTGTTCCTGGGTACCGAGCAGTTTTTCGCCAGAGCCAATGCCTATGCGCAACTGGCGATCAAACCGGCATCCGAAGAGACTGGCTCGCCCTACACCGAAGTCGAAGCTCTCCACGGCTTGGCGGTAGAACGCGGTACTGAGGACCCATTGGGCCGCCTCAAAGTGCACGCCCGCAATACGCAGCAACGCATTTTGGTGCTGGCGGAAAGCGATGGCCGGCGCGAGAGTCTGCTGGATTTTTTGCGAAACGCCGGAATCAGCCCGCCGGCGTTTGACTCGCTCCTCGAATTCACTGCGAGCGACGAAAAATTCGGCATCGCCACCGCTGCACTGAGCACCGGCTTTCGCTGGCTGGAGCAGGGCATCGACCTGGTGACAGAGACCGAGCTATTTGCTGCCGGAGCGACCACCCGGCGGCGCAAAAAGCAGGAACAGGTCAGCGACGTCGAGGCCCTCATCAAGGACCTGAGCGAGCTCAACATCGGCGACCCGGTGGTGCACTCGCAGCACGGCATTGGCCGCTACCGGGGGCTCATCAACCTCGATCTGGGCAACAAGGGGGCAGACGGTGAAGCACAGGTGCAGGAGTTTTTGCATCTGGAATATGCCGACCAGGCCACACTCTACGTGCCTGTCAGTCAGCTGCAACTCATCAGTCGATACACGGGGGTCAGCGCCGACGAAGCACCCTTGCACAAGCTGGGCTCGGGCCAGTGGGAAAAAGCCAAGCGCAAGGCAGCCGAACAGGTACGTGACTCTGCTGCCGAACTGCTCAACATCTATGCACGCCGCGCTGCGCGAGAGGGGCACGCCTTTCGCTACTCATCCACCGATTACGAAGCATTTTCGAACGACTTCGGGTTTGAGGAAACACCCGATCAGCGCGCCGCCATCCACTGCGTGATTCAGGACATGGTGAGTCCACGCCCAATGGACCGCCTGGTGTGCGGGGATGTCGGCTTTGGCAAGACGGAAGTCGCTTTGCGCGCGGCGTTCATCGCCATTACCGGCGGCAAGCAGGTGGCCTTTTTGGCCCCGACCACTCTTCTGGCGGAGCAGCATTACCAGACACTGGTGGACCGTTTTTCCAAGTGGCCAGTGAAGGTAGCGGAAATGAGCCGCTTTCGTTCGGGCAGGGAAATTACGGTGGCACTCAAAGG
The DNA here is from genome assembly GCA_903864505.1 of uncultured beta proteobacterium. Classification (GTDB taxonomy): domain Bacteria; phylum Pseudomonadota; class Gammaproteobacteria; order Burkholderiales; family Burkholderiaceae_C; genus Allorhodoferax. Next base: position 48,876 of record CAIPGC010000093.1, on the reverse strand, counting down.
GCTTGCCGATGGCACCATCGACATCGTGGTCGGAACGCACAAGCTGTTGAGCCAGGACACCCATTTCAAGAACCTGGGCCTGCTCATCATTGACGAAGAACACCGCTTTGGCGTGCGCCACAAGGAGGCAATGAAGGCCCTGCGCGCCGAGGTCGATGTGCTGACCCTGACCGCCACGCCCATACCCCGCACGCTGGGCATGGCTCTCGAAGGCCTGCGGGACCTGAGTGTGATTGCCACGGCGCCACAGCGGCGCCTGGCCATCAAGACATTTGTGCGCACTGAAGGCAATGGCGTCATCCGCGAAGCGGTGTTGCGGGAACTCAAACGCGGCGGACAGGTGTATTTCCTGCACAACGAAGTCGAGACGATTGAGAACCGTCGTGCCAAGCTCGAAGAATTGTTGCCAGAGGCACGCATTGCGGTAGCCCACGGCCAGATGCCAGAGCGTCAGCTGGAAAGCGTGATGCGCGACTTCATCGCCCAGCGCTACAACCTGCTGCTGTGCTCCACGATTATTGAGACCGGCATCGACGTGCCAACCGCCAACACCATCGTGATGAGCCGTGCCGACAAATTCGGCCTGGCCCAGTTGCACCAGTTGCGCGGCCGCGTCGGACGCAGTCACCACCAAGCCTATGCCTACCTGATGGTGCCCGATCTGGAGGGACTGACCAAACAAGCCAGCCAGCGCCTGGAGGCGATTCAGCAAATGGAAGAACTCGGCAGCGGCTTTTATCTGGCCATGCACGATCTGGAGATTCGCGGAGCCGGAGAAGTGCTGGGCGAAAACCAGAGCGGCAATATGCTGGAGGTTGGTTTTCAGCTCTACAACGAGATGCTGGCCGAGGCGGTTCGATGCCTGAAGAACGGCAAGGAGCCCGACTTGCTGAGCCCGCTCAATGTCACCACCGACATCAACCTGCATGCTCCAGCACTGCTGCCCACCGACTATTGTGGTGACGTGCACCTGCGCCTGAGTTTCTACAAGAAGCTGGCCACTGCCAGAGCCGCCGACCAGGTCGATGCCCTGCTGGAAGAACTGGTTGACCGTTTCGGAAAGCTGCCAGCCCAGGCGCAAACGCTGATCGATGTGCATAGGCTGCGCGTGTTGGCCAAACCGTACGGCGTGCTCAAGGTCGATGCCGCTCCCGGCGTAATCACCATTACGTTTGAAAAGAATCCGCCGATTGACTCCATGAAGATCATCCAGCTGATTCAGAAGCACAAGCACATCAAGCTGGCAGGGAACGAAAAGCTGCGCATTGAGCGCGAACTGCCCGAGGCCAAGGATCGGGCACAGGTGGTGCGCGACATCTTGCGCAGCCTGGGGCAACCGGTTGGGATTACTTAGGTCGTACTAGCCACCGTCGCGCACCACGCGGCAGGAGGCAATATCAAACGACACAGTGCCAATGGTGAGCACCGTCTGGTCCCGCAATCCCGCTACGAAACCCAGGAAGCGATCGACATCGTCAAAATTACTGGCAATGCCGGTCGACACACGGATGGCTCCGACGCTTTTTCCACCACGCTCTTGCATGAGGTGCAGGAAGCGCTGCAAATTGATGTCAGATCCGATCTGCGCAATACCGGCACGCATATCGTCTTCGTTAAGGTCTTCCGCCGTTTCACCCGCGCCAGGGTTGCAAAAACAGCCGGTGCGCAGCGATATGCTGGCCTGCGCCGCCAGTTCCTCAATGCGGCGGTAGTCCACCAGGTGGCCATTGGGATCATAAAAATTCATCGTGACGGTGCCACCACGCTGCACCATGTTGGCCGGGCCGTACAGGCGGACCATGGGTCGGTCGTTGCTGTGCTTAAGAGCCAACAGCTGTGTGATCATCCAGTCCGTCAGACAATGCACGCGGGTCTGGATGGCGCCAATGCCAACCTCTTGAAGATGGCGCAACCCGGTCTCCACCGCAGGAATGCTCAGGTAGTTCAGGGTGCCGTCTTCAAAACCTGCCTCGCCGTCGGAGAGCACATGCATGCGCCCTTGCACCGTGGCAAAGTTGACGGTACCACCACCAAACCAGGGGCGGCGCAGCATTTTGAGCGCGTCATTGCGCGCCAGCAGGCAGCCCACACCGGTGGGGTAACCGAACATTTTGTAGAACGACACCACCACAAAATCTGGCGCTATTGCCTGCAGATCGAGTCCATTGGTGGGCACGAAAGCGGCCGCATCCAGCAGTACCTGCCAACCCCTCTCGCGCGCCGTCGCGATCAGACTCAGGGGATGCTTGACCCCAGAGAAGTTGGACTGGGCCGGAAACGCCAGCAGTCTGCGTTGGGCCGGATCGGTGACTTCCAGCAGTTTATCGATGGCCGGTTGATCAATGCGCAAGTCAGGCCGCGTCAATGGCGCATAGCGCACCGAAGCCCCCTTGGCCTGCGCAAACTCGCGCATGCCGTTGACAGAATTGTGGTTGTCCGCAGTCAAAAGGAGTTGCGCACCTGGAGCAAACGGATAAGACTCACCGACTAGTTTGAGTGCGCCCGAAGCGTTGAGCGTAAAGATGGCTGTGTACGCACCGGTGCCGTTGAAATACTGCAACACCGCCGAGCGCGCCTGCTCGACCCGCCGCGTCATCTCCATCGAACTGGGGTTTACTGAGTGCGGATTACCCAGCACCTGCTCACTGAGCACCCGGGCATGATCGTGCACTTGGCTGGCCGCGTACAGACCGCCACCTGTGTAGTCCAGGTACACCTGCTTTTTTGCGTCGAGTCGCCCGTATTGGGCAGAACGCAATGCGTCCAGACCTGCAGTGGTGGCGTAGGAAGGGAACTGCACCAGAAATTGTTCGTAGCGTGTCATGAAATTCATTCTATAGGTGACGATGCAAAGCGCCTACAAGCGGTAAGCGATACTCTTACGGTCACCTTTGCTGGCATTTTGGGCACTACACTGGGGTGCTTGCTGAAAGCCATTTTTTAGACAAAATACGCCTTCAACCCCCGTAGAATATGCACAAGCAGCTACCGAAACAATAGCACTTCCCGTCCGATGACCGCACACGAAATAGCCCCAGGACTCGTCATTCAAGGCATCAAGCTCCCTTTGCGCTTGACCGACTTCAAGCTCATCGCATTTGATATGGACTCGACGCTCATCAACATCGAGTGCGTGGACGAAATCGCCGATGCTGCCGGACGCAAGCCAGAGGTGGCTTCCATTACCGAAGCCGCCATGCGTGGCGAAATTGCCGACTACAAGGAAAGCCTGCGCCAGCGCGTAGCCCTGCTCAAGGGCGTAACGGTGGCCCACCTGGAAGAGGTCTACACCCGCCGCCTGCAGCTCAACCCGGGCGCAGAGGCACTGGTGCACGCCTGCAAAGAGGCCGGACTCAAGGTGCTGCTGGTCTCGGGTGGGTTCACCTTCTTTACAGACCGCATTCGGGAGCGGTTGTGCATCGACTTCGCGCGCTCCAACCTGCTCGAGATCGAAAGCGGCGCCAACTGTGGACAACTCAGCGGGCGCATGCTGGACCAACCCTGGGGCGACATCTGCGATGGGACTGAAAAGCGACGCACGCTGCTGGAAGTGGCTTCACTGCTGGGCATTGAAATGACCCAAACCATCGCCATGGGTGACGGCGCAAACGACCTGCTGATGATGGGCGTGGCCGGCCTGTCGGTGGCCTATCACGCCAAACCGACCGTGCGCGAACAAGCGATGGTGGCCATCAACACCGGCGGACTGGACCGCTTGCTGGAAGTGCTCAGCTGATTCGCTGCAGCACCGCTCGCCCGGGCTCCACCGCAAATTGGGCCAGCGTTTCAATCCGTGCATCGGCGCGCCGCACGTCGTCCACTACGCGCAAAGTGGTGGTGAGCTGCTTGGGCGTGAACTCGACCACTCCATAGCCGTGGCGCTGGGCGTCGGCAAACACAAAGTGCGGGTTTTCGGTCAGACGTTCCGGAATATTGTCGTTGCCGCCACCGCGTGAGGTAATGCTGGTTCCGCAAAATTCCACACCTATGCTGTCACTTTTTGGACGAGCGTAATCGGCCTTTACGTGGCCGACCCAGTTGGCATGGACATCGCCACCCAAAATTACCGGATTGGCTACTTTGTGCTGCTGCAGGGACGCAATCAGCCGGGAACGCGCTGGCGCGTATCCGTCCCATCCATCGTTGGACAAGGACAGCCCCGGGCCTATTCTGAAGTCGCGCTGGCCGAACACCGTTTGCTGTCCCACCACATTCCACAGGACCGAACCCCGCGCAAAAGACTGGTCCAGCCACCGCTCCTGCGCCGCTCCGAGCAGAGTGCGACGGGGGTCATTCCATAGCGGGCAGTGGGCCGGGTTGACCGCTGCGCTGCCCAGTCGTTCGCCCTTGGTGCATGCTTGTGCATCGCGGTATTGCCGATCATCGAGCAGGTAGATCGTGGCCAGCTTGCCAAAGGGGACGCTGCCGTAGATGCGCATCTCGGCACCCCGCACCAGTCCGGACAATCCGTGTGTCAACACGCTCGAGCGCAGGGGCATGTTTTCGTAAAACGCTTGGTAAGCGGCCGCACGACGCTCCATAAAATCAGCCACCGGTGGCCCGCTATCACCCGGCGTGGTGCCAGCGTAGTCGTTTTGCACCTCGTGATCGTCCCAGGTCACCAACCACGGACAGGCGGCGTGCATGGCCTGCAGGTCAGGGTCGCTCTTGTGCAGGGCATAGCGCGCCCGGTAGTCGTCAAGCGTCAGCACCCAGCCTCCGGTGGACTTGCGCACCGCATCGGTCGCACCCGGGTACTCGTAGATATAGTCACCCAGAAACACCACTGCATCGAGTTGTTCGTCACGCATGTGGCGGTAGGCACTGAAGTGGCCATGTTCCCAGCGCTGGCAGGACGCATAGGCCAGACGCAGGCGATCAACCTCAGCACCAGGCGCAGGAAAGGTGCGAGTACGACCGATGGTGCTCACGGCATCGGCCACCATGAACCGGTAGTAGTACCAGCGATCCGACTCGAGACCCGAGACCTCGGCGTGCACCGAGTGGCCCCACTCTGGACGTGCCACCTCTGTCCCCGTTTGCACCCTTCGGTTGAACTGTGCATCGTGCGCCAGTTCCCAGCGCACTTCAACCGCCCCGGTTCCAGCCACCGCCGATGCACCGCCCCGCAGCACACGGGTCCACAGCACCACGCCATCGTGGGTGGGCGATCCACTGGCCACCCCCAGCGCAAACGGATCGCCGCTCCAGCGCGTCTGGGTCCTGGCCATATCTGGAAGACACAGTCCGGTGGCCAGCGCCGAAACACCGCACAGCAGTTGACGACGATCCAGTGTGATCTCGACCATGATGGCTCCAAAAGCAGCGGAAAATTTTTGCCGTGTGTCCATTGTTTCACGCTGTACCTGCTGTAATGCAACTCCTGCATAAGCCTATGAACCGTGGTGGCAATCGCTACACGCCGAATCGTAGGCTGCCTAGAATCGGTCGCACTATCAAGAAATACGGAGATTTCATGACTACTTCCCATCTCGCTGAACTGCTGGCCTACACCCACGAGCATGCCGGAGCCTCGGGCGGTCGCCAAGCCGGATTCGTAACAGCGTACTTTGACAATACCGATCCCGACGAGATTGCGGCGCGCGGACCTGCAAACCTGTATGCCATTGCCGATGCCCACTGGCGCCTGCTGGATACGCCGCGCGCCGTGCACAGCGCCAAGGTACGGGTATTCAATCCCACCCTGTCCGAAGATGGGTTCGTCAGCGACCATACGGTGATTCAGATCGTCAACGACAACATGCCGTTCCTGGTGGACTCGGTCACCATGGCGATCAACCGTTGCAACCGCACGGCGCACTGGATCGTTCACCCCCTGATGAGCGTCACGCGCGACTCGCATGGAAAGGTTCAGACCATAGGCAGTGTCACAGCTGCCACCGCGGCCGGCAAGCATGACCCGGTGGAGTCGCTCATTCTGGTGGAATGTGATCGCATCGTTTCCAGCGCCGAGCAGCAGGTTCTGGCTGACGAATTGGCGCGCGTCCTGGGCGATGTGCGTGCGGCTGTGGAAGACTGGCAACCGATGCTGGAACGCGCACAGGCGATGGCCGCGGCGGCATCCGGATCCGCGCTGTCGGCGGCTGGGCGACAGGAAGGTGTGGACTTCCTGCGCTGGCTGGAAGACCGGCACTTCACGTTCCTTGGTGCACGCGACTATGACCTCATACGCAACGGTGACGCGGTCAGCCTGGTGGCGCGCCCCGAGTCCGGCCTTGGCATTCTGCGCGGCACCGTGCAAACGACACAGACCCGATTGCCCCCGGAAGCGATTGCACTGCTTGAGTCCAATGAACTGGTGCTGGTCACCAAAGCCATGACGCGCGCCACAGTGCACCGCCCGGCCTGGCTGGACTATATTGCCGTGAAACGTTTTGATGCGCACGGAAGCGTCGTGGGTGAGGCCCGTTTTCTGGGGCTGTATACCGCTACTGCCTACCTCGCCCCCGTAGGGGACATTCCGCAGGTGCGCAGCCGGGTCGCCGCCGTCCTGCAGGCCGCCGGTGTGGTGCCCGACAGCCACGCCGCCAAGTCGCTGCACTCCATTCTCGAGGTCTACCCACGCGACGAGCTGTTCCAGATCGATACGGCAACCCTGACTGAGCATGCGATCGGCATTCTGCGCTTGCAGGAGCGCCAGCGCACCCGCCTGTTTGTGCGGCGCGATCCTTTTGGCCGCTTCACTTCGGCGCTGGTATTTGTACCGCGCGAACGCTTCAATACCGAGCTGCGCATCAAGATCGGCCAGGAATTGATGGCGGCACTGGATGGCCAGTCGATCGAGTTCACGCCAATGCTCACGGACAGCCCTCAGGCCCGCATCCATTACCTCGTGCGTGCCAAGGAAAATGCACCGCAAAACGTGAACTTGCCCGCACTGGAAGCCCGCATCACGCGACTGACCCAGCGCTGGGAAGACGACTGTGCCAACGAGATGCTGCGCGCCCACGGAGAAGGCCCCGGCCTGGCGCTGGCACACCGCTTTGCGCAGGCATTTCCGATCGCCTACCGGGAAGACTTTGTGCCTGCCGTTGCAGCAGAAGATGCCGACATTCTGGCCAGTCTGTCGGCGGCAATGCCGCTTGCCGTCAGGCTCTATCGTCCGCTCAATGCAGAGACCGGCACACTGCGCTTCAAGATGTACAACACCGCCAAGGTCGCACTGTCCGATTCCCTGCCAGTGCTCGAGCGCATGGGCGCGCGGGTACTCGATGAACATCCCTACGACATCGGCAGCAACAAGGACGGTGCCACGCTCTGGATTCACGATCTGGGGCTGCAGCTCAGCACTGATGCCGACCTGGCCACCATCAAAACTCGTTTCGAGGATCTGTTCACCCAGGCCTGGCGCGGTGAGGTCGAAAGCGACGACATCAACCAGCTGGTTCTCAACACCACACTGGACGCGCGCGCCATCACGGTGCTGCGCGCTTACACCCGCTACTTCAAACAGTTGGGCTTTGCTTTCAGCCAGAGCTACGTCGAGGCCACTCTGCACAAGCATCCAACCATCACGCAATTGATTATCGGGCTCTTCAAGGCGCGCTTTGACACAGCCTATGCAGGTGACCGCAGCGCCGGACAAAAGCAGCTACTTCAAGCCATTGATACCGACCTGCGCCGGGTCGAAAGCCTGGACGAAGACCGCATCCTGCGCCAGTTTGTCTCGACCATACAGGCTACGCTGCGCACTAACGCCTGGCAGCCCAATAGCGCGGGCCTTGCCAAACCCTATATCAGCTTCAAACTCAATCCGCGCGAAGTTCCGGGCGTGCCCGAGCCCAAGCCGCTCTATGAAATCTGGGTCTACTCGCCACGCATGGAAGGCGTGCATTTGCGCATGGGCCGGGTCGCGCGCGGCGGCATGCGATGGTCTGACCGGCGCGAAGACTTCCGCACCGAAATTCTGGGTCTGGTGAAGGCACAGCAGGTCAAGAACACTGTGATTGTTCCGGTGGGCTCGAAAGGCGGTTTTTTCCCGAAGAAGTCGCCGCCCGTGTCCGAGCGCGAGGCCTGGATGGCCGAAGGCATCGCCTGCTACAAATACCTGATCTCCGGCATGCTGGATGTGACTGACAACATTGTCAAAGGCGCAGTGGTGCCACCCGCCAACGTCGTGCGCCATGATGGGGATGACCCCTATCTGGTGGTTGCGGCTGACAAGGGAACCGCCACCTTCTCCGACATCGCCAACGGTGTCTCGGCAGATTATGGCTTCTGGCTCGGTGATGCTTTTGCCTCGGGCGGATCGGTGGGTTATGACCACAAGAAAATGGGCATCACTGCACGCGGTGCCTGGGAGGCGGTAAAACGCCACTTCCGCAGCATCAATCACAACACCCAGAGCGCTGCTTTCACCGTGGCGGGCATTGGCGACATGTCGGGCGACGTGTTTGGCAACGGCATGCTGCTGTCGGAGCACATCAAGCTGGTGGTGGCGTTCGACCACCGCCACATTTTCATCGACCCCAGTCCTGACGCCGCGCGCTCGTTTACTGAGCGAGCGCGTCTGTTCAATCTGCCGCGTTCGAGTTGGGACGACTACGACAAGAACCTGCTGTCCGAGGGCGGTGGTGTTTACCCGCGCGGCGCCAAGTCAATTCCCTTAAGCTCGCAGGCGCGCGCCGTGCTGGGCGTGGATGCTGAAGAACTGGCGCCCGTGGAAGTGCTGCGCGCGATCCTGAAAGCACCGGTGGACCTGCTCTACAACGGCGGCATTGGGACCTACGTCAAGGCGAGTTTTGAAACCCACGCCCAGGTCGGCGACAAGGCCAGCGATGCATTTCGGGTTAATGGTGCAGACCTGCGCTGCAAGGTGGTTGCCGAGGGAGGGAATCTGGGTTGCACGCAGATGGGCCGCATCGAGTTCGCGCAACAGGGCGGTCTGATCTACACCGATGCCATCGACAACTCGGCCGGTGTCGACTGTTCGGACCACGAAGTCAACATCAAGATCCTGCTGGGTGCTGTCGTCGAGGCCGGCGACCTGACACTCAAGCAACGCAATGACTTGCTGGCCTCCATGACCGAAGAGGTGGGCAAGTTGGTGCTGCAGGACAATTACTACCAGACCCAGGCGCTCGACATTGCGGGACACCGCCCGCTGTATGTGCTCGACGGTCAGCAGCGCCTGATGCAGTGGCTCGAAGGCGGCAAGCGACTCAACCGCGCCATCGAATTCCTGCCCACCGATGAGGAAATCGCGCGCCGACGCGCGAAGAAACAGGGCCTGACCGCACCGGAAAACGCGGTCCTGCTGGCCTACGCCAAGATGGCGGTCTTTGACGACCTGCTGATCAGCAACCTGCCCGAAGATCCGTTTTACAGCCGGGCATTGAGGGCCTACTTTCCGCAGGTGCTGACAGAGAAATTTGAAACGGAAATTTCAAGCCACCCGCTCAAGCGCGAGATCATCGCCACCTACATCACCAACACGGTGCTCAACCGAACGGGGGCGACTTTCATCAACTTTCTGGCCGCAGAGTCGGCAGCATCCACTGCCGACGTGGTGCGGGCGTTCACGCTGGCACGCGAAATTTTTGATCTTGAGCCGCTGTGGGACCAGATTGATGCGCTGGACTACCAGGTCGATGCCAAACTGCAGCTGGATTTGCTGAGCAAGCTCGTGGCAATCGCCCAACGCGCATCCCGCTGGATTCTGCGCATCCGCGCGCAGGGCACCGATCTGCCCACGCTGATCCAGCGCTACCAACCGGCGGCGCGTGAGCTGCGCGTCCACCTGTCTGACTGGTTGCCCCAGAGCGCCCAACACAAATGGCAGGAAGTCACTGATGCGCTGATCACCGCCGGCGTGGAGGCCGCGCTGGCGCAAAACCTGTCCGCACTGGAGTTCATCTTTCCGGCGCTGGACCTGGTCGATCTGGCACAAAGTGCCAAGACCAGTCTGGAGCAGGCTGCCAGAGCCTACTTCGGAGTTGAATCGGAGCTTAGCCTGACCGAATGGCGTACCCAAATCAATCGGCTTGCTACCGACACGTTGTGGCAAACCCAGGCGCGCGGCAGCGCGCGCGACGACGTCTACTCCATTGCACGCCAAATCACGCTGAGCCAGCTCACAGCCAACGAAGAACTGTCGGCCTGGCTGGTAGCGCATCGTGCGTCGATCGAGCGCCTGCGCCGCCTACTGACCACCATCGGTACCCAAGCGCCCGATCTGGCACCGGTATCTGTGGCGCTGCGCGAGTTACGCCACCTTGCCTGATTAAAAAACCGCCTGCCCCAAGCGTCCAAGCCCCTCTTCAATCTTTGCCACATCGGCCGTTGCAAAGCTCAGTCGCAGGGTGGAACGGTCGGGATTGTTGGCGTAAAACGGCACTCCCGGCACAAAGGCAACGCCTTTTTCGACCGCACGCCTGGCCAGTTCAGCGCCATCGCTGATCTTGCCTGCTGCGCCAGTCAGGCGCGCCCACACAAACAAGCCCCCCTGGGGCTGCACAAAGTCAATGGCATCGCCGAGTTCCTTGCGTAGCGCCTTGCCCATGGCCAGAGCACGCTCGGCGTATACCTTGCGCACATGGGCCAACGTCGCAGGCATGCGGTCGGCCTTGAGGTACTGTGCCGCGGTCGCCTGGGCGAAGGTGCTGGTGTGGGCATCACTGAACTGTTTGCACATGGTGGCTTTGGCCAGCAATTCCGGCGGAGCAATCATCCAGCCCACACGCAGGCCCGGCGACAGCACCTTGCTCAGCGAGCCACAATGCGCCAGAAGATCGCGACTGCCGGCAACGCTGCCGCTCAGCGCCAACAGCGAGGGCGGTGGTACTTCGCCAAAATACAAGTCTCCGTACGGGTCATCCTCCACCACCAGCGTCTGGTACTTGACGGCCAGTTCCAGCACCTTTTTCCGGCGCTCCAGACTCAGCATGGCTCCGCTCGGATTTCCGAAGGTAGGAATCAGATAAATCAGCTTCGGTTTGTGTTGCACGATCAGCTGCTCAAGCGCATCGGTCTGCACGCCATGCGCATCGATGGGAGCGCTGACCAAGTCCGCGCCATAGAGCCTGAAGCACTGGATGGTGGCTAGAAAGGTGGGCGCTTCAACAATCACTTTGTCGCCCGGGCTGATCATGGTCTTGCCCAGTAAATCCAACGCTTGCTGGCTGCCGGTGGTGACGATAAGTTGCTCGGGCGCTACATCGGTGGCCCCCTTGGTCTGCATGAACGCGGCCAGTTGTTCGCGCAGCGGCTGGTAACCCTCGGTGGCGCCATACTGCAAGGCCGCGCCCGGCTCTTCGGTCAGCGCCCGGTTGCACGCTTGCCGGATTCCCTCCACATCAAACATGGCACTATCGGGAAATCCACCGGCAAAACTGATGATGCCGGGCTTGCCCAGCAGTTTGAAGAGTTCCCGGATGGCAGAGGTTTCGACGTTGTTGAGGCGATCCGCAAATTGCATGGCGTAGGACTTTCAGTGGTTTAGGGTAAATTGTCGCCGATTGACTTCCAAGGCACGAGGAGATTCATGTCCAGTCTCGATTCCTTTTTTTCGACCGTTCGTCTGCCCTCCATGAATGAGGTGGCCCACGATCTGATTAATTCGCTGAACCAGGACTCGGTGTCGGTACAGGAGGTGTGCACCATCATTGGCCGCGACCCGGCGCTCAGCGCGAAACTATTGCAATTGGCCAACAGCGCCCAGTTCGGCCTGCCACGCGGTGTCGGCACGCTCGATGATGCGATTGCCCTGGTCGGTATGGCACGGGTGCGTGCCCTGGCAGTGGGGGCCTGCATGGCAGGAGCGTTTCCCATCCTGCCCGGCCTGGATCGACAGGCGTTCTGGCAGTCGTGCATGGGCTGCGCCGGCTACACGCAGTGGCTGGCGAGCGGGCTTGGCATCGACACACAGCTTGCCTGGCTAACCGGCATGATGCTGCGACTGGGTGAACTTTTGATTGCGCAGGCCGAACCCAAGAGCCTGCAGGCGATTGAAAAGCTGCCGATGCACCCCGGCGACCGCTGGCGGCGTGAAAGACAACTGGTTGGCTTTAGTGAGGGTCAAATCACAGCTGAACTGGCACGGCGATGGAACTTTCCCATGCAGATGGTGCAGGCACTGCAGCGCTCCGCAGAACCGCTGCTGGAACAGGCATTTTCGCGTTTGGGAGCCGCGCTGCACCTGGCATCCCTGCTGGCCGAGGCACCCCAAGCGACAGTTGCACTCGACACCCTGCCGGTGGAAGTGATCGACTCACTCAAGCTCGACCTTGACTGGATGCGAGAGACCGTTCCCGATAAATCCACGTTTCTGAATGTGGCACTCGGATGACGCCTGCCGATATCGAATCCTTCTTCGCCACGCTCAAGGCGGCCAATCCGCATCCGCGGACCGAGTTGGAATTCAGCTCCGTGTTTGAGTTGCTGGTCGCCGTGCTGCTGTCGGCACAGGCAACGGATGTGGGGGTCAACAAGGCCACGCGTCGCTTGTTCGTCGTGGCAAACACTCCCCAAAGGATGCTGGATATGGGCCTGGACCGACTGGAGCAGCACATCAGGACGATTGGTCTGTACCACAGCAAGGCACGTCATCTGTTGCAGACCAGCGCCATGCTCGTGGCGCTCCATGGCGGGCAGGTTCCCCGCAGCCGCCCAGCGCTGGAAGCCTTGCCCGGAGTCGGACGAAAAACTGCCAACGTGGTTCTCAACGTGGCATTTGGCGAACCCACCATGGCGGTTGACACACACTTGTTTCGGCTGGGCAACCGCACCGGCATAGCGCCGGGAGCCAGTCCGCTGGAAGTGGAGCGCAATCTGCTGCAGCGCGTCCCGGCGGACTATCTGGTCGATGCGCACCACTGGCTGATTCTGCACGGACGCTATATCTGCAAGGCCCGCACACCGCAATGCTGGAATTGCGCAGTTTCGAACGTTTGTCGCTATAAACTCAAGGCCTCAGCACCACAATAGCCGTGCAGTGTTACTGCATCGGCCATTTCACTCAACGCACTATGGCAGAAATCGCTCCCTTTTTGCAGTCGGTCAAACTGCCGGTGATGCCTGAGGTGGCGCATGCACTGATTCGTACCCTGAATGACGAAGACGCTGACGTGACCACGGTGCGCGATGTGATTGCCCGTGACCCAGCACTGACCGCTACCCTCCTGCGCATGGCCAACAGCGCCATTTTTGGCCTTTCGCGCAGCGTCGATACGCTCGACCATGCGGTCAGCGTTGTGGGCTTGTCGCAAATCCGCGCCCGTGCCCTGTCAATCTGCATGGCCAACGTCTTTGTACTTCCAAACGGACTGAACCGGCTCGAATTCTGGCGCAGCAGCATGGTGTGTGCCGGCTACGCGCGCTGGCTTGCTGCCAGCATCCAGATCGATGAGCAGCAGGCTTGGCTGACCGGCATGATGCTGCGCCTGGGTGAGCTTGTCATCGCCCAGCGCCACCCGGAAATCGTGCAGAAGATCGAGCAAAATCCCCATGCGCCAGGAGAACGCTGGACGCGCGAGCGCACACTGGCCGGTTTTGATGAAGGTCAGATCACCGCGGAATTGGCCAGGCGCTGGGACTTTCCCACGGAGTTGAGCGATGCGCTGGGAACCTGCACGCAGTCGACACCCGGCACCGAGTTTTCGAAGCTGGGGGCGGTCGTTCACCTTGCAGCCTTGCTGGCCGATGCGCCGGTGGCCAACGCGAAAGCGCTGGAAGCACTGCCGGTCACATTGGTCATGGCATTGAAACTTGACCTGCAAAAACTCGGTGCCAGCATGCCGCAGGCGGATGTCCTCAGCGATACCTCCATGTTGCAGGGCTGACGGGCGATGCCTTTCTCCGCGCTGGGTCTGCCGGCCACCCTGGTTCGCGCTGCGCACGAACTGGGACTGACCACACCCACCCCGATCCAGAGCGAAGCCATACCCGCGATCCTGGGCGGCCGCGATGTGCAGGGTTGCGCCCAGACCGGTTCCGGCAAAACGGCCGCCTATGGCCTGGCACTGCTGCAGGCATTGCAAAGCGACCCCGGGCACCGCCCACGGCGCGTACGCGCGCTGGTGCTGGTCCCGACCCGGGAGCTGGCAGCACAGGTCGGTGAAGTGCTGCGCAGCCTGGGACAGTACCTCAGTCACCCGCTCAAGATCGTGGTAGTGTTTGGCGGTGTGTCCATCAACCCGCAGATGTTGGGGCTGCGCGGCGGTGCCGACATCGTGGTGGCCACGCCAGGGCGCTTGCTCGATCTGCTTGACCACAACGCGCTCAGGCTGGGCAGTGTCGCCACTCTGGTGCTGGACGAAGCCGACCGCCTTTTGGACATGGGTTTTGCCCAGGAGTTGGTGCGGGTGCTGGCGCAGTTACCGGTGCAACGACAAAATCTGCTGTTGTCGGCCACGTTTTCGCCGGCGGTGCAGAAGCTGGCAAACCAGCTGCTGCGCGAACCGGTGCACATCGAGGTGCCCGCTACACAAGCCAACGAGCCCACCATTCTCCAGCGCGCGATTGCGGTCGATGCCGCGCAACGCACGCCACTGCTGTGCCAGCTGATCAAGGACAACGGCTGGAGCCGCGTCCTGGTGTTTGTAGCCACCAAGTACAGCGCCGAACGGGTGGCAGAAAAGCTCTACAAGCAAGGCATTTTTGCCACACCCTTCCACGGTGACCTGAGCCAGGGAGCGCGCCAGCAAGTGCTGGCCGAATTCAAGGACGAGCGCTGGGAAGTGGTGGTCACCACCGATCTGGCCTCGCGCGGGCTCGATATAGCGCAACTGCCCGTGGTGGTGAACTACGATCTGCCCCGTTCAGCCACCGACTACGTGCACCGCATCGGCCGCACCGGTCGCGCCGGCGCCAGCGGTTTGGCGATCAGCTTCGTCAGCCCGGCATCCGAGGCGCACTTCGGCCTGATCGAACGCCGCCAGCGCCTCACCGTGCCGCGAGAAGTCGTCGCCGGCTTCGACCCTACAACCGCTGCAGAGCCCGGGCCCGTGGACCGGTCCGGCGTCCCCGGCACCGGGGGCATCAAAGGCAAACGCCCCAGCAAGAAAGACAAATTGCGCGCAGCGTCGACCAGGGCAGAGTGAGCCAGGCGCTATAGTTTTGGTAGCGCAACCCACTGGTTGAGCAGGGGTTCGATCCGGATTCGACCCTCAAACACGGCCACCAGTGCCTGATGCATGGCGGGGTCCGAGCTCGATCCCTGGCGTGTTACGCGTCCGCCCTGCATCAGCACCAGTTCATCGGCCTGCAAGGCCATCGACACCTCGTGCAGCACACTCACCACCGTCTTGCCCTGCGCCACCAGACCACGCACCAGTGCCAGCCAGTCGGCCTGGTGTGGCGGATCAAGATTGGCCAGGGGTTCGTCCATCAGCATCACCTGTGCCTGCACCGCCAGCGCACGTGCAAGCAGCACCCGTTGCCGCTCACCACCGGAAAGTTGACCCAGTGCCCGGCTGCGCCAGTCCCAAGCCTGCGTGGCGCGCAACGCCTGCTCCACCGCAGTCTGGTCGGCTGCGCTGGCTGAAGCCAGCCAGGGTTGGTGTGGCAGGCGCCCCAACATGGCAACATCAAACACGGTCAAATCGTCGGCACTGGCTTCATTCTGCCCCAGCCAGGCCAGTTGCTGCGCGCGCTGTCGCCCCGACATCTGGTGCATGGGCGCACCTAGCAACGTGACCTCACCCGTATGGTGAAGCAAACCCGCCAGCACCTTGAGCAGGGTTGATTTGCCCGCGCCGTTCGGGCCCACAATAGCGGTCCAGCGTCCGGCCGGAAGACTCAGGTTCACATCGTGCAATACCTCGACATTTCCAAGGCTAGCCGTTATGGAATGTGCGTGCAGGGCTATCGTTTTCATAGCATTCTGGTTCCTGCCACGCGCCGGTGCATCAGCCACAGCAGGTAACTGCCACCGAGCACGGCGGTCAGCACGCCCACCGGCAACTCCTGCGGCACCAGCATCCAGCGCGCCAGAATGTCTGCCACCATCAGCAGCCCGGCACCCATCAGGCTGCTGAGCCAGACCAGGCGACCATGGTTGGTCTTGACTACCGAGCGCACCAGGTGCGGCGCGGCAAGTCCTACAAACGCAATCAAGCCGGTTTGCGCCACCGCAGTGCCGGTAGCCAGTGCCAGCACCACGACCAGCGCAGCGCGCAATCGTTGTAGCGGCAACCCCAGGCTGGCGGCAGTGAACTCGCCCAAGGACAATCCATCCAGCGCAGGTGCCAGCAGCCACGCCCCTGCCATGCAGCCCAGCCAGGCCACCAGCATGACGGCACAGGCGTACCAACCCACATAGGCCGTGCTTCCCAACATGAAGGCTTGCATCGACTGCAGAAAATCAGGGCGGGCCAGCATGACCAGTTCCTTGGCCGCACCCAGCACCACGCCCACAATGACCCCGGCCAGCAGCAAGCGCAGGGTGTGCTGCACCCCTTTGGCCAGCAGTAAAGTCAGTAAAACCCCCAGCACAGCCCCCAGAAATGCGCCGCCGGTAAGGCCCAGGCGGATCACCCATTCGGTGGCAAACGGCGACACACCCATCAGTACCAGAAACATGGCAACCCCCAGCGCAGCGCCCGATGCGCTGCCCAGCAGGTAGGGATCGGCCAGGGGGTTGCGAAACAAGCCCTGCGCCACTGCACCGGCCAGCCCCAGCAGCGCTCCCGCCACCCAGGACCCCAAGGTGCGCGGCAACCGGATGTCCCACACTATCTGCCACGCCACCGGGTCACGATGGGCTTGCAGCACACTGTCAAAACCCGTGCTGCCCACGCTCGCGCCCAGCAGAGCCAACCCGACCGCAATCAGCAGCAGGAGTAGACCCAACCCATCAGCGCGGCGATGGTTCATAGGGAATGCATCTTCTCGCGCAGGCACGCCGCCATGGTGCGTGCTGCCTCTGCCATGCGCGGCCCAGGGCGCACCAGCATGTCGGACTGCTCCAACGTGAAACGGCATATGTGTTGCGTTCGTATGGCACGCATTGCACCCCAACCGGGGCGCTGCTCCATGCCAACCGAATAGCCGTCGCCCACCATGATGAGGTCGGGGTCGGCCCGCACCACGTATTCTGGATTGATCTGCGGAAACGGCCCCATGCGCGCGGGAACAATGTTTTTGACACCGAGGCGCGCCAGCGTCTCGCCAATGAAGGACGACTCGCTGGCTGCGTAGGGCCCGCTGTTGACCTCGAAATACACCCGACTGGCGCGCACCGAAGCCGGCAGCGTCCGGGCCACTGCCGACACTTGCGCGTCGAGCTCGCGCCACATGGCATTCGGATCCGCCACACCGAGCAATTGCCCCAGCTGTTCCAGCACCCGTCGCAGGTCGGCATGGGTCTTGGGCTCCAGCGCCATCACCTTCAGCCCCAAGGCCTGCAAACGATCAGCCGCACGCGAACTCGCAGCCAGCAAGACCATGTCCGGCCGCAGCGCAACGATGGCCTCAATATTCGGATCCAGTCCACCGCCGACCTGCGCCAGACGACGCACGCTGGACGGAAAGTTGGAGTCGCGGTCCACCCCTACCAGGCGTGTGCACTGGCCCAGTGCGCACACGGTTTCGGTCAGCGAGGGCAGCAGGCTGACGATGCGCTGCGGCGACCCAGCCAGCGTGACGGTAACGCCCCGGTCGTCGGTCAATTGCAGCGCCTGAGCCGCGTCACCACCCCACAGAAGCACAACCCAGCCAACTGTCAGCACGCGGAAAAATGCTATCAAACCAGGAGCTTTATGCGCTTTATTCATGGGGTTTGCAGCCAATTTCAGTGCGCAGGCTGCCACTGCAGTGCGAGAAACACGAGGCGCCCTGGAGTGGCGTAGCTGCCAACCTCCTGGTAGACACGGTCGGTGGCGTTGTCGACACGAAGCGCCAGCCTCCAGTCCTTGCCCAAGGGCGTACTGGCATGCAGATGAAGAACCTCGTAGGCCGGGAGCAACTCGGTATTGGCCGCATTGTCAAAGCGCTCCCCCACGCCCTGCACGGAAGCACCCCACTGCCAACCGCCCGCCTGCGTCTCCACGCCCAGCGACCAGGTCCGCCTGGCGCGCAAAGTCAGCACGCGACCGGTGATGTCGTCGTATGGGTCCAGCAGATCGAGTGCCGCGTGCAACTCAAGGTGCTGAAACTGCTGCCGGCCGCTGAAGGTGACGCCACGAATGCTGGCCTTGCCGACGTTGTAGTAACAAAAGTAGCCGGCAGAACAGGTGTCGAGGGTGGCACTGGAACTGATCATGCTGCTGATGGCGTTGCGGTAGGTGACCGCCTTGAAGGCCGTTGCTGCCGCGTCATAGCTCAGCCCCATTTCGGTGCTCTGGTTGGTCTCGGGTTGCAGTCGGACGCTGCCGTAGGGGCCAAAGATCTGCTCCAGCGTGGGCGCTCGAAATGCCGTGCCACTCGATAGCGTCGCACGCCAGGCGGGCGTGACACGGTAGGCGTACGCTGCAGCGCCGGTCTGGTGGGTTCCAAAAATGCTGTCCCGGTCACTGCGCACATTGAGTTGTATCGCATGCGCACCCCAGTTTGAACCGAAGCCCAGTGCTACCGCGTTCTGGGTTCTGTCACCCTTAATGCTGGGGTCCCAGTTGGTGGCCAGCGCCGAGAAGGCATCGCGTTTTTGCTCGAGCGTTGCGCTCAACGTTGCGCCCGCCACCTTGAGATGGTTCTCCAGCAATACGCTCTGCGCAGTGGTTTGGTAGTCGTTGGGAGCATCATCGCGCTTTGCGACAGTAGCGTTGGAAACACTGAACTGCGTGCGATAGTCTCCGCTCCACTGCGCCTGCCACTTCAAGGCAGCGCTGCTCAGGTGTGCGTGCGCAGCGTAGTCGGAGCCACCACCCCAGGGAACGTAATGCGAGTCACGCTGGCTGTCCAGCGCTGAAACTTCGACCTGATTGGTTGCTGAGAGTGCATAGCCCAGCCGCATACTGGCAGAGCGCTGTGACTCGGGTTCGTGGTCGGGTGCGTGGGTCAAGTCCGGACGGGTGTTGTAGCCATCGCTGTTCTCATGCGCCCAGCCCACAGCATAGCTCCAGCCACTCAGACCACCGCTGACTCCGGCACTGGCCTGTTGTGTATTCAGACTGACCAGACCCAGATTGATATAAGGTGCTGCCGCACCCTGCCCGCGCCGGGTAAAGATTTGCACCACACCGCCCATGGCATCGGACCCGTAGACGGCACTGACCGGCCCGCGCACGACTTCTATGCGGTCAATTTGCGACACCGGAATCAACTCCCACGGCGCGCCACCGCCGAGCGTCAGCCCGTCTTGGGAGTCGACCCGAACACCGTCCACATACAGTGCTGTCATGCGTGCGTCGGCACCGCGAATGTAGACTCGGCTGGTATCGCCCGTGCCCGTGGTCTGCAGACCAGGCAGATTGCGCAACAGCTGCGTCACCGAGCTCGCGCCCAGGCGTTCGATGTCATCTCGATCCAGGGTACTGATATCTGCAACGACTTCGGTCAAAGGTTGTGCAATACGGGTGGCTGTGACCACCGTGTCGGGCAGTCGCACGGCAATTTGGGCGAAACTGGAGCAGGCACACAGCACGAGGACGGGCAGGGATGCCAGTCGAACTGGAGAAAAATCAACTTTCATGAGGGGAACCAACAAAAATAAGTCCTCGCCGTCTTCCCCGACAGCGCCTGGACGTCAAGGTTGCGCGCAAGCTTGCAACCGCCATGTTGGCCGGTATCCGGGCTGATGGAACCACATGCCAAGCCTTCCCAGGCGCGTTGTCAAAACGCCCAGTGACTGTGATGGCCGTTGAATCGTGAAGATTCGTCCACTTACCGTTGCGGGGGCAGCGCAGGTTAGGTTTGCTGGGTACAGCGCACCCTCCTGCTTCCCGTTGAACTGCGGCATGTGAACCACACCGCAAGCACCAACGCGTGCATTTTACTCCGCAGCGCTTGCGTCAAACCCTACAATGGGAACTCTATGGCGAACCAGACCCACATCGACCAAATTGCCGAACGCGTGGATCGGCTGTTGGTACGCTACCGTGAGCTCCAGCGTACCAATGCCTTGCTTACCACCCAGGTGGAATCGTTGTCCCATGAGCGCGATGCCCTGAAGTCGCGCTTAAGCGCAGCGCGTGCCCGTGTCGATGCACTGCTGGACCGCCTGCCAGATGCCAATACGGCACATAAAGAGTCATCATGAAGCAGCTTGAAGTGCAAATCATGGGACAGAGTTATTTGCTCGGCTGTCCCGAAGGTGGGGACTCGCGTTTGCTGGATGCAGTAGAGCGCGTGGATACCGCCATGTGCAGGATTCGGGATGCCGGCAAGGTAAGGGCACGCGACCGCATCGCCGTACTGGCTGCTCTGAACTTGGCCTTCGATTTGGCCGATGACGCTGCCAGAGCGACCACCGCAGCGACCCAAACCACCGAGTCCGCGGCAGAAGGTGGGGCAAGCTCAAGCGCTGCACCGGGGGACTCCAATCTGCTGATGACATCCTTGCTCGAACGCCTGGACGAAGCACTGGGAGAAGATGGTCGTTTGCTCTAACGCAACAGTCGCGCCGTTACGGAGAACTTGCCAATATGAACCGTGTGCGTGCGCCTACAATCAGGCGTGTCTGCGGTGCAGTCGGGCTTTATATAACCTTGAACCAATGCTCATAGAGCAAGGGCTTGGAACATTGCCAAGCTAGCGTGATCATCTCGCGTCAGATGAACCCAAGGCTTGCGCTGACCTCGCCCACCTGAACCCCGGTTCAGGCTGCGAGTCCGGTTGCATCCGCAGACACCTTATCCCGCCATGCCCCTCGAACCTGTCCTGATTTTTGAACTCGCCACACTCGGTCTGGCCACCGGCTACATGGCAGGTCTGCTCGGAATCGGCGGCGGAATGCTGATTGGCCCCTTTATGACCCTGATCCTGTCGGCGCGCGGCATACCGGCCGATCTGGCGGTCAAGATGGCCATTGCCACCTCTATGGCCACCATTATTTTCACCTCTGTCTCGAGCGTGCGCGCACACCATAAGCGTGGTGCCGTGCGCTGGGACATCGTGAAAGGACTGGCACCGGGCATTGTGCTGGGCGGTGGCGTAGCCAGCGCGGGGGTGTTTGCAGCTCTGAAAGGCTCAACGCTGGCACTGTTCTTCGCCGCGTTTGTGGGTTTCTCGGCCACCCAGATGTACCTGGACCGGAAGCCCAAGCCGAGTCGACAGATGCCGGGCACGGGTGGCCAGCTCGCCGCGGGGGGGGTCATTGGCTTCCTATCCGGACTGGTGGGCGCCGGGGGTGGCTTTGTAAGCGTACCGTTCATGGTGGCACACAACGTGTCCATCCTCAACGCGGTCGCTACCAGTGCAGCGCTGGGTTTTCCGATCGCGCTGGCTAACACCGTAGGCTATGTCGTCAGCGGTGGTTCAGTGGCGAATTTACCACCGGGGTCGTTGGGTTATGTGTGGTTGCCGGCGCTGGCCGTGATCGCCAGTTGCAGCGTGTTGACCGCCCCGCTGGGGGCTCGGATGGCGCACCGCCTGCCCGTGGCCAAGCTCAAGAAAGTGTTTGCGTTTGTGCTGTATGCGCTCGCCATCTACATGCTCCGGAAAGGCCTGTTCGGCTGACGTTAGAGCGTCACGCCAAAGCAGGTTCCTGGCTGGCACCTTCGACTGATTCAAAGAAGTAGCTGATGCGCTGGCGGGGTGCCAGGTATTCCATGGCAGAAACGGGCAGGGCGACCGGCTTGACGCTGCGGCGGATGCCCACGGTGCGTTCGCGCTCCAGGTCCAGAATCAGTGCCTCGTGCATTGGTACACCGGGCTCATGCACGATGATTCGCGGCTTGAGAGGCCGAGCGGAGTTGACCGACACCACCATCGCATAGCGCTCGTCCACCAACTGCACCACCGAACCCGGCGGATACACCCCCATCATGCGAATAAAGGCGCTCAATGCAAGACCGTCAAAGCGGTTTTTTTGCTGGGCAAAAATCATCGATAACGCCTCGTGCGGAGTCAGTGCAGCGCCGGGACGGTTGGGGTTGCACAGGCTGTCATAACGGTTCACCAGCGCCAGCACACGTGCAGGTCCGCCCATGGACTCGCCCCTGACATGGGCCGGGAAACCACTTCCATCCACTAACTCGTGGTGCTGCGCGATAGTGATCTGTACGTTGCGGGACAGGCCCATTGTCTGCGCTATATGTACACCATGGGTGACATGCTCCTGGTGCAGGCGGAACTCGGCAGCCGAAAAATTCTCCTCCAACCAGCGCACGCGGTCCGGCAGTTCGAGTTTGCCGATGTCATGCAGGAATGCGGCCAGCCCCAGATCCACCAAATCGTCCTGGGAAAAACCCATAGCCTTGCCCAGCAACAGCGAAACAATCGTCACGTTAACAGGGTGCATAGCCGCTTTGTCACCCGCCGTTTCGGTCAACAGTCGAATGGCCGATTCGCCCTCGGACAGCATTTCATCGACAAAACCATTGACCATGCTGGAACATTGTTGCGCGGCCTCCTTCGGTTGACTATGGATCAACTCCATCGTTCTACGGTACTGCCGGGCGGCCTCACCAAACCTGCGCTCGCAAACAATCAGGCTACGCTGCTGGGATGACAATTTCTGCGCTTGCTCACTGAGTTTCTGCTGCGCAAGCCGTCTTGCCACTTCGCGCGCGGAAGCGGCGCTGCCGCCACTCTCTGGCTGTGAATCCTGACCGTTCACTTCGGGATCGGCAATCGGGTCACTTCGTTGCGGATCAACCCGAACCTTCAAAATACCCAGCCCGCGGATGGTCTCAATTTGCCTGGCCGAAGTTATCTTGAAACTGCCGGTGGGAAAAGGATGCGCCATCCACCCCAGGTCCAACTCGACGAACAGACCTACGCGAAGTTCTTTGATATCGACGAATACGGAGTCCACAAATATTTATGCACTTTTGCGAAGCGCATTTGATACCAACATGGTTTGAGAGTACCACGGTTGCAGAAATCAAAAACCCGCCGAAGCGGGTTTATTTGGGTTCCTTGCGAACGGAAGTCGGAGCCAGTTAGCCCATGTGCAGGCCACCGTTGACCGAGAAGTCTGCGCCGGTGGCATAACCACCCTCTTCGCTGGCAAGCCAGGCCACAATGGATGCAATTTCGCTGGGCTCGCCCAGGCGCTTCACCGGCACGGTCGCCACAATCTTGGCCAGTACATCCTCGCGGATGGCCTTGACCATGTCGGTACCGATGTAGCCAGGGCTCACCGTGTTAACCGTCACGCCCTTGGTCGCCATTTCCTGTGCCAGCGCCATCGAGAAGCCATGCATGCCGGCCTTGGCAGCGGAGTAGTTGGTTTGACCGGCCTGGCCCTTGTTGCCATTGACGGAGGAGATCTGAATGATGCGGCCCCAGCCCTTTTCCACCATGTCCGGCACAACCTGCTTGGTTACGTTGAACATGGAATTCAGGTTGGTGTCGATCACGGCATCCCAGTCCTCGCGGGTCATTTTCAGGAACACGCGGTCGCGGGTGATGCCGGCATTGTTCACCAGCACGTCAATGACTCCGTGTTCCTGCTTGGCATTGGTAAAGGCCTCCACGGTCGATTCCCAGCTGCCGACATTGCCCACCGACGCATAAAAGGTGAAACCAAGGGCTGCCTGCTCGGCAATCCACTTGACATGGTCGCGCGTAGGGCCGCAACCAGCGATCACTTTGAAACCGTCTTTGTTCAGGCGCTGGCAAATGGCGGTACCGATACCACCCATGCCACCGGTCACATACGCTACTTTCTGACTCATATTCAACTCCTCGTTGGTTTTACTTACTACAAAAATAATAGCTGTCAGCGCCCTGTTTACGGGCTCTTACGGCCAAAAATAACTTAACGCTCGATGGTCAAGGCAACAACCATACCCCCCCCCGACGCAGCCATGCCGAACCGCTACGCCTTTACTTTGACGTAACTGCCCGGAGCCGCTTCAATGGCCTTGTATTTTCCCTTGCCATAGGTCCTGGGCGCGGCAATCTGCTTGCCGGCGTGGGTCTTGAGCCACCCTGACCAGTCGCCCCACCAACTGCCCGCATGCTCGACCGACCCTTCGAGCCACTGCGCGTGGGTCTTGGGCAATTTGCCATCGGCACGAATCCAGTGGCTGCGCTTTTTCTTCGCCGGCGGATTGATCACGCCCGCGATGTGGCCCGAAGCACCCATCACAAAGCGCTTCTTGCCCGGGAACACCTGGGTGGAGGCGTATGAGCCGTTGATTGGAACGATGTGGTCTTCACGCGAGCCGTAAATGTAGACGGGAATGTCAACTTTGTTGAAATCCACCTTCTGCCCGCACACCGCGGCCTTGCCCGGTTTGATCAGGTTGTTTTCCAGATACGTGTTGCGCAGGTACCAGGCGTAGTAGGGACCTGGCAGGTTGGTGCTGTCCGAATTCCAGTACAGCAGGTCGAACGGGGGCGGAGTTTCGCCCTTGAGGTAATTGCCCACCACGTAGTTCCAAACCAGGTCATTGGGACGCAGGAAGCTGAAGGTGGAAGCCAAGTCCTGACCCTTCATGAGACCGCCTTTTCCAAGCTCATTTTCACGGTATTTCACAAACGCTTCGTCAATGAACACATCCAGAATACCGGTGTCGGAGAAGTCCATGAAGGTCGTCAGGAAGGTGGCACTGGCTACCGGCTTTTCACCGCGCCCCGCGAGCACAGCCAAGGCAGTGCCCAGCATCGTTCCGCCAACGCAGAACCCCAACGCATTGATGGTCGCGGAACCTGAAATTTCCTGGGTCACCGCAATCGCCTTGATGACTGCGTTCTGGATGTAGTCATCCCAGGTGGCCTTGGCCATCGATTCGTCGGGGTTGCACCAACTCACGACAAAGGTTCGGTGTCCCTGCTCTACCGCGTAGCGCACAACCGAGTTTTCGGGCTGCAGATCGAGTATGTAGAATTTGTTAATGCACGGCGGCACCATCAGGAACGGCTTCTCATAGACCTTGGCGGTCAGTGGTTTGTATTCGATGAGCTGGAAATACTCGTTTTGAAAAACCACCGCGCCTTCGGTGGTCGCAACGTTCTTGCCCACCTCGAACAAGCTCTCGTCGGTCATCGAAACATGACCTTGGCGCATGTCGTGCACCAGGTTCTGCATGCCCTTTGCAATGCTTTCACCCTTGGTTTCCAGAGCTTTCTTTTGCGCTTCGGCGTTGAACGCCATGAAGTTGCTGGGCGCCGCCGCAGCAACCCACTGCTCCACCGCAAAACGAACACGGTTGCGCGTCTTGGTATCTGCCTCCACCGCCTCGGCCAGGCCCATCATGGTACGGGCATTGAGCAGGTACACCGCGGCCGAATAGGCAGCCACCGGGTTGGCGCTCCATGCCGCATCGGCAAAACGCTTGTCGGCCAGTGCGGGAGCATGGAAGCCCTGCCCCATCAGGCCCAGCGCCTCCTCCAGATACTGCTTTTGCAATGCCTGCAGCTTTTCCGGCGAAAAAGTGATTTCGGGGGCCTTTCCAGTGCCGCTGTTGGCCTGACCCAGGCCTTGAATGGATTGCAAAGCCTTGGACCAGCCCTCACCCATGGAATGCTGCATTTGTTGGGCCGCCTGGGTCCAGAAATCGGGAGCGTTCTGCATCACACCGTTACCTCATTTTGTAGATTTCGTCTAACCGCGTAGTATCTCAGGCTTAGGCCTACGATTTCCTGACATACCCCCTAAAACCAAACTGCCATGTACATCGTCCCCATCGCCTGGCTGTACGTCGTGCTCATGATGAGCGTTGCCGAAGCGACCAATTCCCAGGGAACCGTGTTGGGCGCGTTCATCACATTTGTTTTCTATGGCATGCTTCCGATCACCTTGATGCTGTACTTCATGGGCACTCCGGGGCGCCGACGCGCCATCCGGGCACGGGAAGCGGCTGAACTGCAAAATCACGACGAGGTCATATCACACCAGCCAGATGCAGGCAGCCTGCCGACCCGTGATGCGGTCACGCCGGTGCGAGAAAAACCGTGAAGTGTTGCCCACCGTACACCATTGCGCGCTTCCGTCGTTGCCATAGACCCGACTGACACCGAGCGCCTGCAGGCGCTGGCGCGCAAGGGCCGGCAGATCCGCCAGCCACTTGCCACCGGGCCGGGAACAAAAGCATTGCGCTGCACTAACGTGGTGGTTCACAAATTCCTCACGCACTTCAGACCCCACTTCAAACGCCTGCGGACCGATGCAAGGACCCAGCCACGCTATTACTTCAGTAGCTGGCTGCGCATATTCGCCGAGGGATGAAGGCAAAAATCGTTCAACAACCTTGTCCAATACGCCCACGCCCTGCGTGCCCGCCAAACCGCGCCAACCTGCATGTACAGCGGCCACGCGCTTGCCCTGCACATCGCACAGCAAGACCGGAAGGCAATCCGCCACCATGACAGTGCACGCGATGCCGCGGCTGCGGGTACTGGCACCATCCCCGGTTAGCTCGATCTCGTCGACAGTTTCCAACTCCAGCACATGGTTGCCATGCACCTGGTTCATGAATACCGGGTTGACCCCCAGCGCAGAGCGCACAATGGCCCGGTTGTATTGCACCTGTTGTGCATTGTCGCCCACGTGGGTGCCCAGGTTCAAACTGGCATAGGCACCCATCGATGCACCACCCGTCCGTGTCGTACACAGCGCCTTGACTCCGGCAGGCGCGGGCCATTGCGGCACCAACCAGTCCACATTCCAGGGGATCTGACTCATGGCTGAAAAGCGGACGGGGTTGCAGGGAATATTTCCATGCCTGCGAGGATAAACCGGAAAGAAGGCACACAAACGCGCACGCCGTTACGATAGCCACCTCCTGCATCGATCCACTCATACTTTCGGAGACATTCCATGATTCTTGAACTTGCCGACATACGCATACAGCCCGGCCAGAATGCGGCTTTTGAAGAGGCCATCGCCCGTGCTGCACGGGACATCATCGGACACGCCAAAGGCTTTCAGGGTTTCAAAGTCAACAAGGGAATTGAGAACCCCGAACGCTACGTGCTGCAGGTATTCTGGGACACGCTTGAAAACCACACGGTAGACTTTCGCCAGTCGGAAGCGTTTGCGCAATGGCGCGCCATCATCGGCCCGTTCTTTGCCGGACCCCCGGCGGTGGAACACTTTGACCTAGTTGCAAAATCGGCCTGACCGCAAGCCAACGCACTACATACATCTACTGGAGAACCTTGCAATGTCCTACGTCATTCCACCTCCAACGCAGCCCAGCGTTCCCGTCCAGGGTCAATCCGATACATTTCCGGTGCACCGCATTTACTGCGTAGGCCGCAACTATGAAGACCACGCCAAGGAAATGGGCCACAGCGGACGCGAAGCACCCTTCTTTTTCATGAAACCGGCCGATGCTGTGTTGGTGGTCGCGGCGGGACAAACCGCTGTTATGCCCTATCCCACGCTGACGACCAACCTGCACCATGAAATTGAACTGGTGGTAGCAATCGGGGTTGGAGGCAGCCGTATCAAGGCCGCAGATGCGCACCATCACATCTACGGCTATGCCGTGGGACTGGACATGACGCGGCGTGACTTGCAGAACGACATGAAAAAGCTGGGCCGCCCCTGGTCCATCAGCAAGGGTTTTGATCACTCTGCCCCGATCGGCGCGATCACGCCCGCCCGGCAGGTCCCGAATATTGCGCAAGCGGCCATTTATGTGCAGGTCAATGGACAGGACCGCCAGCGTAGCGTGGTCTCCAAGATGATCTGGAACATCGCAGAAACGATTGAGCAGTTGTCCATCGCCTGGACGTTGCAGCCCGGTGATCTGATCTTTACCGGCACGCCGGAGGGCGTAGGAGCCGTAGCACGGGGCGATCAATTACAGGGCGGCATTGACGGTCTCCAGCCTATCAGCGTACGGGTGGACTAATTCATATCCTGATGCGTCAATAGCCAGGCACCAATCGCCTGGATTGGCATGGGCTTTCCAAAGTAATACCCTTGCGCATGACTGCACCCCATAGCGGCGAGCTGGGCGCCGATTTCCGCGGTCTCAATCCCTTCCGCAATCGTGGTGAGCCCCATGGAGCGTGCCAGTTCCAGCGCCGCTTTGATGATGTGCACACTTCGCTCAGATTGGTTGATTTGCTGTACAAAGGTCTTGTCAATTTTCAAGCAGGTAAATGGCAACGACTGGAGATAGTCCAAACCAGCGTAGCCGGTGCCGAAGTCATCCAGTGCAATTCCGACGCCCAGAGCCCGCAGTTGCACGAGCGATGTCGAAACGGCCTCCATATTTTGAATCACAATGGTTTCGGTAAGCTCAATGCGAAGTTCTCTCGGATCCATGTGGGCTTTGCCAAGACAGTCTTGCACCGAGAGAACAACGTTGCCTCCAGCGAGTTCGGGCGCCGACAGGTTTATGCTGACAAATGGAATGCTGGTGCCATCGCTTGCACAAAACGGTCGTAACTCGGCCCAATCCGCCACCGCCTGATGTAGCACCCATTTTCCAATGCGGTGAATGAGGCCGGTTTTTTCAGCCAACGGAATGAATTCTATTGGACTCACCAGGCCCAAGGTAGGGTGATTCCACCGAATTAGCGCCTCGAAACCTGCCAGTGAAAAATGCTCAAACGAAATCAGCGGTTGGTAGTACAGCTCCAGTTGCTCACGGTCAATGGCATCGGACAGATCCTGCGCCAGCGACAGAGTGCGAACCGCCGAACGGTGCAGGTCCTGCGCTTCCAGCGTTGTTGCACCCGAACCGTCCGCACCGACCAACTGGCGCTTCTGAAGGCCCGCCGCATCGTGCGTGCTACGAAACCGTGCCAGCAATAGTCGCATCAGGTACTGAATCACCGGATCGGAACGCAAAAGCATTTGCTCGACGTGGCTCCGGTCAATTCGAATCAGCCGTGTGGGCACCAATGCCCGAACTGCAGCCGTTCGGGGTTGTCGATCGAGCAATGCTACTTCACCAAACATGGCACCCTCGGTCAATATCGCGATGCGCTTGTGATCTTGCGCCCCACCTGCGAGCACCTCCACACATCCATCCTCAATGACATAAGCCGAATCGCCAGGATCGCCCCACCGAAAAACCAGCGCATTGCCTTCGAAGTGTTCCCGATCAAAAGCATCAGTCATGCGGTGCCCAGAGCGATGCCTGGAAAGCCGAACGAATGCCGGCTTCCTGTTCTTGAAAAATTGCTTTACCCCCCATTTGCCCCCCCGTTTGCGCGTAACACCGAAAAATCGGCAGGTCGCGTTCCTTGTTTCAAAAGACGCAAACAAAATCACTATGTGGGCAAATGTTAGCAGTTCTGACTGAAAAATGGGAAGGTTAGTATCTTCCGCACGCTAGACACCTTGCGAGTTACAGCATCAAACTTCTACAAACTCTTTGTGCACCCAATGAGGTGCTGGAAAGTGTAAAACTGCAACAGAAGTTAGGCGACGTTGCTGTCCCTCATGCGGATGCTGTAGGTTGAGGTCGGTGCGATATAGGATAACGCGATAGATAGTGGGCAAGTCGCCCTCATTGCGAGGCATACTTGTCGGGTTGGATATCTACACTGGAATTGAATCCACCGCGATTCAATTGTGAAACTCCAAGGGTCCGCGCGAGCGGTTATGGCTCCGATTCATCGGGGCCTTCTTTTGTGCGGATCATCGCCTAATTCCATGTGGCGCGCATTTTGATTCTTGGCACCCAACACC
This sequence comes from uncultured beta proteobacterium, assembly GCA_903864505.1. Classification (GTDB taxonomy): domain Bacteria; phylum Pseudomonadota; class Gammaproteobacteria; order Burkholderiales; family Burkholderiaceae_C; genus Allorhodoferax. The sequence continues at coordinate 19,214 of CAIPGC010000093.1, read as the reverse complement.
GTCGAATGTCTTTCGTGCTGGCCAAACCCCGGTCGGAATTCTGAATTTTGACTGGGCATATCCCCCGAACGGGGGATATTCAAACCCCTCTTACTTGTTCACAATAGACCTCAGCAATAGCTTGGTGTACCCACGCTTGCACGCTGGAGATTCTATGACCGATTGGGACCGTAAGGATGCAGACACGTTGGCAGATGCCATCGGTAAGCACATCAGAAACCACCCCGACATGGGTGAGGAAAATGAATTGCTCGCAGTCATTCGATCCGGTGCAGACAACGCATCAGAGAGTTCAAGCACAACATCGGAGGAGTTGCAACGCTATCGTTCGCTAGTCTGTGCAATATGCCGAGGTGCTGGTTTGTATGAGTGTGATGCTGATGAGGGCTGGTCACGAAACTGTCAATTTATCTCTTCGAATACGACCGGGTTTGGTGGACTTTTATAGGGATCATGATTTCGGGAGGAACTCGCGGCCTCAGTGGCGGGTGCAATACGGCAACCGACATGAAGCCAATCGATCGGACGGCCTACGAGGCGAAGACCGGCTCATTGTCGAGATAAGGTGCCCATGGGCTAGAGGCTGAAACGCGCTACAGGAGCCAACTATTTGACCATGTCATGGAAGCTATTGCCGCTGGCGCTGGGATGCCTGAACTTGTGGCGATTGTGGAAGACCTGACTGCTTGCGAGCGATGTACGAAGCCAGCTTGGTGTCGTAAATTCTTATGTGAACAAGCAGCCAATCGGTTAGGAACAACTCCAAGTCTCTGTGCGAGAAATCGTCGCCTCCGATATTCGCGGCAACTTCGTTAAGCCGTTCCACCAGTTCTTTGTGTTGCTGTATGTGAACTTCGATTGCGGGGTAATCAATACTGCGCATAAGACCTTCTTCAAGACTGAAGTGATCTCGCGTATATTGAAAAAAGCCCAGTGAATATTCTGTCAGTGCAGCAATGCCCACTGCATCTAAGAAAGCATTCGCCTTATTGAAAATCTCTTGGTGCTGCTGGTCAATTTCAGCGTTTCCAACATCGAAGGCATCTTTCCAACGAATAGCCACAGGACGATCCATTTCTCAAGAATATCTGAAAAGGTAGAGGAATCGGATTATGTGTACAAACGTGTGAAAAATGAAGTGCTAAAGCCACCAGTGCTGGCTAAAAACTTCTTGACCTCTTTCTGCCACCCATTTGGTTCTGCGGAACCAGACCTCGAAACATCTCGGTGATCTTTTCTACTGTCAGACTCGCGACTTCACCACCATTGATGGCACTGATCTCGGCGAATAAGTCACTACGCAGATACCAAAGGGTTTGAACTTCCCTAGCACGCTCGATAGCCGTCCATGTCTGCGACTCGCTCATTGCGTGTGCGCCTTCTACCGCCCAAAGTGCATCTAGCATTGCAGTACGAATATCTTCAATTCGCCCAGAGACATCGACCGTAGTGTTTGTGTCTGTCAATAACGCGGCGAAGGAGGTAGCGAAGCGGGAAATTAACTCTTGCATACGTTTGACCCGACAAACCGGGATTTGGACTGTGGGTGCAAGTCTCGTTCACTAATGATGCTGCGTCTATCCCCCATTCGGGTGAAATTGTTGGACTCGGTGTTGCTTGCAAGCCACGATCATGCTGAAACCAGAACTTTTCGCACATGAAAGGTCGGCAGATGCAACGCCAAGCATCTCCGCAGCACACCCCGCATTTCATGCGGTGTGGCTAAAGGTGTGGCTAAATTCAACAAAATCAGCCGGAAAAGAAAAAGGACTTAGCCCCTTTCGAAGCTAAGTCCTTGATTTTATTGGTCGGTGTGAAAGGATTCGAACCTTCGACCCCTTGCACCCCATGCAAGTGCGCTACCAGGCTGCGCCACACACCGAATCAGCCTACGATTATAACTTTCCTTCACTGCCTTACGAGGCAAGGCCTTCGGTCAACAACTCTCGAATCTGAAACAATTCGCGTCTGACCTGCAACAACTGCCGGCCACCAGCTACCAAGCTATCTTGCAACGGCTCCACTTCAAAGTCGTCTGCATCGCCATCATCGAGCTCGATGACCTCGACGCCCTCGAGCATGACCTCGCCATTGCGCTTCTTGTCCCGCTCGGTTTGCAGCAACTCCTGCATTTTGTTACGCGCGCCGCTGATGGTGAACCCCTGGTCGTACAACAGATCCCGTATTCGCCGGATCATCAATACCTCATGGTGCTGATAGTAGCGTCGGTTGCCACGGCGCTTCATCGGGCGCAGTTGTGTGAACTCCTGCTCCCAATACCGTAGCACGTGAGGCTTGACACCGCACAGATCTCCCACTTCACCAATAGTGAAGTAGCGCTTTGCGGGTATGGACGGGAGCGTTTTCTCCATTCAAATCAATGCTGTACGAGGCAAAGCGTAGAGGTTACTCTAACTTTGTCAAGCATGCAAAGATTGAATTGCTTGCTGCGAAAAATAGTGTTCTTTGTTGCTTAAACATCGCCGTGACTCAAGCATCGTCCTGTATTTGTTCCTTGAGTTTGTGGCTCGCGTGGAACGTGACGACGCGCCGCGCCTGGATTGGAATGGCTTCCCCGGTACGCGGGTTTCGGCCTGGCCTGGGGGCTTTGGTGCGGATCTGAAAGTTGCCAAAGCCGGAAATCTTGACATCTGTGCCATCCACCAGACTGGCAACGACCAAATCAAAAAATGCGTCAATCATGTCCTTCGATTCACGCTTGTTAAGACCAATTTGCTCAAATAGCAAATCTGCCAACTGCGCCTTGGTCAGCGCCGGCGTCTCCAGGCTTTCAACAGAAAATTCCATAGTGTCTCGAAGTGTAGGATCAGTGACAGGCATTAAACGCGCTGACGGGCACCAACTTTAGCGAACAACTGGTCGACCACAGACTTCACTGCGCTTTCGATTTGTTCGTCGGTCAAGGTAGATTCGTCGCTGTTAAGAGTGAGCCGCACAGCCAGACTTCTGTCCGATGCGCCTTCCGCCAGTGTGCAGTCTTTGCCCTCTTTGGGTCGATACACATCGAACAGTTGCGCATCGCGCAGCAGACTGGCGGTAGGTGCCCCCCACACTGCATCCATCAGACTGGCATGGGTCACGGAATCTGCCACCACCATTGCAATGTCACGCTGCACGGACTGAAACTTTGCTACTGACGCAAACGCTGGTAGCTGACGTGCCAACACCGGCTCAAGTTCCAACTCAAACAGAATCGGCGCAAGCGGCAATTCATACCCCTGACGCCATTTAGGATGCAATTCACCCACATAGCCAATAACCCTTCCGCCAACCACCACTTGTGCGCAGCGTCCGGGGTGCATCGCCGGGTGCGCCCCGGGTTGAAAAACAGCTTTCAAAGGCGCGAGCAACGCTTCCACATCGCCTTTGGCATCGAAAAAGTCCACACCCCGCTCCTGGGCCCCCCACTGCAGAGCCTCCGCGCTCCCGCCGGCAAGCGCTGCGATGCGCATGGGCTGATCAAAACCCTTCACATTGCTATCGGATTCTGGCACGCTAGCGTCCCGCAGAAACACTCGACCTACCTCAAAAACACGCACCCGCTGCGCTCTGCGCGCCAGGTTGAACTTCAGAACTTGCAGCAAAGAACCCAATAGCGACGAACGCATGACACCCATCTGGCTGGCAATGGGGTTGAGTAGTCTGATCGGATCAGGATTACCGGCAAGCTCGTGCTCCCAGCGTTCTTCCACAAAGCTGTAGTTGATGGTTTCCTGGTACCCCAGCGCGGCCAGCGCGCGTCGGACGGCATACGGACTGCGCCGGGACTCAGAGCGTACATTGGCCGCAATGGGTGCCAACGGTGGCGTATGTGGCAGGTTGTTGTACCCAACGACGCGCACCACCTCTTCAATCAGGTCTTCCTCGATCTGGAGGTCAAAACGGTAAAGTGGCGGCGTGACCGCAATGACACCGTCCGTTTGTGTCAGTGGCAAACCCAGTCGCTGCAACACATCGACACACTGACCTTGCGTTACAGGCATGCCAATCACCTTGGCGGCCCGGGCTACGCGCAGGCTCACTTGCCCAGCAGCGGGCATGTTGGGCTGATGGTCGTCAACAGGACCACACGTCGATGCGTCTGTGCCGCATACCTGAAGAATCAGTTGCGTAATGCGTTCGATGTGCGCCACAGTTAAGGCAGGATCGACACCCCGTTCGAAACGGTGACCTGCGTCGGTAGAAAAGTTGTAACGGCGCGAACGTCCGGCAATGGCTTTAGGCCACCAAAAGGCCGCCTCCACATACACGTGTCTGGTGTCATCGGATACGGCCGTAGCGTCGCCTCCCATGATGCCCGCGAGCGACTCGACCTGCACTTCGTCGGCAATCACTCCGACCTTCTCGTCCACGGTGACCGTGCTGCCATTGAGCAGCTTGAGCTGTTCTCCATCCTGGCCCCAACGTACGTCCAAGCCGCCATGAATCTTGTCCAGATCAAAAATGTGCGTCGGTCGGCCAAATTCGAACATCACGTAGTTGGATATATCCACCAGTGCCGTGACGCTGCGTTGTCCACAACGCGCCAGACGGTCTACCATCCACTGCGGGGTCTTGGCCCGGGTATTGACGTTGCGCACCACACGGCCGGAGAAGCGTCCACACAGGTCAGGGGCACTGACTTTGACTGGTAACTTGTCTTGATTCGTCACGGCGACAGGCGCAATTTCCGGAGTCAACAAAGGTGCCCCGGTCAACGCAGAAACTTCACGTGCCACGCCATAGACGCTCAAGCAGTGCGCCAGATTGGGCGTCAGTTTCAACGTAAACAGTGTGTCGTCCAGGTTCAGATGTTCGCGGATGTTCTGACCCAGCGGTGCATCGGCAGCAAGTTCCAGCAGCCCACCATGGTCATCGGCAATCTGCAGTTCTTTGGCAGAACACAGCATGCCCTGGCTCTCCACACCACGCAACTTCCCGACCTTGATCACGAAGGGCTTGCCATCATCACCTGGGGGAAGTTCGGCACCGACGAGCGCGCATGGCACACGAATGCCTGCCCGCGCATTGGGCGCGCCGCACACGATATTGAGCAATTCAGGCTGCCCCACATCAACCTTGCAAACGCGCAGCCGGTCAGCATTGGGATGCTGCTGGGCTTCCTTGATTTCACCGATGACGATACCGGTGAAGGTAGGCGCCACAGGCTTGAGTTCCTCCACCTCAAGGCCCGCCATGGTGAGCGTCTCCGCCAGCACGGATGTGGAGATTGGGGGATTGCAGAAGGCACGTAACCAGGATTCAGGAAATTGCATAGCGTTTCATTGAAACTGTGACAGGAAGCGGACATCGCCTTCAAAAAACAGACGAAGGTCGTTCACACCATAGCGCAACATGGCCAGGCGATCGATGCCAGAGCCAAAGGCAAAGCCGATGTAGCGCTCGGGGTCGAGTCCCATATTGCGTATCACTTGCGGATGCACCTGGCCAGAGCCGGAGACTTCCAGCCAGCGACCTTTGAGCGGACCGGACTCAAACATGATGTCGATCTCGGCACTGGGCTCGGTAAACGGAAAATAGCTGGGACGAAAACGCAACTGAAGGGCATCCGTCTCGAAGAAGGTGGTGATGAAGTTCAGGTAAACCGACTTCAAATCCTTGAAACTGATGTTCTCCCCGACCCACAGTCCTTCAACCTGGTGAAACATGGGCGAATGGGTCGCATCACTGTCAACCCGATAAGTACGCCCCGGCGCTATCACGCGAATTTCCGGCATCGCGCCGCTGAATAATCCTGCGCCGGAATCGCCCGCTGCAATGCGGTGTCTCTTGACGTGCTGCACGGCGTAGCGGATCTGCATCGGACTGGTGTGCGTGCGCAGCAGGTTTGGAGCAGTAGCAGAGCCACCTTCGACATAGAAGGTGTCGTGCATCGACCGTGCGGGATGGTCTTCGGGCGTGTTCAGCGCGGTGAAGTTGAACCAGTCGGCTTCAATCTCCGGGCCCTGGGCAACATCAAAGCCCATCGATCCAAAAATGGCCTCGATGCGCTCCTGTGCGAGTGACACCGGGTGCAAGCCACCCTGCCCGCGTTGCCGGCCTGGCAGTGTCACGTCCAGCGCTTCGGCTTGCAGTTGCGTAGCCAGTTCCGCATCGGCCAGCGCTTGCCGACTGGCGTTCAACGCTGCTTCTATCGCCTGCTTGGCCAGGTTGATGGCGGCACCGCGAGACTTTTTTTCGTCCACGCTCAGCGCGGCCAACCCTTTCATCAGTTCGGTCATGCGCCCGGATTTACCCAAAAATTGGGCTTTCGCATTCTCCAGATCAGCGGGGGTACGCGCCTGCGCAAACGCCGATTTGGCAGTGGCAACGATGGCATCCAGGTCGTTCATCATTTCTATTGAAGTCTCGTGTATCAATGAAGAAGGGCTAGTGCTCTCTCAAGCTCTAGCCCTTGTTTCTGGTGCGCAGATCGCTATTGAAACAATAGCGACTGGTCGCGAATCAAGCAGCCAGCTTGGCTTTGACCTGCTCCACGATGCCAGCAAAAGCGGCCATGTCGTGAATAGCGATATCCGACAAGACCTTGCGGTCGATCTCGATATTCGCTTTCTTCAGACCGTTGGCGAACTGGCTATAGGTCAACCCGCACTGACGTGCAGCAGCGTTGATACGTGCAATCCACAACTGACGAAATACACGCTTTTTAGTACGACGGTCACGGTAGGCATATTGCCCAGCCTTCATGACCGCTTCTTTGGCGATCCGGAAAACATTACCGCGGCGACCGCGAAAACCTTTTGCAAGGGCCAGAACTTTTTTGTGGCGGGCGCGAGCCGTTACACCACGTTTGACGCGAGGCATTGTGTTACTCCTTGTTCGTCGTTAATTAAATACCACGGCCTGGCAGCATCTGTGCCATGTGACCCATATTGGTCTCATGAACACCGGTGGTACCACGCAGATGGCGTTTATTCTTGGTGGTCTTCTTGGTCAGAATGTGACGTTTGAAGGCTTGGCCGCGCTTAACGGTTCCACCTGGACGGACGCGGAAGCGTTTCTTCGCCGCGCTCTTGGTTTTCATTTTGGGCATATAACATGCTCCTTCTACTTTGTGCTCGTGAGGCGTCTGGAAACAACTTCCAGCCTTGTTGGCCCCGAGCCACTTGTGTGGAAAGCTTTTTAGGCTCTCCACCTTCGAGTGTCACCTTTCGGCACTCCACTCTCCTGGCGGATTTCTCCACCAAATTCCTGACTAAGCTGCGACTTCCGCTGCAGGCTTGGCCGCACCGCCGGGCTTCTTCTTGCCCGGCGCAATCATCATGATCATCTGGCGGCCTTCCAATTTGGGGAACTGCTCCACCACTATCAGATCGGCCAGATCATCGCGCATGCGATTGAGCAGCGCCATGCCGATTTCCTGGTGGGTAATTTCCCGACCCCGAAAACGCAGCGTAATCTTGCACTTGTCACCTTCCGCCAAAAACCGCTTGATGTTGCGCAACTTGATGTTGTAGTCGCCATCGTCGGTACCCGGTCGGAACTTGATTTCCTTGATCTCAATAACCGTCTGCTTGGACTTCGCTTCGGCCGCCTTCTTTTGTTCCTGGTACTTGAATTTGCCGTAATCCATCAATCGGCACACAGGCGGATTGGCGGTGGCGGCAATTTCAACCAGATCCACATCTAACTCGCCTGCTTGTCGCAAGGCTTCCATCAGACTCACGACACCGAGGGGTTCATTGTCCGGACCCGAGAGGCGAACCTCAGGGGCCATGATTTCCCGGTTTAGACGGTGTTTACGTTCTTCGCGCTGGCGGCGGTCACGAAATTCAGTAGCGATGGCTCAATCCTTTAATAAAATTGCTACAAAAATAGTAGCTATAGCCGCACGGCACACGCTACAAACCACCATCTTTGGATTGAAAACCTCAGACTACCGACTTGCTGGCAACGACACCCGCTATTTTTTGCACAAATGCATCGAGGGGCATTACCCCGAGGTCTTGACCACCCCGGGCGCGCACTGCAACAGCACCGGCTGCCATCTCTTTGTCGCCCACGACAAGCAAGTACGGCAGCTTCTGCATTGAATGCTCGCGTATTTTATAGGTAATTTTCTCGTTTCGGAGGTCTAAATCGACCCTAAGCCCTTGATTTTGCAGCGTTTTAGCGACGCTTCTGGCATATTCGGCCTGGGCATCGGTGATATTGAGCACTGCAATCTGTACTGGCGCCAGCCATACGGGCAGCGCGCCAGCGCTTTCTTCGATCAAAATTCCGATGAACCGCTCCAGGCTGCCCACAATGGCGCGGTGCAGCATGACGGGTCGGTGGCGCGCTCCGTCCTCGCCCACATACTCAGCATCGAGTCGCTCGGTCATGAAAAAGTCGACCTGAATCGTGCCGCACTGCCACTGACGCCCAATTGCGTCTTTCAGGGTGTATTCGATCTTGGGACCGTAAAACGCACCTTCGCCGGGTGTAATTTCAAAATCACAACCCGAAGCACGCAGGCTTTCCATCAGGGCATGCTCGGCTTTGTCCCAGCTCTCTTCAGAGCCAATGCGCTTTTCAGGGCGAGTGGCGATCTTGTAGATGATGTTCTTAAAGCCGAAGTCGGCGTAGACCTTTTGCAGCAAGGTGGTGTAGTTGGAGCACTCGGAAAGAATCTGCTCCTCGGTGCAGAAGATGTGCCCATCGTCCTGAGTAAAGCCGCGCACGCGCATGATTCCGTGCAAGCCACCCGAAGGCTCATTTCGGTGGCAGTTGCCGAACTCACCATAGCGCAGGGGTAGGTCGCGGTAACTCTTGATGCCTTGTTTAAAGATCAGAATGTGCCCGGGGCAGTTCATTGGTTTCAGCGCGTACTCACGCTTTTCCGATTCCGTGATGAACATGTTCTCGCGGTACTTATCCCAGTGGCCCGTCTTTTCCCAAAGGCCTTTGTCAATGATCTGCGGGCCTTTGACTTCCAGGTAGCCGTTGTCCTGGTACACCTTACGCATGTACTGCTCCACGCCCTGCCACAGCGTCCAGCCCTTGGGATGCCAGAACACCAGACCGGGAGCATGGTCGTCAATGTGAAACAGGTCGAGTTCACGACCGAGTTTGCGGTGGTCACGCTTCTCGGCTTCTTCGAGCATGGTCAGGTGCTGCTGCAGCTCTTCCTTTGTTGCCCAGGCCGTGCCGTAGACGCGCTGCAGCATCTCGTTCTTGTGGTCGCCGCGCCAATAGGCTCCCGCGAGTTTCATCAATTTGAAGTGCTTGAGTTTGCCGGTGCTTGGCACATGCGGGCCACGGCACAGGTCTTCAAACTTGCCTTCCCGGTACAGCGACACTTCCTGGTCTGCGGGAATGCTCTCGATGATCTCGGCCTTGTAATGCTCGCCCAGACTCTTAAAATAGGCTACGGCCTCGTCGCGCGGCAGCACGCGACGCAGCACCGGTTCGTCGAGCGCGGCCAGCTGCGACATCTTCTTTTCTATGGCACTGAGGTCGTCGGGAGTAAACGGACGTTTGTACGAAAAATCGTAGAAAAATCCGTGTTCAATGACCGGGCCAATGGTGACCTGCGCCTCAGCAAATAACTCCTTGACCGCATAGGCCAGCAGGTGCGCGGTAGAGTGGCGAATGACCTCGAGCCCATCGGCATCCTTGGCCGTGATAATGGACAGCGCACTGTCAGCGACCATCTGAAAACTGGTATCGACGACCTTGCCGTCCACTTTACCCGCCAACGCTGCCTTGGCCAGGCCTGCACCAATCGATGCAGCGACCTCGGCCACCGTTACCGGCCCAGGAAATTCACGCTGGGAACCATCGGGAAGCGTAATGTGAATCATGTGTGTACCTCGGAATATGTCTGTGCAAAAGCAAAAAGCGCGGAAGTGTCCGCGCTTTACTATGAATTTGGTAGCTGGCTACGCACAAGGCGCGCGGACTACGGCCTCGTTCGCTTCAAGAAGCTGCCGATGGAGTTCGCGGTGTCATAACCAGATTGCCTTTCTCGCTCTTGCAAATTGTCGATGCCGGGATTTTAACCGCAGTCTCTTTAGCCGCGGAACTTGCTCGCCAAAGCCTGTATGCGTGCTCCAAACAGCCGACCCGTTTCCAGATCACCCTCGTTCATTTCTTCCCCACTGGCGTCGCCCGGCGTTTGTGCCATCGGACCGGCGCTGGATGCCAGGTAATTCACATCACTTCGCTGCGAGACTTTGGTGTTGTTGTAGTTCAATCCGGTACCCGCCCACACACCACCGTGCTGCATGGCGAGTGTCATGAGGTAATGCAAGGTGGAGTGCTTGTCACCATTGACGTTGGCACTGACGGTAAAGCCGCCAAAAATCTTGTCTTTCCAGGCCTGCGTGTACCAGGGCTTGCTCGAAGCGTCGGCAAACTTCTTGAATTGCCAGCTCACGCTGCCCATGTACGTGGGCGAACCCATGATGATGGCATCCGCATCGGCCAGACTGCTCCAGCCACTCTCTGGGAGGTTACCTTCCGCATCGATGGCCAACAACTCCCCTGCTGCACCAGCCGCCACCGACTGCGCCATGCGTAGTGTGTGGCCATATCCTGAATGAAAAACAACGATTACCTTTGCCATAAGATTACTCCGGTTAGCTAATAAAAATAAGTGTAAATCTGCACTTGATTCAACCATGCAGGTCGAATACCAGAACTTCGGCACGCTCGCCCTTGCCCAAGCGAACGCGACTCTCTCCCTCGAGTAGCGCCGCGTCGCCCTCAGTCAGCCGTGTGCCATTGACCTCCAGCACGCCCCGCACCACGTGCACATACCCTTTTCGCCCCGGCAAAAGTACCCATTCCGCCGACTGTTCAGTATCGAACAAGCCGCTGTACATGCGGGCATCGGCATGGATGCGCACGGACCCCAGCGCCGCATCCGGCGATGCAACCAAACGCAGCTGTCCTTGCTTCTCCGAATCTGGAAACGTCTTTTGCTCGTAACTCGGCTCAATGCCAGTCACATTGGGTTCAATCCAGATTTGAAAGAAGTGGGTGGTTTCCTCAGGCGCATGATTGAACTCGCTGTGCTGCACACCGCGCCCCTCACTCATGCGCTGCACATATCCGGGAGGAATTCCCCTAACGTTGCCCATGCTGTCTTTATGTGCGAGGTTACCTGCAACGACGTAGCTTACGATTTCCATGTCACGATGGCCATGCGTTCCAAAACCCATGCCCGGTGCAATGCGGTCTTCGTTGATGACACGCAAATTTCCCCAGCCCATATGCTTGGCATCGTAATAGCCGGCAAAGGAAAAACTGTGAAGCGACTTGAGCCAGCCGTGGTCGGCGTAACCTCTGTCCATCGATTTTCGTAAAGTCAGCATCGCAATACCTCGCGTCGTGTTGGATTCCAGTTTAGGTGTCGCACAAGGCATTTCCTTCCATCGGCTTTGATGGCATCATTCAAATTGATTCAACCAGATGGTGCCGTCAATGCAAACTCCGCGCGATGTTTTAACCCCAGACTCGTTGGCCATGCTTCAGGCAATTGCCGAGTCCGGCAGCTTTGCCGCTGCCGCGCGTGGTATGGGCATGGTGCCCAGCGCGCTCACCTACCGGGTACGCCAGATCGAGGACGCGTTGGACGTGCTGCTGTACGACCGTAGTTCGCGTCAGGCCAAACTGACCGAGGCGGGCGCCGAGCTGTTGCGCGAAGGATCGCGCCTGCTACTTGAGGTCGATGCAATCGCCAACCGCGTTAAGCGGGTCGCCACAGGATGGGAGCCACAATTCACGATTGCAGTGGACTCCATCATCTCCAAATCCACGGTCATGGAATTGTGCGAAAGTTTTTTCAGCCTCGCACCTCCCACCCGTATCCGGCTGCGTGACGAAACCCTGTCTGGCACACTGGCGGCATTGACTTCCGGTCAGGCAGACTTAGCTTTGGGTGTGGTACTGGAGACCATGAACGACAACAGCATTCAAGGAAAGCCGCTGGGAAAGGTCGAATTTGTCTATGCCGTGGCACCCCATCACCCTCTGTCCGCAGCGACAGAACCCTTGAGTGACCAGACCATTCAACAGCACCGCGCGGTCGCGGTGGCGGATTCCATACAACGCGGCAGTGGCATGACCTTCGGGTTACTAGGCGGGCAGGATGTGTTCACGGTAGCCAGCATGCAAGCCAAGCTCGATGCCCAGTTACGCGGGTTGGGTGGCGGCAATGTTCCCGCCTACATGGCCAACCATTACATTGAGACGGGTCGCCTCGTGGTCAAAAAAACAGAACATCCTCCGCGGCAGGTTTTTGTCAGCTGCGCCTGGAGGCGCAGCAAATCTGGCAAGAACGGACGGGCCTTGCAATGGTGGCTGCAGCAGCTCGATAGCGCCACCACGCGAGCTGCCCTGTTGCAACAACACCGCAGCATCTGATGGCGGAGTGTATAAAGGCGTACCAGCGCAACCAATCCCTGAAAAGACAAAACCTATGACTACCCCAAAACACATTGCCATCGTAGGGGCCGGTATGGCCGCCATTGCTTGCGCACGAACACTGGTTCAGGCGGGTCACCGCGTCACCGTGCTGGAAAAGAGCCATCGGGTTGGCGGAAGAATGGCCACCCGCGGCAGTGCCTTTGGCACCTTTGACCATGGGGCGCAGTACTTCACTGTGCGCGACCCACGCTTTGCGATGGCTCTGAAAACCACGCCGACCCTGTGTAAGCCCTGGAGTGCCAACACGGTTCAAATGCTGGACGAACACGGCCATTTAGCTGCCGCCGTAATGCCGCCAGGCGAGTCGCACTGGGTGCCTGTACCGGGGATGAATATGCTGCCACAGCGCTGGGCCAAACCCATGCTCGACAGCCAGCGGATTGAACTCCAGACACGCGTGATCGCCATCGAGCCCGATGCACTCAATCCCCGAAAGTGGCAGTTGCAAACTGCCGGTGCTCTGGATACGGTCCATGTTTACTCCGGATTTGACGCTGTCGTGCTGGCTGTTCCAGCGCCGCACGCGCAAAACTTGCTGACCGGTTGCTCAGCAGCAGCCTCGATACTGCAACATACCCGAAGGGTCTCCATCGCTCCATGCTGGACACTCATGCTTGCCTTCCCGCAAGCAGTGCAACCCGGCCTCCTTTCATTGGGACCCCAATGGAACGCGGCGCGTAGCACCCATCACCGCATTGCCTGGCTGGCACGCGAATCCTCCAAACCTGGCCGTGGCTCGATTGAACGCTGGACGGTACAAGCCAGCGCCCAGTGGTCGCAGGATCACGTCCAGGACGACGCTTCGCGCATTGAAGCGAAGCTGCTCAAGGCTTTCGCTGAGGTGACAGGAATCCACGCCCAACCGGCTCACGTGGACACCAAACGCTGGCTCCATGCCCAGACCATCGTGCCACTGGGCCAATCACATCTGTGGGATGCCAAGGCCGGGCTGGGGCTGTGCGGAGACTGGTGTCTGGGCCACCGCGTGGAAGATGCCTTCATCTCGGGGCTGGAGATGGCGCTGAAAATCGCCTGAGTGCGTGGGGGCTATACCACTGTACAGAGGTCGATTCGCACCCTCCCCCACCGGACCGCTGCATGCCGGTTCACTGGTCGCTGCGCTCGCGAGTTGGCTTGATGCCCGATCCCACCGCGGTCATTGGCTAGTGCGTATCGAGGATGTGGACACTCCGCGCTGCATACCCGGAATGGACAAAGTCATTTTGCAGCAGCTCGCTGCCTGCGGACTGCAATCTGATGAGCCACCAATATGGCAGAGCCAGCGGACTGCGTTGTACCAGGCGGCGCTCGAGCGTTTGCTCGACCAGGGGCTTGCCTATCCCTGTTCCTGCTCCCGTAAGGACATTGAAGCAGTACTGCGTCAGGCAGGCGTGAAACGTGATCGACACCAGGAGCTCGTTTACCCGGGTACCTGCCGCAGCGGATTGCAGGGACGCGCCGCGCACGCTTGGCGGATACACACTGGTAAATATATAGAAAAAGTGACTGCAAACCACGTAGGACGTGCGGGAGCTGCTATCGAACATATAGCGGAATCAGCCCTGCATCTGCAATGGACAGACCGCCGCCTGGGACCCCAACAGCAGCATGTCGCGCGCGAGGTTGGCGATTTCGTTGTATTGCGCGCAGACGGCCTGTTTGCGTACCAATTGGCCGTTGTGGTGGACGACGCGGCGCAAGGTATCACGCACGTCGTTCGCGGCGAAGACCTGACCGACAACACGGCGCGACAGATCCTGTTGCAACGCTACCTGCATCTGGCCCAACCGGCCTACCTGCATACGCCACTGGTGCGGGGATCCAATGGCGAAAAATTGTCCAAACAAAACGGCGCACAGACAATTGACACCGCCACACCGGCGAGCGCTTCCGCCGCATTGAATCAGGCCGCCAAAGTGCTGGGGCTACCCGCATTTGACAACGGCCCTACGGCCGGGGCGCTGACCCGTTGGACCGCCCTCTGGGCTGGTCGTTACCCGACTACCTGCGGGTCAGGCTAAGGCGCTGATCGGGCACTTGCTCGGCGGCGCAGCGCGGCCCTCTTGGCGACCACCTTGGTCGACGGCACCTGCTTGGCTACGGCCGCGGGGGCACGTTTGGGTGCAACCGGGTGAACCAGTGCAAGGTATTCCTGAAAGCTGTCACGCAGGCATTGGGCGAACACTTCCGGGTCAGGCACCTGCTCATCACAGGCGGTGAAAGAAATCACCATGGAGCCGCTGTAGCTGGTAACCGAGAACACCAGCCCCATGCCGTCTGAAATCGGCATGATCGCCGACACATAGGTCAAACGCGCGCCCTGCAGGTACAGCGGAACACCCGATCCCGGCACGTTGGTGATTGCGCAATTGGCCAAAGGGGTCCAGTCACCCAGCACGGCCGAGGCAGAGCGCAACATGCGGCTGGTAGCGGCAATCGCCACCGAGGGAGCGTTCTGCGCCAGGTACGTCAACTCGCGCGCGCTGATGGCCTGCGACATGACCGAGGAAGAAGAACTTGCCGTGTGGATTGCCTGCAAGCGCTCGACCGGATCGGCAATGTCGGTTCCCAGCGTGACGCGAACCCAGGAAAAATTGGCAGTGTTGTCAGAATCGTCCTGCGCATGGATGGCCACCGGCGCAGCCGCAACCAGACTGTCGTCGGGCAACTCGTCCTGCATCGCAAGATAGCGCCGCAATCCCCCGGCGCACACCGCCAGCACCACGTCATTGACCGACGCATTTGCTACCAGTGTGCGGATCGCCTTGAATTCGTCCAGCGCAAACCGGCGCGTGTCAAAAACGCGATGTGCCGAAACCTCGGTATTGAAGCGTGTCATGGGGAAAAGGTGCGGACGCCCGAGAAACTCCCCCAGAAATGTTTTCGCCGTCGATCGCATGGCAGTCCAGCTATTGCGCAACGGCTGCGCCATACGTAGCGGAAATGTTGCGAGATTGAAGCCAGCCATGCTCAGCAGATACCAATTGCCCGGGGGCGACTCGGGAAACCACGGCGCGGCCGGCGCAGGAGCTTTGGACCCCGCAGAGAGATCGTGCAGCAAGGCGGTAATCTCGTTGCCGTGCGCCACATCAATGGCCGCATGGTGCACCTTGAGCAGCACGGCAAAGCTGCCCACCGGCAGGTCGAGAAAGCTGTCCAGCCCCTCAATTACGTACATCTCCCACAGCGGCCGCTGCAAGTCCAGCGGGCGGGCGTGGATGCGCGCGGACTGGATGCAGAACTGACGCCAGTCACCCGGTTTAGGTAACGCAATGTGGCGCACGTGGTACTCGATATTGAAGTTTTCGTCTTCCACCCAGTAGGGGTAGTCCAGATCCAGTGGCACCCGCAGGATTTTTTCGCGGAAATTGGGGAGCTTGTGCAGACGGCTTTCCAACTGCGCCAGAATCTGCTTGAACCGCACCACCCCGCCTGGCGCAGTGGACTGGTCATAAATGTGCAAGAGCGTGACGTTGGAGTTGGCGTGGGCACGGTCCGAGTAAATAAAGGCCGCGTCGTGTTCGCTGAGTTGTCGCATGGTTTCCTTGTTCCCCTTGTGCCTCAGGCCGAAGCCGCGGGTGCTTCGCTGACGGGTCGACCCGCCGTCATGCGCCACACCTGCCCCAACATACCGTGTGGGGAAAAAGGCTTCCAGTCGCCCTCGGGTTCGGCCAGGCGGTTGGCAACCGTCGCCAGCACAATGCCATTGAAGCCCAGACCGACATGGCTGCCCGGAACTTTGATGTTCTCGTGCAGCGTTGCATCCCCGTCGATGGTGGCCTCCTGGGGTGGCACTACCCCATCGGTCAGAGAGTAAAGGCAGCTGGTTGGCACCGCCAGCCGCCGGCGCTCGCGCATGGCCTTGGCGCGCGGCTGCATCAAATGCGCGGAGGTACCCTGGCGGTGTGACACCAAGCGGTACATGGCTTTCAACGCCGGCGGCGACTGGTTGCCTACACCGCGGTCCACACTGACCGGGCTACCCAGCGTAATGATGGAACGCACACACTCCAGCGTGCTTTCTGCGCCATACAGCGCAAACACACCACCAAGGCTCCAGCCCACCAGGCTCACCTTGCGCCCCGTGGTGTGGTGCAAGTAACGAATCTTCTGCGGCAAGGCGTTGGCGTGCTTGCTACGAAAACCCACATTGCGCCCCAGGCCCCAAGTATGCACGTCATACCCCTTGTTTTGCAGAAACATACGCAGCGCAACCAGCGACGACTCACCGGCAAGAAAACCTGGCAAAAGCAGCACCGGATGCCCGTCCCCTGCAGGTGCTTCCATCAACAGCGGCAAGGACGCCGGCAGCAACGCCATTTCCAGGAAAACACGGCTCTCCAGAAGTGAGTTCAGTAGACCTGGCCGCCCTACGTGGGTATGACGGACAACGGGACCAAGGCTTGGCATGGGGCAACTCCTGCGGGACTCGACGCCACTCACAGCGTCCACCGCAGTTTACGAGGGAACGGGGTTAAAAATTTGGGCTAGAGTCCCTAACTGGACACCGACTCAGGGGACCTTGTAGGTAGCGCTCTGAATCACCATGTAGGTTGCTGCATTGCGCAGATCGGAGTCGCTCAAATTGGCCATCCCTGATCGCGCTGGCATGCCTTTGTGCCCACTGACTGCGGTCTGAACCAGCCCTTCGATGCCTCGTTGCAAACGTGGCCTCCAGTCATTGAACTGGTCGATGCGTGGTGCCCCCTCCAGTCCAGGGCCATGGCACCGGATGCAATGGCTGGCCACCAACTGCTCGGCATTCCCGGTGGCCGGCGTCGCATAAGGTTTAGCTGGATCAGCCGCCCGCCCGCCGGTGGACATGTACGCGATAGCCCTGCTGACTTCGAGGTCCGACAGATTGGGTTGACCGCCGTGGGCCGGCATTTTCCCGGACCCTGCGATGGCCCGCTCGGCCAGCTTTGCCAGCCCCCCCGTTGCCCGCTGTGTCCAAACGGCAAGATCACCAACTTTCGGTGCTCCGTCTTTGCCTTCTGCATGGCAAGCAGCACAGGTCTGCTCCACAACCTCGCGTCCGGTGCGGTCCACGGCCCATGCGGCACCCGTAAAAACACCAAGAACGGCGACTGCCGCGCAGCCACTTTTCCACAGACACTGATGGATTTGCATGGTATCTCTCTCAAATACTTTCGAGCCATTCTGCATTGCTTCTGCAAATCTCGCAAATACTTACTGGTGCAGCGCTGTCCAATCGAAGTCTGCAAAGCGCGGCCTCGTTAAACTACCGCGACCTAACGGTTTCCCTTATCAACCTTCCAAGGTTCTCCTATTTCCATGCGACCCGCTCCCGGTGAAATCGATACCAACGCGCCGAACACGCCCTTCATGCGCACCATCAAGAGCTTCGTCAAGCGCGCCGGCCGCACCACGTCAGGACAGGCCAAGGCCTTCGAAGAATTCGGACCGATATTTCTCGTGCCCTATCAGAAATGCGCTGTTAATTTCGCAGCTATTTACGCAGAAAGCACGGGTGCTTCCAGCACATCTCCAATCGTAATGGAGATCGGTTTCGGTATGGGCGAGGCGACTGCCCACATTGCCCAAGCCCTGCCCGGGACGCGCTTTCTGTGCTGTGAAGTGCACGAGCCCGGTGTCGGCGCTCTGCTCAAACGCATCGGCGAGCAGGAACTGCACAACATCCGCATCTGTGCGCACGACGCAGTAGAGGTGATAGACCACATGCTGCCGCTGCAAAGCCTGGACGGAGTGCACATCTTCTTCCCCGACCCCTGGCACAAGACCAAGCACAACAAGCGCCGCCTGATCCAGTCGCCGCTGGTAGCCAAGCTAGCAGCGCGGCTCAAGCCCGGCGGCTACCTCCATTGCGCCACCGACTGGCAGCCCTACGCTGAGCAAATTCTGGAAGTACTGACCACCGAACCGCTGCTGCGCAACCGAGCGTTGAGGGAGTACCCCGAACTCCGTGGCTATGCCCCCAAACCCTCCTACCGGCCACTGACAAAGTTCGAAAACCGTGGCCTCAAGCTCGGCCATGGCGTGTGGGATCTGGTATTCGAGCGGGTGTGAGCCTCTACCGCCCCAACCCGCCACCCGCTCGCGCCGGGGTTAGCGCCAGTTGCGTGGTGTTGCCACCGGGCAACTGGGGCACGATGGCTGAATTTCTGTCCCAGCGATTTCCCCATGTCAGCGCCCAGCAATGGACGCAGCGCATGCAAGCTGGTGATGTGGTCGATGACCAGGGACTGGTACTGCAGCCGGACTGCGCCTACGCCGTCGGACGGCGTCTCTACTACTTTCGCTGGCTTGCGTCGGAGCCGCACATCCCGTTCGAAGCCAGCATACTGTGGCAGGATGCCCACCTTCTGGTGGTTGACAAGCCGCATTTTCTGCCCGTCCTGCCCTCTGGCAAATACCTGCAGGAGACGGTACTGGTGCGGCTCAAACGCGCCCTGGGGCTGGAAGATCTTTCACCCATCCACCGCATCGATCGCGACACTGCCGGACTGGTCCTGTTCTCGGTGCAGCGCGCCACCCGAGCCTCTTACCATGAGTTATTTCGCAACCGCAAAGTTGACAAGACCTACGAAGCCATTGCGCCCTGGGACCCTGCCCTGCCATGGCCCATGCAGCGAGCCACACGCATCGTCGAGAGCAGGCATTTCATGCAACAAACCGAAGTAGCAGGTGAACCCAATACGTTGACCCACATCGACGTAATTGAGGTACACGGAACCCTGGCCCGCTATGCCCTCAAGCCGGTTACCGGCCACCGCCATCAGTTGCGGGTGCATATGGCC
>CAIPGC010000092.1 GCA_903864505.1 uncultured beta proteobacterium | reverse complement strand
TTTGCCGTCGGCCTGCAGCGCTTGTGCTTTGGCGGCACGCACTGCCGCGTCCAGCGCCTGCGGGTCGTGGCCATTGACGTTGGGGATGACGTTCCAGCCATAGGCCTCAAAGCGCTTGGGCGTGTCGTCGGTGAACCAGCCCTCGACATGGCCGTCAATCGAGATGCCGTTGTCGTCATAGAACGCCACCAACCTGGATAGGCGCAGCGTGCCCGCGAGCGAACAGGCTTCGTGGCTGATGCCTTCCATCAGACAGCCGTCACCCATGAACACATAGGTGAAATGGTCGACGATGGCGTGGCCGGGTTGGTTGAACTCTGCTGCCAGAAGCTTCTCGGCCAGCGCCATGCCAACGGCGTTGGTCAAACCCTGCCCGAGCGGGCCGGTGGTGGTCTCTACGCCGGGCGTCACACCCACTTCAGGGTGCCCCGGTGTCTTGCTGTGCAGTGGACGGAACTTGCTCAGCTCTGCCATGGGCAGGTCGTAACCGGTGAGGTGCAGCAGCGCATAGATCAGCATCGAGCCGTGTCCGTTGCTGAGCACAAAGCGATCACGGTTGGGCCACAAGGGGTTGGCAGGGTTGTGGCTGAGATGCCGATTCCACAGCACCTCGGCAATGTCGGCCATGCCCATGGGGGCGCCAGGGTGGCCGGACTTCGCTTTCTCGACGGCATCGATCGCGAGAAACCGGATCGCATTGGCCATCTGCCTGGCCATGGCGGGAGTGGGATGGGTCATGCGATCTCTCCAGTTAGCCGCGGGCTTTTTTCTGGCGCTCCATCATGCGCCAGACGAAGGGAGTAAAGATGAGTTGCATGGCCAGTTCCATCTTGCCGCCGGGCACCACGATGGTGTTCGCGCGGCTCATGAAAGAGGCGTCCATCATGCTAAGCAGATACGGGAAGTCGATGCCCTTGGGCTTGGCGAAACGAATCACCACCATGCTTTCGTCGGGTGACGGAATGTCGCGTGCAACAAAGGGGTTAGACGTGTCCACCATGGGTACGCGTTGAAAGTTGACATGCGTGTGCATGAACTGCGGGCAGATGTAATTCACATAGTCCGGCATGCGTCGCAGGATGGTGTCGGTGACTGCTTCGGTGCTGTAGCCGCGTTGCTTCTTGTCGCGGTAAAGTTTCTGGATCCATTCCAGGTTGATCACCGGCACCACACCCACCAGCAAGTCCGGATGCTGCGCGATGTTGACCTCGGGAGTGACCACTGCGCCGTGCAGGCCTTCATAAAACAGCAAGTCGGTGCTGGCAGGCACGTCTTCCCAGGGGGTAAAGGTGCCGGGCTCCTGCTGGTAGGGGGCTGCCTCCTCGGTGTCATGCAGGTACTTGCGCCGCTTTCCGGTGCCGCTGGCCGCGTAGTCATGAAACAGCGATTCGAGCTCAGGGAACAGGTTGTTCTCCGGACCGAAGTGGCTGAAATTCTTGTTGCCTTGGCGCTCTGCTTCGACCTGGCGAAGCTTCATTTCCCTGCGGTCGAAACGGTGGAAGCTGTCTCCCTCGATGGTGGCGGCTTTGACACCCTCCCGACGGAAAATCTCGCTGAAGGTGCGAGTCACCGAGGTGGTACCAGCGCCGCTGGAGCCGGTGATGGCGATGATGGGGTGGCGTTCAGACATGGTATGTCTCCAAAAATAAATTAGTCCCTGAACAGGCTGCGTTCGGCAAACAGCGGATTGTGCAAATCGGTCTGAACCGGCTCGGCGTGGTAGCGTTCGATACGCTCGACTTCGTTGCGCGAGCCGAATACCAGACCGATGCGCTGATGCAGGCTGCTGGGCTGCACGTCGAGAACCGGCTTTTCTCCGGTAGAGGCACGACCACCGGCCTGCTCCATGACCATGCCGATCGGATTGGCTTCGTACAGCAGGCGCAAGCGCCCGGGTTTGCTGGCGTCCTTGGTGTCGCGAGGGTACAGAAAAACACCGCCACGCATCAGAATGCGGTGCGCTTCGGCCACCATGCTGGCAATCCAGCGCATATTGAAGTCCTTGCCGCGCGGCCCCGGTTTGCCCGCCAGGCACTCGTCGACATAGCGTTTGACTGGCGCTTCCCAGAAGCGCGCGTTGGAAGCATTGATGGCAAATTCCTGGGTATCGGCCGGGATCTGTATCTTGGGATGCGTCAGCATGAACTCGCCCAACGTCGGGTCGAGCGTGAACCCGTGCACGCCCGTTCCTACCGTGAGGACCAACATGGTGGAGGGACCGTAGAGCGCGTAGCCCGCAGCGACCTGGCTTGTGCCGGGCTGCAAGAAGTCGGCATCCACCACGTCGCGCTGCTGCTCGCGCGGCATGTCGTCGAGGTTTTTGGGGGCACGCAGCACCGAGAAAATACTGCCCACCGTCATGTTGACGTCAATGTTGCTGGAACCATCGAGCGGGTCAAACACCAGCAAGTACTTGCCACGCGGGTGCTGCTCTGCAATCTGGTAGGGCGCATCCATTTCTTCGGATGCCATGCCCGCCAGATGCCCAGCCCACTCGGTGCGGCGGATGAACACGTCGTTGGCCAGAACATCAAGCTTTTTCTGGACCTCGCCCTGCACATTGATCGAGCCACCGGCGGCGGCGGCGTGGTTGCCCATGACGCCGCCAAGTTCTCCAAAGGCAACGGCGCGGGCGATGGCCTTGCAGGCGATGGCAACGTCCAGAATCAAGGCGTTGAAATCTCCGCCCGCCGACGGGAAGCGGCGGCGCTCTTCGATCAGAAACTGGGTCAGGGTGGAGCGATGGGAATGGCGGGTCAAGGGCATGATGGGTTGTCGGTTGGGTTGAAACTACTGGCCTGGGTGCGCGGCACGGCGCAGCGCGTTCATCACTCTGTGGTAGCCGCCATCGGCATCGGGCGCACCAAACACGGCACTGCCCGCCACACAGGTGTCGGCACCGGCTTGCACAATTGTCCCGATGTTGTCGGTCTTGACACCGCCATCGACTTCCAGCCAGATCGGCTGGCCACCCGCAGCCCTGTGAGCGTCGATTCTTGCGCGCACGCTGCGCAACTTGGCCAGCGTACTGGGGATAAACTTTTGACCACCATAGCCCGGGTTCACGCTCATCAGCAGCACCATGTCGAGCTTGTCCATCACATGGTCCAGCCAATCGATCGAAGTGGCCGGGTTAAGCACCAGACCGGCCTTGCAGCCGTGTTCTTTGATCAGTTGCAGGGTGCGGTCCACATGCCGCGAGGCTTCTGGGTGAAAAGTGATGATGTTGGCACCGGCCTTGGCAAACAGGGGAATGAGCGCATCCACCGGTTCAACCATCAGGTGCACGTCGATAGCAATCGTGACATGCGGACGAATGGCCTCGCAGACCAGGGGGCCGATGGTGAGATTGGGGACGTAATGGTTGTCCATCACATCAAAGTGCACCAGATCCGCCCCAGCGCTCTGGATCGCACGCACCTCTTCACCCAGGCGTGCGAAGTCTGCCGACAGTATGGAGGGTGCCAAGCGAAGGA
>CAIPGC010000091.1 GCA_903864505.1 uncultured beta proteobacterium | reverse complement strand
TTCAGCATCGGCGCGTTTGAGTGCATCAAGAATGTAGGACATGGCTGGTCAAGGCTCGGTTTGCAGGCGTGGCACATGAATCTCCAGCGCGCTTTCGAGCTGCATGAAGGTCATGGGACCTGGGTGCCCATCGGGTTTGAGACCCTGGGCGCGTTGAAATGCGCGCACGCGCTCGCGTAGGGCATCGTCGAACAGGGCTTGGACCGTGGCAGAACCCGCAGTCTGGTTTGTGCCCTCTAGGGTCGCCAGTTGGCTCGATAGCAGGTCAACCGCAGGGCCTTTGCTGCCGGGCGGCATGCCCAGCAGATAGCCAGTCGGTGGCCTCCAGAACGTCGCAAACTCGCCGTGCCACAGCTGTGTCAGGGATGCAGTGCGCACCTTGTGCCTGGCGGCACCGATTTGCAACACTGCATCCTGTTCGCTCAAACCAATCAGCACCGCATAAACGGCAGGCGCACCTGTTGGCTGTAGCGTGAGGATGCCGGGCCGGTTCAACTGCCGCAGCTGCGGCACGGTGAGGTCGCTGGCGCGAACACACTGCAATGGATGGGAATCGGTGACCCGGCATGGGTCTGCGTCCGACACGGCGCGTTTCCACACCGGGGCCAATTCGCGCCATGCGACCCGCATGTCCATCGGCAGCCCGGGCAGCAGGGTCGTGATGTCCTCGACGGCCAGGACCCCAGCTGGCTTGGCTGCAAGCGCCGGCGGCGCGACGGATTGTGTTGCGGCACTTGGGCTCGTGGTGAGCGGCGACTCGGATGCCGGACGCTCCCACAGCAAAAAGCCCGCCAGCGAGACCACAACAGCCAGCGCACCCGCAGACAGCAGGATTGCGGGCACCGAGGTGGCGCTGTTGGCGTTTGCCGGACCAAATACTTCTGCCGCCGCCTTGTTCACCACGGACGGCGTCACGCGGTGCAATCCGGTAGCCCACGCACCCAGCAAGGACCGTCCACACAACAGGTTGATGCGTCGCGGCACGCCACCCGTCAAGCGCTGGACGCGCTGGAGCGAGCGGGCATCAAACGGAAGTAGGCCGGTGTGGCCCGCAACGGCAAGGCGGTGCTGAATGTAGTTCCTGGTTTCCGACGCATTGAGCGCGTCGAGGTGAAAACGTGCAATCACCCGCTGTGCCAGTTGCTCCAGCTCGGGGCGTGCCAGCATGGAACGCAGCTCAGGTTGCCCGATCAGCACAATTTGCAGCAACTTGCGCTCATTGGTCTCCAGGTTGGTGAGCAGGCGCAGTTGTTCCAGCACGTCACTGTGCAGGTTTTGTGCCTCGTCGATGATGAGCACGCAACTCTGCCCAGCAGCGTGACTTTGCAGCAGAAAAGCATTGAGACAATCAATGTAGGTCTTGACAGTGAGCGTGCTTGGCGCAGCCGGTGCTGCGTCAATGTGGAATTCCTCGCAGACCGATTGCAGCAGTTCTACGACGGTGAGTTTGGGGTTGAAGATATAGGCCACATGGCAGCCGGTGGGAATCTGCTCCAGAAAGCAGCGGCATATAGTCGTCTTGCCGGTGCCAATGTCCCCGGTTAGCAGGACAAAACCGCCCCCGGTGCCGCGTCCGCTCCCTCCCACGCCGTACAAAAGATGCGCCAGCGCCTCCCGGTGGCGCTCACTCATAAAGAGGTAGCGCGGGTCGGGCGCGATGGAGAACGGGTCTTGCGTCAGACCGAAATGCTGCGAGTACATAAGGCGCAAGCATAGCGGCTTGCCTTGCGCGGTGGCAACCTGGTGCCCGTATGATGGCCTCTTTGTCTTTGGCTCTTGCTTGAAGTGAAACGAATGCATACGACTGGGATGCTCACCGTGAGATCGAACTTCAGCGAAGGTCGGTTGGTCAATCTTGGCGTGGCGTTGCATCGCCCGAACGTGACACGTCTGTTTCTGGGTAAAACCCCGGAAGAGGTTGTGAAGACAGTTCCTTTGCTCTACGCAGTTTGCGCCCATGCCCAGCGCGCAGCGGCGCAAACCGCACTGGATGCGGCGCGTGGGCGCCTCCCAGGTTCACCCGAGTCCACTACCGGTTTGTGGACGGAAATGCTGCACGAAAACCTGTGGCGCCTGTTGCTCGACTGGCCGGTCGCCCTGGGGTTGCCAGCCGCCAAGGACGCATTTGTAGCGTGGCGTACCGAACGACACGGTGACACCTCCGCCGAACTGACCGAGCAGTTGTGCAACGGATTGGTGCCGGACTTGAGCGCCCAGTGCCTCGCAAGAATTCCTTTGTCAGAAGACGCCAAGGCGTATCAATCGGCCTGGATGGAGCCAAAAGTGTGGCTGCAGCACTGCCTCACCGGTACCGGGCAAATGCCCACGCTCGGACCTCCCTCGTCGGTTCGGGCGGCTTACCAGGCCCGCATCGTTCAACTGCGGGAAGCCGCGTCGGCGCGTGCATCGCAAAGGCCTTATCCTGTTGCCAGCGCCAGCGCCAGCGGATGGGGCGTGGCGCAGGTAGTCACGGCGCGCGGTGTGCTGACTCACGCGGCGCAGGTCGTTGACGGGCGTGTCACTGCCTACCGGGTTTGGGCACCGACTGATATCTATTTTTCAGACAGCAGCGCGCTGCTTGCATTGCTGGCGCATGGCACGTATGAATCAGCCCAGCAAGCCCGGTCAGCTCTGGCGCTTGCCGTGCTGGCGCTTGACCCTTGTGTACCCTTTGAAGTGGAGTTGAGTGATGCATGAAATGGCCCTGGCGGAGGGGATTCTGCAATTGGTGGAGGAAACCGCCCGTCGTGAAAGCGCGCGGCGGGTCAAACTGGTGGTGCTGGAAATTGGCGAACTGTCGACTGCTGAGCCTGAGGCATTGAAATTTTGCTTTGATGCCGTCACGCGGGGTAGTATTGCCAACGGAGCCGCACTGGAAATCGTGCGCGTTTCTGGAGCGGGGTGGTGCATGGAATGTTCGGACACGTTGCCCATGACGGAACTGTTCGGAGCTTGCCCTCAGTGCGGCAGCTTTCAGATGCAGGCGACGAGTGGAACGGAAATGCGGGTCAAGGAAATTGAAATCGACTAACGACAACAGGAGACAAAACAATGTGCACGGTTTGTGGATGCGGCGCGGGTGAAACGCGCATGGAAGGAGAGGAGCACGAGCACCGGCATGTGCATGCCGATGGTACCGAGCATGGCCATGCGCACCACCATGCGCACGGTTTCAGTGACGACCATGAACACACACACGACCACCACCACGGGCATGCGCACGGACACGAGCGCGGGGTGGGTGCCGATATCGACTTTGGCGCCGGTCCGGCACACGCCCATGCGCCAGGGTTGAGCCAGTCGCGCATGGTGCAGATCGAGCAGGACATTCTTTCCAAGAACAACACCTACGCACAAGCCAACCGCGCGTGGCTCGACGAGCGTGGCATCTTTGGGCTCAATCTGGTGTCCAGTCCCGGTTCGGGGAAAACCACGTTGCTGGTGAAAACCATCGGCAAACTCAAGGAGCAGGTGGTCATCAATGTGGTGGAAGGGGACCAGCAAACCTCCAATGATGCGGAACGCATTCGTGCCACCGGCGTGGCGGCGTTGCAGATCAATACCGGCAAAGGTTGTCATCTCGATGCGCACATGGTCGGGCATGCACTGGAACGGTTGAAACCGACTGAGGAGTCTCTGTTCCTGATCGAGAACGTGGGCAACCTGGTGTGTCCTGCCGCATTTGACCTTGGCGAACACCACAAGGTCGCCATCCTCTCGGTGACAGAGGGCGAGGACAAACCACTAAAGTACCCGGACATGTTCAAGGCAGCCGATGTCATGCTGCTCAACAAGTGCGATCTGCTGCCACACCTCGAATTTGACCCACAACTGGCCGAAGCGAATGCGCGGCGTGTGAATCCCAAACTGGTGATATTTCGGGTGTCCGCCACCACGGGTGAAGGTATGGAGGCCTGGCTGAACTGGATTCTTTCCGGACTCAAACTTCAACGCATCAGGCGCGCAGGCCAGATCGATGCACTCAAGCGCCGCGTGGCGGAACTGGAGCGCCAACTGGTCGGGAAATGATCGGGCGACGCATACGCGTGCGGGGCCTGGTACAGGGGGTCGGTTTTCGCCCTTTTGTCTGGAAACTTGCGCATGAACTCGCTCTGTCGGGTTGGGTGCGCAATGACGGCAGCGGCGTGAGCATCGCCATTCGCGGTGGCGCGGTGGATGCGTTTGTGCAGAGGTTGCCGCGCGAGGCCCCGCGTCTGGCGCGTATTGATGGCATGGAGGTCGTTCAGGAAACGGTCGAAGGCGATGGCTTTTCGATTCTGGACAGCGTGGCCGATACCGTGGCAACCGCCATCGGCCCCGACGCTGCACTGTGCCGCGACTGTGCTGCCGACATGTGCGACCCCGGTAACCGGCGCTGGCGCTATGCCTTCACTACCTGCACCCACTGCGGGCCGCGCTACGCGGTAACCCGGCACATTCCTTACGACCGCGCTCAAACCAGTTTGAGCGATTTTCCGCTTTGCCCCGCATGCGCGCAGGAATACCGCGATGTGACGGATCGACGCTTTCATGCGGAAACGACTTGTTGCCCCCTGTGTGGTCCCCGTTTGCAGCTATGTGACCTGGCGGGCCAAGCGATCCCCGGTGACCCGGTGGCGCAGACCTTGCAGAGGCTTCATGCCGGCGGCATTGTCGCCATCAAGGGCCTGGGCGGATTTCATCTTGCGTGTGACGCGCGCAATGCGCAGGCGGTAGCCGAACTGCGCTTACGCAAACAGCGCGAAGAAAAGCCGTTGGCAGTGATGGCGCTCAACACAGCGTCCCTGGAGCACTTCGCACAGATTGGTGCGCAGGAACGAGATCTGTTGTACAGCGTGGCGGCACCGATTGTGCTGTGCCGCAAGACCGGACACGAGTTGCCTGCCATCGCGCCTGGCCTGTCCTGGCTCGGCGCCATGTTGCCTGCTACGCCCTTGCAGTTGCTGTTGTGGCATGAGAACTGTGGGCGCCCG
>CAIPGC010000090.1 GCA_903864505.1 uncultured beta proteobacterium | reverse complement strand
GCTTAGTTGGCCGCGTTCGCCGGGTGCGGTGGCCGGTGCAACGTAGAACTGGAAGAAGGCGTGGCAGGGCATGAGCGCCATCTTCGAGAGTTCGGCCACGTTCCAGGCGCTGACGATGATGCGGCGCGAGTCCGGATTGGTCTTGAGAGTCTTGATGACCTCAGCGATCTGGTCGATATGACCCCCGTCGGGCGTGGGCCAACTGCGCCACTGCACGCCATAGACCGGACCGAGGTCGCCGTCGTCGCGTGCCCACTCGTCCCAGATCGTCACTCCGCGCTCCTTGAGCCAGTTATTGTTGCTTGATCCGGTCAGGAACCACAGCAACTCCTGGATGATGGAGCGAAGGTGCACCTTCTTGGTGGTGACCAGCGGAAAGCCCTCGTTCAAATCGAAGCGCATCTGGTAGCCAAACACGCTCTTGGTGCCGGTACCGGTGCGATCCATCTTGAACACGCCGTGCGTGTCCACATGAAGCAGAAAGTCTTCGTACTGGGAACGGATCGGGCGATGCAGGGGCGCAGAAGTCATGGGGCCGCATTATCGCGGATCATCCGCCCAGGGTTCATGATGCCCTGCGGGTCCAGTGCGCGCTTGATGGCGCGCATCATCTCCAGCGCGACTGGCGACTTGTGCTGCTCAAGCTTGTCGCGCTTGAGGCTGCCGATGCCGTGTTCGGCAGAGATCGAGCCGCGGTACGCATCCACTTGGCCAAAGACGATGGTGTTGACGCCTTTTTCCTGGTCTCTCAGGAAGGCTTCCCCGTCCGCACCCTCGGGGGCCTGCACGTTGTAGTGCAGATTGCCGTCGCCCAGGTGGCCGTAGTTGACCAGTCGGGCACCGGGATAGGCCGCCGCCAGCAGCGCATCGGTCTCGTGCACAAACGCCGGGATGCGCGAGACGGCAATGGAGATGTCATGCTTGATGTTGATGCCCTCCTGCGCCTGCGCCAGCGGAATGCTCTCGCGGATGTGCCACAACTGGTGCGCCTGGCCAAAATTTTCGGCCACCACGGCATCACTCACGCAGCCCGCCTCCATGGCCATCTCCAGCAGGTGTTCAAAGCGCTCCCGCGCGTGCGATTCGGACTCCTGGTCTGAGTTCTCCAGCACCACGCAGTACGGAACGTCCGTGTCCTGAAAGGGTATGCGCAACTGGGGAAAGTGCTTGCTGACCAGGCTGAGCGCAAATTGCCCCATCACTTCGAATCCGGTCAGTCCCGAGCTCAAATGCTGCTGCGCCAACCCAAGCAACTGCACCGCAGCCTCCAGCGACGGCACCGCAGCAAAGGCGGTGAGCTGGGCCACCGGCAGCGGATAGAGTTTCATGGTGGCAGCGGTGATCACGCCCAGCGTGCCCTCGGAGCCAATCATCAGGTGACGCAGGTCGTAGCCGGTGTTGTCCTTGCGCAGACCGGTCAGGCCATCCCAGATTTCGCCCTGTGCGGTGACCACTTCCAGCCCCAGGCACAACTCGCGCGTATTGCCATAGCGCACCACCTGCGTGCCACCGGCGTTGGAGCCCAGGTTGCCGCCAATGGTGCAACTTCCTTCAGAACCCAGACTTAACGGATAGAGAAAGCCAGCCTGTTCACACACCTTCTGTACCGCCTGCAACACGCAGCCCGCGTCCACCGTGACGGTCAGGTTGGCAGCGTCGAGCGCACGCACGTGGTTCATGCGCGTGAGGCTGAGCAAGACCTGGGTGCCGCTGGCATCGGGCGTGGAGCCCACCACCATGCCGGTGTTGCCGCCCTGGGGCACGATGCCCACCCGCGCAGCAGCGCAGGCCTTCACTACACCAGCGACTTCCTGCGTACTGCCGGGACGCACCACGGCGAGCGCGTGGCCACGTTCTCGCTTGCGCCAGTCCATTTCCCAGGCGCTGAGGTCGCCCTGCGTGAGCACATGGGCGTTGCCAACGATCTTGCGCAGGGTACCCAACAATGGAGACGGACTGTTCATGGTGACTTTCTCAAACGCAGACGCACATGCAGCACACTTGCAACAAACAACGCCAGGCACAGGCCAACCTCCACCATGGCAAGCATGTTGCCAGGCGAGCGGTCACTGGTGGCGCGCACAATTCCCTCGGTGAAATACAGCCAAACCGCCAGACTGACCCAGCGGTAGGTGTACATGCGGTTTTTCAGCAGGCCCACCAGCGGCAGGCACAGGGGAACCGCCTTAAGGATTAGCCATGACCCCCCTGGGCGCAGCGGGGCCCAAAAGAGCTCCCATCCCAGGCTTAACACGATCAATCCCAGGAGGCTGCCTACAGCCAGCCAGCGGATGTGTTGCAGGGCGGTGGTAGGCTGGGTCATGGTCGATGGCATCATAGCGGCATGCAAAACATCCAACGATTGCGGATCTGGTTGCAGGAAGTAGCCCACGTACCGTGGTTTATTGCCCTGCACACCTTGCGTGAGCGGTTCAGGGAAGACCGGCTGGGACTGACCGCCAGCAGCCTGACCTTTACCACCACCATTGCGCTGGTGCCAATCATTACCGTAGCCCTGGCCATTTTCACGGCGTTTCCCATGTTTGCCAAGTTTCAGGACGTGCTGCAAAAGTGGCTGATTGAGAGCCTGGTGCCCGACAACATCGCGCGCCAGGTGTTGGGCTACCTCAATCAGTTCGCCGGCAAGGCCAGCAAGCTGGGCACGGCGGGGCTGGCGGTGTTGCTGGGCACGGCGCTGGCACTGGTGTTCACCATCGACCGCACGCTCAACAACATCTGGAGGGTGCGAAAAGCCCGGCCGTTTGCGCAGCGGGTGCTCATCTACTGGGCTGCCATCACGCTGGGGCCACTGTTGCTGGGTGCCAGTCTGAGCATGACCTCGTATGCTGTTTCAGCGTCCCGGGGTGTGGTGAGCGACTCGCTGGGCGGCATTTCGCTGCTGCTTGATGTGTTGCAATTTGGCATGGTGGCAGCAGGCATGGCAGCGCTGTTTCGCTACGTACCCAACACCGATGTGCGCTGGGGGCACGCCTGGATGGGTGGGGTTTTTGTCTCCGCCGGGCTGGAACTGGCCAAGAAGGTGCTGGCGTTGTACCTGGCCAAGGTGCCTACTTACTCGGTGGTGTACGGCGCATTTGCCACGGTGCCGATTCTGCTGGTGTGGATCTATGTCGGCTGGGTGATTGTGTTGCTCGGCGCGGCCCTGACGGCTTACCTGCCCAGTCTGATTGCAGGCGGCTCGCGGCGGCAGTTTCTGCATGGCTGGCAGTTTCAGCTGGCGCTGGAAGTGTTGCAACGCCTCGAAGCCGCGCGCCAGAGCGACGACAAGGGCTTGCCGCTGGAGGCCCTGTGTTCGGTTCTGCGGGTTGATCCCCTTCGGCTGGAGCCGGTGCTGGAAGCGCTGGTAGAACTGGACTGGATTGGGCACCTTGCCGAGGCCGCGCAGCAAGGCAGTGCCGCGCGCTTTGTGCTGCTCATAGACCCGGCCCAAACGGCGCTGGAGCCGCTGCTGCAGCGCCTGCTGCTGGCGCACCACCCAACGACCGATAAATTATGGCAAACAGGTCGCTGGAGTTCAGTCAGCGTGCGCGAGGTGCTGTGAAAGTTATAGCAAAGGCTAGAGGAGTCTGGGCGGCAGAAGGCCCCGCTCCGTGTCCCCCGCCCTGCGGGCTCCTTCTTTTACCTGCGCAGAACCCTCAGCCGCCCAGGCTAGTCCAGCTTGGCGCCTGACTTGGCCACGGCATCGGCCCAGCGCGGCATTTCGCTGGCCAGGTATTTGGAGAAGTCCTCGGCCCCGAGAAACGCCGGATCCGCGCCCTGGGTGATCATGCGGGAGCGTACCTCGGGCATGGACAGTACCTGTTTGAATGCCTCACTGAGTTTGGCCACTACGTCTTTGGGCGTGCCGGTCGGGGCCAGGAAGCCGTAAAACCCCACCACTTCAAAGTTTTTGATACCCGACTCCATGACGGTCGGAACCTCTGGCAAGGCCGGGTTGCGTTCGCGGCTGGTTACCGCCAGCGCGCGCACCTTGCCCTGCTTGTGGTAGGTCGCCGCCTGCGGGATTGACTCGGCCATGAACTCCACCTGGCCACCCATCAGGTCGGTAAAGGCGGGGGCGCTGCCCCGGTAGGGAATGTGCACCATGAACAGCCCGGTGGACGACTTGAACATCTCCGGGGCCAGGTGGCTGATGCCGCCGTTGCCGGCCGAGCCGTAGTTGATCTGCCCCGGTCGGGCGCGCACATAGGCAATGAATTCGGGCAGTGTCTTGGCGGGCACCTTGGGATTGACCAGCAGCGCCAGCGGCTGCATGGCAGTGCGGGCGATGGGGGAGAAATCGCGCAGCGTGGCGTAGGGCAGCTTGCTGTACAGGGCCGGGTTGATCACCATTACCCCGGTGTTGGCCAGCATCAGGGTGTAGCCGTCGGCGGGCGCTTTCATCACTTCCTGTGCGCCCACGGTGCCTCCCGCGCCAGACTTGTAGTCAATCATGATGGGCTGACCCAGCACGCCCTGCAGCTTGTCGGTCAACAACCGCGCATGCTGGTCCAGCGGGCCACCGGCAGGAAAGCCGATGATGATCTTCACGGGCTTGTCGGGGAACGCAGCAGCAAGCGTGTTCGCCGCAGCCAAGGCGACGGCCACAACGGCGCGTGTCAGTAAATGGGTGTGCATGGGGATCCTCTCAGGTTCTCAAAAAATTGCGAATTGCAAACAACGTTTCCTCAGGGGTTTCCGTCATCTGGTGGTGACCCACGGGAAGCGTTGCCACCTGCACCGTCTTGCCGTTGGCGCGCGCAGTGTCGATCAGCAAGCCGGCGGCCCTGGCCTGCGTCATCTGGTCTTGCGCGCCGAGTACAAACAGCACCGGGCAGGTGATGGCAGCGATGGCCGCTTCGCCGCTGGCGTACTGGTTGCAGGCTACAAAGCCACGGTGGAACAGGTTGACCGCCTTGTTGCTTGCCAGCACGCGCCGCCCCAGCGCCATGCTGGCCCCATACACCCAGGTTCCCGGCCCCAGCGCAGAGGGAGGCGCAGCCAGGGTGCTGCGGGAAAACACATTGACCATCGTCAGCGCCTTCATCGGGTCCGAAACCGAGGTCTCCAGCAACACCTGCGACACCTTCATCGGAAACGCAGTGCCCACCAGCACCAGACGGCTGACCCGCTCTTGCAGCAGCGCGGCCGCTTCCAGCGCAATCAGCGAGCCCCAGCTGTGCCCCACCAGTGCTGCCCTTTGCACCCCGAGGGCGTCGAGCAGTGCGGCGATGAACCCGGCCGCCTCTTCGACGCTGGAAGGTGCCGCGCCGGCGCTGCGGCAATGGCCCG
Organism: uncultured beta proteobacterium; assembly: GCA_903864505.1. GTDB lineage: Bacteria > Pseudomonadota > Gammaproteobacteria > Burkholderiales > Burkholderiaceae_C > Allorhodoferax. The sequence goes on along the minus strand of CAIPGC010000090.1, from coordinate 865 downwards.
GCAGGTCCACCGCCAGCACATTGAAGCCGTGGTGGGCCAGGTAACGGCTTTGCAATATCCAGACGCTGTGGTCGTGCAGCACGCCGTGGATGAACACGACCGTGGGCAGGGCGGGGTTGAAGGGCTTGCCGCCGGTGTAGCAATAGGCATCGGAGCCATTGACGGTAATCTTCATGCTGCCTTCTCCGCGGCTTTCAGCGCCCGTTTCAAATCATCGATGAGGTCGTCAGCGTCTTCGAGGCCAATCGAGAGGCGAATGGTCCCCTGGGTGATGCCGGCCCCCAACAGAGCCTCGTCGGTCATGCGGAAATGGGTGGTGCTGGCGGGGTGAATCACCAGGCTGCGGCAGTCTCCTACGTTGGCAAGATGGCTGAATACCTTGAGTGTTTCAATAAACTTCTTGCCCTGTTCACGGTTGCCCTTGAGGTCAAAGCTGAACACCGAACCCGCACCGCGGGGTAGCAACTTCTTCGCCAGCGCGTGGCTGGGGTGGCTCTCCAGCAGCGGATGCCCGACCCGTCCTACGAAGGGCTGCGCGGCCAGAAACTGGACCACTTTTTCGGTGTTGCGCATGTGGCGCTCCATGCGCAGCGAGAGCGTTTCAATCCCCTGCAAAATCAGCCACGCCGAGTGCGGACTCATGCAGGCACCAAAATCTCGCAGTCCTTCGCGCCGTGCCCGCAGCAGGAAGGCACCCACCGTGCTTTCCTCGCTGAAGTTCATGTTGTGAAAGCCTTCGTAGGGCGCAGCGAGCTCGGCAAACTTGCCGCTGACTTCAAACGCCTTGGCCCAGTCAAAACTGCCTCCATCGACCACGATGCCACCAATCACCGTTCCGTGACCCGACAAAAACTTGGTGGCAGAG
>CAIPGC010000089.1 GCA_903864505.1 uncultured beta proteobacterium | reverse complement strand
TGCATCGAGCTTGTCGGTGATGATGATACCGATAGTCGGAGTTTTTTCTGGCGCCTGGATCTTGGGCGAAACGCCTCATTGGCAGGACTACGCAGCGATGTTGCTGATTCTGGCGGCGATGAGTACGGTTCTATTGAAACCACGCACGAACGTTACCGGATAGGTTTAGTTACCCTCACACACGGTAAACAACATCAGGACTGGCATTGCGCGTTCTAGCCGCTGCCAGCATCCGTTCCTGAGGTGTTTCAGGGGTCAGCACCAGTTGCCGGGATTCCTCAACCCGTATAGCCTCAGGGTGTTCCTGGCGTATCGTCTTCTCCGATACGCGTGCACGGGTAATCATCCAGCGGCCCGCCCACTCGATGCGCCAAAAGTAGACTTCTTCGGTAATCATGGTTCCTGCATAATACTGTATATCCGTACAGTTTTCAAGAAATTTCAGATTGATGTGTTACTCCGCGCAAATCCTGGCTCAGTACGATAGATACTGCCGTGCCTTTGGTGCCAGACTCGATCTTCCGTCCTTTGTGGAACTGTTTTGGGGTCGGTTGGAAGATGCCCGTATCAAGATCCCCAAGGCCCTTGAAGACGATTTCGTACATCCTCAAAACGACCAGGAGCGCCAGATCAAGGAAGCCATTGACCAGTACCGAACCCAGCAAGCATACAAACTGGAGCAGGAACTATTCAAGCAGCGCAAACGCCTTGCCGATTCTGAAAGAACCCTGCTAAGCAAGACTACCAAGTCGGCATTGGAAGGCAAGCGTATTGCGACCAGCAAGATTGAATGGGCTTTGTCCAAACTGGCGGATATGCGTCGCACCGATGCCAAGGAGATCGACAGCCGTATCTATCCTGGCTACTACGCTCCAGTGATGGTGATGGAAAACGGAGAACGGGTCATCAAACCCATGCGCTACCAATGCCGTCCGGCTGGCAAACCGGCCTTCTATGACACCAAGTACCCTGGGACCTACAACGCACGACGTGACAATCTGGAAGGTTTCTGGAAAGGGCAGTTCGGTTTCACCCATGGTTTGATGCTTGTAAATGCCTTCTACGAGCATGTGACCCAACCCACCAGTACAGGTGAAACGCAGAATGTCATTCTGGAATTCAAACCCCGACCCGTGCAGGACATGTTGGTGGCGTGCCTGTGGTCAAAGTGGACCGGGGAGGGTGAACCCGACCTGTATTCCTTCGCGGCCATTACCGATGAACCGCCCGAAGAGATTGCAGCAGCAGGGCATGACCGCTGCATTATTCCGATCAAGCCAAAAAACATCGATGCCTGGCTGAACCCGAACCCGGCCAAGCTGGCTGACCTCTACGCCATGCTGGACGACCGGGAGCGGCCCTATTACGAGCATCGGATGGCGGCGTAGCTAGTTGCAAGTGGGTAACCTGCTTTTCTCGAAAGTAATTGACCGATACCCTAAGGAGTGCTGGACTGTGAACTTTCTCGCTGCTGTCGCACGATTGTTAGGTGGCATCCTGTTGATGTGTACCGTAGGCTGCAGTGCCATTCCTAACGTAAAGGAGCCGACGACCATGAACAACGATCAGATTTCGATTCGATCCACACTGGATGCACTTAACCTGGCTTGTGCCAACCGTGATATTGGCGGCTTCATGGAACTGTTCAGTGAAACTGACAACATTCTGTTCGTGGGGTCAGACAAAGGAGAGGTGTATCTGGGGAGAAAAGCCACGGCTGACTTCATGCAAATGCTGTTTGGTCTCCCATTCGTTTTCTCCTTTGATCTCAATAACGTCACATTGCGGCAGGACGGCAACTCAGCCTGGATATTCTCAGACGGCAACATGATTCATACAGGCGACAAGGGCAAAGCACAGGGTAAGGTGTCCACGAAGCCCTACCGGTTTTCCGTAACACTTTTAAAGCATGACGGCAAATGGAAGTGGCAACTGTTCCATGGCTCAGTTCCTGGAGCGGAGTAATGCAAACCGGACGAGACCGTTGCAGCACAGTAGCCAATCTGAGCACCGATGACGGCGGCACAAAACCCAGCGTAACCGTCGGCTAGTTGCAAGCGGGGCTGGACAAAGTGGCACCAGATTGGCACATAGCGGGCCGAGGTCGTGCCGTTTCGGGTGGGCCATGGCAGCCCCCATACGGGGACCTGCCGGTGGCGCTAGGGGGCAGATTTTGGGTCAGGGTGGTTTCCGGCGCTGCTGTTGGCGGGAGAACTTTTGGAACCTACCTGACGACTCGACGACTTGACGCCACCTGACGCCCAGAAAATCCCTTGCAAATCATAGGCTGGCGTCGAGGCGACGGGTGCGTCGGGTGGTTTGAAAAGTTTTCAAGTGAGTTGGCGGAAGCGTAGGGTGATCCAAAGGACGGCTTGGGTGCAGCGATAGCGGGAACAGATGAACGACAGCTTTATGGTTGCTCAACGGCGTGCCAGACCAGATTTTCTGGTGAACTTTAAACCGTTGCCTGGAGTCACCGATGTTGCGTTTGGAAGCTCAATTTTTCGTTTCCAAACAGCTCAAAGTTACGACAATTCTGCAGGTCGTGTTTCCGTAAACAATGATTTGCTGAAAGGAACGCTTTCCTGCAAATTGCCACTGAGAGCCATGCGCTCCAATGAGTCGGCTGGGACCGGCAACGAGAATAAAAAGCCTTGTAAATCATTGCATCCCATCATGACCAACAGATCGCGCTGTCCAACCGTCTCTACCCCTTCAGCGACTACGTGCAAGTTAAGAGCGGTTGCCATTCCGATAATGGACTTGGCAATTGACCGAGCGTCTTCACTCTCTTCAAGGTCTGATACAAAGGCACGGTCAATCTTGAGTTCTGCGGCAGGCAATTTGCGTAACGCAGCAAGACTGGAATAACCAGTGCCAAAATCATCAATTGACACGTGAAACCCTGCCTTTCGCATCTTCTCAAAGGTATGCTGAGTTACCTTCGTATCCTCCATAGCAACTGACTCTGTAATTTCGCAGGTAAATCGCCCGGGCTGGATTCCGTTGCGCTGAATGGCATCTTCAATGCGTTCAACCAAATCATCCTCGCGCATCTGGTAGCCTGAGATATTGACGGCAACACGCATGCGCAACCCCTGTTTTCGCCATCCTCCGGCGACACGACATGCTTCCTGAATGACCCAGTTGCCAATGGGACCGATTAATCCAAAACGCTCTGCCAAGGGGATAAATATTTCCGGGCTGACCATGCCGCGCTCTGGATGCTTCCAACGCAGCAATGCCTCTGCTGAGGTGACCTCAAGGGTGATTGCGTCGATCTTTGGCTGAAAATAGAGTTCAAATTGCCCAAGTTCCAATGCGCTACGCAGATCGTTGACCAATACGGCTTGATCGTGAACTTTGGCACCCATCTTTGGGTCGTATTCACAGAAGTCACCGCCCCCGCTGAGTTTCACGCTGCGCATAGCGGTTGCGGCATGTTCTAGAAGATTGCTACGCGAACCATGTGCTGGATAGCTGGCTATCCCTATTGAGGAACTCACCGTTGTCTTGATCGAGTCGAACATGAAGGGCGCCGTCAAGCTATTAGCTACTCTTTTTGCCATGTCCCGGCCAATGACGGTACCGCCAGTGACCATCATTGCAAATTCCCCTGCCGTTATTCTGGAAATTTTCGATTTAACACCGACAAGCGACTTCAACCGACTGGAGACTTCTTTGAGCAGAAGGTCTCCCACGTGATGGCCGAAGGCATCGTTGAATAGTCCAAAGTTATCAAGTCCAACGTAGAGTATGCAAAATGAGCTTCCGTCGGAGTCAACTCTCTTAGCCGCTCTCTCTATAAGCGCAGAAAATCCAGACCGAGTGAACAGCCCTGTGAGCTTGTCACGTTTGAGTTGATCAGAAACATGCTGCGAAATGCTGTCAAGTTCGTTGGCAAGATTCCGGTGCCGTTTACGTTCACGAAAATACATCACAGACATGAATGCAGCCACGGCAAGGCTCAGTGCGACGAGAAATGGTACGCCGTAGTCGGTCATTGAAGAATTCAGTGTCAATCAGTAGTTAAAGGAATTATCGACCCAACCGCCATGTCGCTTAGGCAACACTAACTTCGGGTGCGCAGCACCCAGTCGGCTACCACAGTCCACTTGATGGAAGTCTAGCTGGTGCCCGATGGACGTTGATAACATTCGCAGAATGGCCACTTTGGGGGATATATCTTGCTATGGAACTTTGTTCGGCTTTGGATTTGCGGTGGTTTGGCTGCGGCAGCTGTGACGGCGCAAGCAGCGGAAATGGTGGTTGATATTCCAACCAGACCGGGGGTCATGCAAAGATTTGTTCACTCTTCGCCTGCATCTCCGCGAGCGGCGGTTGTGCTGATTGCAGGTGGCACTGGGCAACTTCAAATTGACTCCAGCGGAAAGATGCCTGAGCGATGGGTCAGAGACAATTTCGTCGTTCGTACCAGAGATATGTACCTCTCAAGTGGAATTGCCACGGCGGTGATTGATGCACCGTCGGACCGACAGAGCGCACCCTATTTGGGGGGATTCAGGCAGACACCCGAACACGTAGCCGACACCAAGTCGGTTGTTGCGTGGCTGCGTGCAAAACATTTAATTCCCGTGTGGTTGATAGGGACCAGTATGGGTACTCTGTCTGCCGCTTATGTAGCCACTCAAACCTCACCATCTGATGGCGGCCCCGACGGAGTGGTGTTGACCTCGACCATTTTGGCGGCCGCCGGAGTGCCCAGTCTGCGAGGGGTTCTGGACATGGATCTGTCAAATGTCAGGATTCCTGTGCTGGTGGTCCATCACGAAGAGGACGGATGCAAATTCTGTCCGTACAGTGCAACGGCGATGTTGTTGGAAAAGCTCAAATCCACGTCCCACAAGGAATTGCTGTCATTCCGCGGCGGTCGGTATTGGGGTGATCCTTGCCACGAATGGGGACACCACGGCTTCAACAGTCGGGAACAAGAAGTCGTGTCGGCCATCAGCAACTGGATATTGGCGCACTGAAGCACGCGCCGCACGTCGTACACACTCAGTACGCTACTACCACTAACCTGCGCATCTGCCGGTGTGCAGCGTCTGCAGGCGGCCACGAATACTCGCTTCATGGCCAGCCAGTTTCAAGCCTTCGGTGAAAGGTCAGCTCGCGTTTATGACGGACCTCCACCCCCCCTTATCCGCTATTGGTCCACTTGAGGTGCGTACCCGTTTATCCCTTTAGGGAAAACATTGATGACGACGAATCCCAGGAGGCGCAAAGTGGGCTTCTTTCTAGAACTTAAGGGAGAGCAGTCATGCGAATCGAAGGTAAATGCCACTGTAGCAACATCAGCTACGTGTTTCACTGGCCGGGCGATGGAGGCGAGGTACCGGTCAGAGCGTGTGGTTGCGACTTCTGCAGCAAACACGGTGTGTCCTGGACCTCTCATCATGATTCGGAGCTGATCGCCAAGATTGGTGACGCGGTTCTTGTCTCGAAATACAGATTTGGTACAGGCACCGCAGACTTCTACGTCTGTTCCCGCTGCGGAGTAGCACCTTTCGTGACCTGCACGATTGACGATCAGTTGTACGCAGTCGTCAACGCAAATACGTTCGAGGGCATCGACCGGTCCTCGTTGATCCGCGGGGCGACCAATTTCGACGGTGAGGGCACCGGAGAACGTCTTGACCGCCGAAAACGCACTTGGATTCCGAGTGTGAACATCTCAAACTCGAGCACATGAGAGGGTGACTCGACGACTTGACGCCCGGGAAATTCCTTACAAAACATGGGCTGGCGTCGAGGCGACGGGTGCGTCGGGTGCTTTGGGGTAGCTTGTTGGCTGAACCACCGGGTGATCCAATGGACGGCAGGTGTGCAGCGG
>CAIPGC010000088.1 GCA_903864505.1 uncultured beta proteobacterium | reverse complement strand
TAAGCGCAGCGTTTCGTCGAAGCCTGGAATGAGAAAAAAATGTCCGACTCTTCCTGCAGAAGGGATGCTTTCAAGCGAGCCCCGTCGATTGTTCCCAAGTGAGTCGGGTATGGAATGCCAAAATTTGCTGCAGATCACAAAAATATTGTTGTCCTGCAGGGATGCGCGGTTACAGCCATACTTGGCATCCTTGAACTGGAACACAACATGAACCAAAGCAATCGCCACCACAACCACTCCAGTGGCCTTCAATTACGCTCATTGGTCAAGTCCAGCGGCCAACTCGAACTCTCCTTGGTGCGTATGGAGACTCCACGCCCGGCCAGCGACGAAGTCGTGGTTCGGGTGGAGGCCGCGCCCATCAATCCGTCCGACATTGGATTGCTTTTTGGTGCTGCGGACATGACCACCGCAGAACAGTTTGGTACGAAAGATCAACCGGTCGTCACGGCCACAGTCGTGGCCAAATTTATGAATGCCATGGCCGGTCGCATCGACCATTCGATGCCAGTTGGCAATGAAGGTGCGGGGGTTGTAGTTGAGGCCGGCTCGTCCGAAGCAGCACAGTCCTTAATGGGAAAGACTGTGGCAGTGATGGGGGGCGCCATGTACTCGCAGTATCGCTGTGTCAAGGTCGACCAATGCCTCGTACTGCCAACCGGTGCCACTGCAGCAGACGGAGCATCCTGCTTTGTGAATCCCCTCACCGCCCTGGGAATGGTGGAGACCATGCGCCTGGAGGGTCATGCCGCACTGGTGCATACGGCTGCAGCTTCCAACTTGGGTCAGATGCTCAACAAGATCTGTAGCAAAGACGAGATCGCTTTGGTGAACATCGTGCGTAAGCCAGAACAGGAAGGGCTTCTGAGATCGATTGGTGCCAAGTATGTGTGCAATGCGTCATCGCCGACATTCATGGACGATCTCACTCAGGCTTTAGTGGAGACCGGCGCAACCCTTGCCTTTGATGCAACAGGTGGAGGAAAACTGGCAGGCCAGATACTTACATGCATGGAAGCGGCCCTCAATCGAAATGCCAAGGAATACAGTCGCTATGGATCGACCACCCACAAACAGGTCTACATCTATGGGGGATTGGACACAGGTCCCACCGAGTTCAACCGCAGCTTTGGCATGGCCTGGGGCATTGGCGGCTGGCTTCTGTTCCCATTTCTGCTTCGCATCGGGTCACAGGCTGCACAAGCCTTGCGGCAACGGGTGACAAATGAGCTCAAGACAACATTTGCCAGCCGTTACGCCAAGGAGATTTCCATGGCCGAAGCGTTGCAACTCGACGCCATCGCGACTTACGGATTGCGTGCAACCGGAGTGAAGTATCTGATCAACCCGAACATGGCGGGTGTTGCGTAGGGATGAATTACGCTAACGCGTCCGCTTTGCTGTGTTGCATGACGCAAAGTTGACCACTTGCCAAGCAAATTCTGGAGAACGTTCCATGTCAAGTATTTCCGATTTCAACAATTCAGCCAACGTCGTGACCGATGGCGAGCACGAAGTTCAACTCAGCTTGCTGGCGGCCTTATGCCAGGCGGTTCGTGAGGGTCGAGACGTTGAAGCTGTGACACTAAACCTTGGGCAGTTGCGCAGTTACAGCGAGGCACATTTCGCATCAGAAGAATTGCTCATGCGCATGAAGAGCTATGACGACTACGCAGCCCACGTTCAGGACCATGAACATATGCTGGATGCGTTTCAGGAAATCGCGACTAACCATTCGCTCGGCAATTCAGCGCTGATCGCAGGCAAAGTTGAGGATGTTCTTGGATTTATTCAACAACATATCGCTACCCGCGATCGCCACTTCGCAGAAATGGTGCGGAGCCCAATTTAGCTATGCCAAGTTTTAACATGCGCACTGCATTACGTCTTGCTGATGACAATTTGCTTCCCGAGAGGTGCACGCCAAGTCGACGCTGGGTACCAGAGGTCGCTGCCTCCCGTTGTACGGGATGCGGTCGCTGCGTAGCCGTCTGCACTTGGCACCTCCTGAGCCTTGAACCCAAGGGCTGGGTCAAGTCTGCGGTCATTCATGATTTGGACTCCTGCACCGGTTGCAAGAAGTGCGAAGTGGTGTGCCCGTTCAATGCGATCGCCATGGTCAAGAGCTTTCGCACAGTCAGTTCATGATTGCGCTAAAGTCATTGGCGAATCAAGGAGAACCGCATGCATCCAGCAACCATGAAGCACAAAGCCAGTCTATGGGATGGCGAATATGGCACCTCGGGCCACATCACCGATGTGCACTGGGAAGGTGACATCACGCAAGAAGAGCTGATCGATGTCGCAGACCAGATCACTTCCGACTGGCAAATCATAGATTTGGAACTCGATCGAGCACATCCCTGTCATGGCCAGGTCTTTCGTTTGTGCAAGTTTGTTCCCGACCTCGCTGACGCAACTTCCGAATCTCAAAAGCTTCAGGCCGAGCTGGAGTTAGCCGGCCAATACGTATGGGTGCACTGCTCCAAGCATGTCGTCGACCCATTGGGCGATATGGTGGACGACTCAGGTCAGACTTACCGCCAAGTCTTCAATACTATTATGTTCTGCACGGAGTTTGTCTCGTTTGACGACCTTGCCCAGCAATGCAACGATAACTTTGGCAAGGATGATTGGAGTGAGTACGAGCTGTTCCTGGACGACGATCTTCCAACGCCGGTCGCGTCCTACGGTTAACTGTCACTTCACAGGTCAACGCCAGGCCGATCGTGCGCGTTCACGCACCTGCGCGCTGATCTGCCCACCAACACCTGTAGATCCTCCAACTACCCTGACCGTGGGCCAAACCACTTGATCGACTTCTTGGACAATGAATTCGTATTGAATCTACTGCGGGAAGCGCTTGGAGTTGCTTGAAAGTAGCGATGGGCTCCTTGCGCAGCACGGCAATCAACCACGCTAAGGCGACGCGTCGAAGTCGGTAACCGAATTCTGCATTTGACTCATGCGTTGCTTGGCAAGAGTCGCCAACAACGTGGCCGCAACGGTAGACCCCGCCAACACGGGAAATGCGCCCACGATTTGTGAAAGTCCTTGGATGGCCTCCACACTGATTTGCCGCACATGACTCGCTAGGATAACGACGATCCTGGGGATCTCATACTTCACTTCCACTCCCTACCGGCACCTCCGACCACTGTGGTCGGGAGAGTTTTTGCTTTGGGATTGCCTGCCAATGCGCTTGCGAAACAGGCGCGGAGAATGTGAAGCGCTCCTCACCCAGTCCGTATGGCCCACCGAAGTTTGGCGGACGCGGAGCGTGGATTGGCGTGGCGCTCTTCAAATGAAGCACGAATGGGGTCGGCGGCAACACTTGAGTATGTGCCATCGCGCGCACCGGACTGGAAAGCCTTCTTGACGCGCCTATCTTCGCCGGAATGAAAACTCAGGATGGCAACCCGGGCCCCCGCCTTGAGGCATGCCGGTAACTGTGCCAGGAACAAGTCGAGCACGCCAAACTCATTATTCACTTCAATGCGAAGGGCTTGAAAAGTGCGCTGCACCGCTTTCTTCTTTTCCGATGCGCGCTTCTCCAAAGGAATGTTTCGCTCGAGGACTTCCTCGATAGTTGAGCGCACCAGGTCGGCCAACTGCGTGGTGGTCTCAAGGTACTGACCCTGCAGAGCTGCCGCTAGCGGAATGGCAAATGGTTCATCAGAGTTGTCTGTCAGTAGTTCGCGCAAACGCTGCCTTGTAACCGATTGAAGGAAGCAACTGGCTGACTGACCATTGCCCGGGTCTAAGCGCAGATCGAGCGGACCCGAGGCGCGAAAGCTGAAACCCCTTTCGGGGTTGTCAATCTGCATGGAGGAGACCCCTAAGTCAGCCAGAACGAAGTCGAATCCTTCTGCTGTTTGCGTCAGCAGGGTGTTCAGATGGCAAAAGTTTTTCTGCAATATTACGAGCATGTTCTCGTCGAACCCAAGGGCACGCAAGCGCAAGGTGGTGCGCGGCAACTCTATGGGATCGACGTCAATTCCGTACAGTCGCCCCCCAGGTTGAATGCGCTCGACCAGAGCTTGCGCGTGACCACCATATCCGAGCGTGGCGTCCAGTCCAGTCTCGCCAGGACGGGGATTCAATATCGACAGGATTTCATCGACACAGATGGATCGGTGCATGCCGGCAGGTGTCTGGCCCCGCTGCATGACCTTCGCGACTTCATGGGCATGTTGTTGGCCGGAAGGGTCAAGCTCCTTGTACTTCTCTTCGAACTTGCGGGGGTGAGTCCCGGCGTAACGTATTCGGCGCTTGTGTTGTGGGGCAGCATCTGTCATTGGCCATTATCGATCTTCTACCAGCGTTCTGGGAATGCGCATGTTCAGTATCAATTGCCACTTTCAGCGATATCCTCGCTTGTGATAACGAAGTCCCTGGCCATCGCGACGGACATGGAAACGATCGCGGGGCCGATGAACAATCCGACCGGTCCAATAAGCTGGAGTCCACCGATGAGCCCCAACAAGACAAGGTAAGGGTTGACCTTCACGGCACTACTAATGAGTCCAGGCTTGACAACGTTCTCGAAAACAATCCACACGAGCAATAGGTCAACTGCCATGATGCAGGCGTAGGCCACATCGCCTGAGAAATACAGGTAAACAACGGCCGGCAAAATGATGGCAGGCATGACCATCGGAATGACGCCCAATAGTCCAGCTGCCAGACCGAGCAACAGGCCGGACTTGACGCCAGCCAATACCAATGGGAAGGCTAGCAACACACCCTCTATCAATCCGATCAAGATGACTCCATTGATGGTTCCGCGCAGCGCAGCCACGCCCTTGTTCACCACTCCAATACTCTTCTCGCTAAACCAGTGTCGAACGGTTTCTTCGTAATGGGCCTTGATGAAGTTTCCGTTCCTCAAAATGTAGTAGAGCGACACGAGCATGCAAAGTGCCGTGACGAGCCCAGAAGATAGTTGTAAGGCAGCTGCCGAAAGCCAGTTCTTGAGCTGGTTGTCGCTCAACTGGTTGAGAATATCCAGTGCTCCGTCACTGTGTCCGATGTTTTCACTCCACAGTTCCTTGAGTTTGCCAGCGTACGGGAGGTGTTCAACAAACTCTGGAACGGGAACAATTCCCTGCGCATTCTTGGTAAGGTAAGTGGACCCGGCGCGGTAGGCGTCAGCTATGTCGTACACCACGTAGGCAAGGGGTAGAACAAACACAATCAGAAAGAGCACCGAAAACAGGAGGGCGGGGTTCTTCACACCAGCCCCAAACCCCTGGGTTACGCGTTCAAATAGCGGCCACAACGATATGGCAAAAACTGCCCCCCAGATTATTCCGGGAACAAATGCCTTGAGCATCCAGGCTGTCAGCAACATGAATGTGGCGGCAAAGGCGAGGTATCGGTTTGAGTTCATGCCTTGAATTGTGTCAGCTTAGGCATCCAGGCATCATCCCGCGCACGCTGAACCGATAATCAGGCGATGACGAATCTTCTCCCTCCAGTGCCATCCGAAAAGACCGGCTTTGCCACACTTGCCTTGAGCCCGGCAACCCAGGCCAATCTTCAGCAATTGGGCTACCACGAGATGACACCGATTCAGGCCGCCAGCCTGCCGGTAGCGCTGGCGGGTAAGGATCTGATTGCGCAGTCACAAACCGGCAGCGGAAAAACCGCCGCTTTTGCGCTTGCATTGCTGGCCAAACTCAGCCCGCGCTGGTTTGCAGTGCAGGCACTGGTGTTGTGCCCTACACGTGAACTGGCCGACCAGGTGACTGTGGAAATTCGCCGACTGGCGCGGGCCGAAGAAAACGTCAAGGTCGTCACCCTGTGTGGCGGTGTGGCGCTGCGCGGACAGCGTGCATCGCTGGAGCATGGTGCCCACGTGGTGGTGGGCACGCCCGGACGAGTTATGGACCACCTGGAGCGTGGATATCTCACACTCGAAGGCCTGAACACGCTGGTGCTCGACGAAGCCGATCGCATGCTTGACATGGGGTTCTTCGACGATATCGCCATGGTCGCCAAACAATGTCCCTCCGCTCGACAGACGTTGCTGTTCTCTGCGACCTACCCCGAGAGCATCGAGAAACTGGCGCGGCAGTTCATGCGTACGCCACAACGGCTGGAAGTGGCACCCCAGAAGTCGGAAGGCCAGATTGAGCAGCGATTTTATGAAGTAACCCGCGCTAACCGGTTGGAGACGGTGGGGCAGTTGCTGCGCCATTTTCGGCCGGTGAGCACGCTGGCGTTTTGCAATACCAAGCAGCAGTGCAAGGAACTGGTTATGTTTCTACAGACACACCACTTTTACGCTCTCGCACTGTATGGCGAGTTGGAACAGCGTGAACGCGATCTGGTGCTCGCACAGTTTGCCAATCGCAGTTGCTCGGTGCTGGTGGCTACCGACGTGGCATCCCGGGGCCTCGATATTGACCAACTTGAAGCCGTGATCAACGTCGACACGACGCCCGACCCCGAAGTGCATGTGCACCGCATTGGCCGCACCGGACGGGCGGGGGCCTCTGGAGTGGCGCTGACCCTGGTCAGCATGAACGAGATGGGGGCAGTGGGCAAGATCGAACAATACCAGAACCAGCCTTCCACCTGGTACCCCTTGGACACGCTTTCTGACAGCAGTAAAGAGCCGTTGCAACCGCCCATGGTGACGTTACAGATAATGGGTGGGCGCAAGGAAAAGATTCGTCCTGGGGATGTGCTGGGCGCACTCACCAGCACTGAAGGAGGCGCAGCCCATACCCGAGATCAAATCGGCAAAATTCAGGTCACCGAGTTCTGTACATTCGTCGCTGTCAAGCGTGAGATCGCCTCGGTCGCCTGTGCCAAGCTCAACGCCGGAAAAGTCAAGGGTAAGAGTGTCAAGGTGCGGCTATTGACCCTGAAGGACACGTAGGGCAGCAGCGCTAGAAGGGTCATTGTTGTAAGGCAAATTCCTACGCGCTTTCCAGCCATTTGCCGACTCCACAAAACTCACTTCCTGGCTAAAGTTACTTCAAGCGCCACTTCCTTCTTGTTGGCGCTCTGATGCAACCGGAGAACCACATGACAACTGCAGCCCTTGCCTTGAACCCCTTCAGTCTGATGATGGAACCCGAACTGGTTTTGCAGACCATGGAAAGGTCCCAGCAATTGCGCCGCCTGCGTCGCCACAAGCTGCGTCCACTCGACAAGCCCCTGATTCCCTACACCAGCGAAGCACTTGCCGCCCAAGCGGCCTACGACGCTGCGATTGACGCTGAAGACTTCGAAGACCAAGCCGAATCCTACCTAAACTGATCTTCATGGAGAGTGCAGGGAAATGACGGTTTCCCTGTACTTTTTTTGAGCTGGAGCAGATGCAGGAAGGCCAGCGTGAACGCATGGAATCACTTATAGCCAATCGGAGACCCTTCTCTATGATGGCGTTGAACCTGGATGACTTCCTGCTGGTCAACAACAACCTGGGTCTAAGAGGTGGAAATGCCATCATGGCTCAAGCCGCTAGGACT
>CAIPGC010000087.1 GCA_903864505.1 uncultured beta proteobacterium | reverse complement strand
GCCCCAGCAACCAGATCTTGCATGTTCTTGTCATTGCGCCCGTCTTTGTCATTGCGGACTTGATCCGCAATCCAGTGGTGGTGTGGCACTGGATCCCGGATGTTGAAACCCCGGACCTGATCCGGGGCCGGGATGACAAACTGGACGTCCGAATGACAAAACCAAAGGCCGTGGACATTGCCGTACCTGGGACATTCGCGGAGTCATCCGTTGCCGCGCGCTTGGCCACCGCTGATTCGGATGTTGGCCACAATGCGGTCCACCTGCGGCAACGCATGAGCAAAGAACTGCTTGAAGCCGGAGCACAGGTAATTCAGCCCCGCCTCACCATCGTTGGTGCTCAGGATGCGGTTCTTCGGGCACTCGCCCCAGCAATCGCTCAGGTAGGCGCACTCGCGGCATTGCCGGGGCAGGGCTTCGTTCTTGGCGTAGCCGAACTTGACCTGCTCGCGCTTCAAGGCGGTATCGCCGAGCTGACCGTTGCGAATGTTGCCAATGCGGTGCTCGGGATACACGTAATGGTCACACGAATAAACGCTGCCGTCGTGCTCGATCGCCAGTGCCTTGCCGCAGACTTCGCTGTAAACACACATCTGCGAGGGCAGGCCCATGTGCTGCGCCACCAGGGTTTCAAAATGATTGACATAGACCTTGCCGATGTCGCGCTTGCTCCACTCGTCAAACACCTTGCTCAGAAAATAGCCCCAGTCCTCGGGATCCACTGACCAGTCGGTGACGATGGAGTCGGGCTGCCCCGGGCGTGCCCTGGCCTCACCCTGCATTGGCAGGGTCGCGCTGTCCCAACTCTGGGGCGCCGTCGTCTCAAACGTGCGGTGCTCCACAATCGGTATGAACTGCATGTAGACGGAACCGACCTCACGCCGCAGAAAACGGTACACATCGAGCGGCCTTCTGGCGTTATGGCGGTGCACGCAGGTCAGGGTGTTGAAAGGGATGCCATGGGCTTTGAGCAGGCGCACGGCGTTCATCACCTTGTCAAAGGTGGGTTCCCCCCCTTTGGTGTAGCGGCACTGGTCGTGAATATCGCGCGGACCGTCAATCGACAGGCCGACCAGAAAGCGGTTTTCCTTCAGAAAGACGCACCATTCGTCGTCGAGCAGCGTGCCGTTGGTTTGCAGATCGTTCTGCACGGTCTGACCGGGCCTGGCGTACTTCTTCTCCAGTTCGATGACACGCCGGAAGAAGTCGACGCCCAGCAGCGTCGGCTCGCCGCCCTGCCATGAGAACACCACTTCGGGACCGGTGACGCCTTCGATGTACTGGCGTATGAACAAGTCCAGCGTTTCATCGAGCATGCGTCCGCTACGCGAGCCGTCAGGCAGCGTCGCCTTGGCCAGGTAATAGCAGTAGGAACAGTCCAGATTGCAGGCCGGCCCAATCGGTTTGGCCATCACATGAAAGCGTCGTCCGCCCTGCTTGGCAAAGTGCAGCGGCGCGTCGTACTTGTCCAGCGGCCGCACCGTGCCGTCCGGATCCATTACGCTGCGTTGGACCTCTTGCGGCGTGCTCTGGTTTGGCGCGGGATTCATGCGCCTGAGTTTAGGCCAGGGCCGGAGTCCCGGCGAGCGGTGTGACCTTGATGAAAGTGTCGATCGCCTGCGCGACTTCTTCGCCCTTGTCTTCCTGCAAGAAGTGACCCGCACCCCGTGTCACCGCGTGTGGCTGACCCTGGGCACCAGGCACCAGCTTTTGCCACATCTTGTGACCGCCACGTGTCACCGGATCGCGGTTGCTGAACAGCGTGAGAAATGGTTTCTGGGTTTGCTTGAAGAAGTCCCAGGCACGCTCGTTGTTGTGGCGCTCCGGGTCATCGGGAGTGGTCGGTACGAAGGTGGGAAAGAGTCGCGCTGCCACCTTGTACTTGCGGGATGGAAAGGGAGCGTCATAGGCCGCAATCTCCTGCGGTGTCAAGCCCAGGGCGCAACCGCTCTTGACGATGCGCCCAATCGGAAACCAGGGGCTGTAGACGGCAAAGGCGCGCCAGATCCTGAAGGCCTTGGGCGTCTCGCTGGTGCCCGTGGGCAAACCGCCATTGGCCAGCACGATGCGTGCAAAGCGATCCGGCAGTTCCGCTGCCATGCGCAGCCCGACCAGCGAACCCCAGTCCTGGCAGAACAGCGTCGCCTGTTGCAAATCCACGCGCTCCATCCAGGCTTTCATCCACTGCACATGGTTCAGATAGGAATAGTCGGCCTTGCGTGCCGGCTTGTCGGAGCGCCCAAAGCCCACCAGATCGGGCGCCACAACACGGTAACCGGCTTGCAGCAGCACCGGAATCATCTTGCGGTACAGATAGGACCAGCTCGGCTCGCCGTGCATCAGCAGCACCACCGGTGCGGTGCGCGGTCCTTCGTCGATGTAGGCGATGCGCAGACCACCGACTTCGGTGTAGTGCGGGACGTAGGGAAAGTCGCTCAGATTGGCGAAGCGCGACTCCGGCGTGCGCAGAATCTCGTGAATGACAGGGAGTTGTTGCATGCTGCACCTCTCTAAGAACTAGAACCTTCGGCTTGCACTGACTTCATGTGAGCCTGTCGGCATGCTGATGAAGTCGCCATCAGACCCCACGCGCACCGGACCGCTGAAGATGCTCGCAGTCTCACCCAGGAACGCTTTTTCCAGCCCGCCCAGGGGCAGGGGCGGCGCAATGTGGTTCAGCAGCAGGTAGCGCACGCCGGCATCGCGCGCAACTTGCGCTGCCTGCTCTGGTGTGCTGTGGTAATCGATGATGTCGAGCATCAACTGGCGCAGTTTGGCTCGACCGGCCTGACCTGCGCTGTCCTGCAGGAGCGCCATCAGGGGTGTGGACATGGCTTCGTGCACCAACAGATCGGCGCCAGTGGCCTCGCGCTGCACCGCCGCCGATTTTTTGGTGTCGCCACTGAGCACCACGCTACGGCCCTTGTACACAATGCGATAGCCAACCGCCGGATGAACCGGGGCGTGATCAACCGCGAAAGCAGTGATCTCGAGATCGGCATCCTTCAACAGCAAGGCGCGGCCCTGGGCGTCCAGCGTAAAGGGTAGAGCCTTGCCGCCAAAGCCGGCTTCCGGCAAAGTGGCTTCGCCGTGGTGCGCCACCCGGTAATGCCGATCCTGCCCATAGGCTTGCATGAAGCCGGCGAGCACCGTCTCGACCCCGGCCGGCCCATGGACCGGCACTGGCGCGGCGTTCGAAGTCGAGACCCAGCGCTGCAGCATCAGCTCGCCCAGACCGTCGATGTGGTCGGAGTGAAAATGCGTCAGAAAAATGGCCTCGATGCGGCCATGGATGAAACCCATCTTGCCGATGTTGCGCGAGCTGGCGTTGCCGGCATCGAAGACAAACATCCGCTTGCCTGCCACGACCAGGGTGCAGGGGCCACCGCGTTTTTCATCGGGCATCGGAGAGCCTGCGCCGCACAGACCGACGTGCAGGCCGTCCGGTAGCTCGCTCAGTACGTCAGCCGCCAGATGGCTAAGCGCCACTTTCTTTGCCACAGCCACGCTCAGCGGCGCACGAAAGAAATAGACCGAGGATGCCAGCAGCACCAGCAGCGCGATGCCCGACAGAATGCTTTTTTTCACTTTGATACGCCTTCGTTCTTGTGTTCGGTCTGGACAAAAACACGAGTCAGCCGATCCATGGAGGACCAGTAAAAGTCGCGCCCCCAGCCAACGCTGGGAAACACCACGCCCTGATTGAAACCACCGCAGCGCACGCGTGCCAGCTCGGCGCCAGTTTCGATCGCCAGCACCACCACCTCTTCAGCGCCTCGGCGGTAGTCGTTGATCACCAGCTCACCGCTCTGAGGGTAAAGAATCATGTGGCTGGCGCAGCCAAAAGCGCTCTTGTGCCACAGCGGCGTCAGGGCTCTTGCCAAAGCGTCAAACCGCCAGGCCTGCAAATGGCGGTTC
>CAIPGC010000086.1 GCA_903864505.1 uncultured beta proteobacterium | reverse complement strand
GCGACGCCGGTTCCGGCCATGATGGCCGCGGGCGTGGCCAGCCCCAGCGCGCAGGGGCAGGCAATCACCAGCACCGCCACCGCATTGATTACCGCCTTCTCAAAGAGCACACCCGCGCCCAGCCACCAGCCCAGCAGGGTCAGCAGCGCCAACGCCAGCACCACCGGCACAAACACGGCCGACACCTGATCCACCATACGCTGAATGGGGGCCTTGGCCGCCTGCGCGTCTTCCACCAGTCGAATAATGCGCGCCAGCACTGTTTCGCTGCCAACAGCGCTCACCTGCAGCACTACGCGGCCCTCGCCATTGATGGCACCGCCCGTCAATCGATCCCCCACGTCCTTGGCCACGGGCACCGATTCACCCGTAAGCATGGACTCGTCGACCTGGGTGCGACCTTCCAGCACCACACCATCCACAGGAAGACGCTCACCGGGTTTGACCACCAGCCGGTCACCCACCAGAACCTCCAGCACCGGAACATCGACCTCGCCATCGAGCCCGATCAGGTGCGCCTGATCGGGCTGCAAGGCATGCAGCGCCCGTATCGCTGACGTGGCCTGGCGTTTGGCGCGGGTTTCGAGCCACTTTCCCAGCAGCACCAGCGACACCACCACCGCCGAACCCTCGAAATACAGGTGCACCATGGAACCCTCGGGCGCGCGCAACCACAGCCACATCGATAGGGCCCATCCCGCAGTCGTTCCAATCGAAACCAGAAGGTCCATATTTCCCGTCAGGCTTTTCAGTGAATGCCAGCCTGCCCGGTAAAAACGTGCCCCCAGAACAAACTGCACCGGTGTAGCCAGCAGGCACTGCACCCACGCTGGCGGCATCCAGTGGTAGCCCAACAGGTCTCCAAACATGGGCAGCACCAATGGCGCTGACAGCACCAGACCGATGGCCACGGGCATAAAGCCCGCCCAAGGCGAACCGTCCACATCCTGCGATTGCATCTGCGCTGCCGTACGCGGCTCGTAGCCTGCGTCGCGCACCGCGCGGCGCAGAAGTGCTTCCATCTGTTCGGTCGGGGCAAACTCGATGCGGGCCGACTCGGTGGCGATGTTGACGGCCGCCTCGGTCACACCGGGCACCTTTTTCAGCGCACGCTCCACCCGGCTCACGCACGAAGCGCAGGTCATACCGCCGATGCCAATGTCTACCGTCGCAGTGTGAGTGGGTATATTCATGCCCGGTAGCGTAAGCCTTCCCACCATGGCAAGGTCAAGCAATATTGCAAACTCCAAAATTTGCTTGACCTTCCCATGGCGGGAAGGTTCAAACTATGCGATTCTTCACCCACCCACATAAGGATTTACCATGAACCAGACCTTTACCGTGACCGGCATGACCTGTGGCCACTGCGAGATGGCCGTCAAACGCGCCATCAAGCAGGCCGATCCCCAGGCCGAAGTCACCATCGATCGGACCCAAAATCTGGTCACGATCGGATCCGACAAAAACCGCGAAGACTTGGCCAAGGCTATCGCCGAAGAAGGCTATGCCGTTGCCGCCTGAAGCCATCGCAAGCGTCAACCTGCCGATGAACATCGGTCAGGCGGCGCAACAGTCCGGCGTGTCGGCCAAGATGCTGCGCCATTATGAGTCGCTGGGCCTGTTGGGCAAGGTCACGCGTACCGACAGCGGCTACCGCCAGTACAGCCAGACCGAGGTACATACCCTGCGCTTTATTAAGCGCAGCCGGGACCTGGGCTTTTCCATGGTGGAGATCGCAGAACTGGTCAACCTCTGGCAAAACCGCCGCCGTGCCAGCGCCAGCGTAAAACGCATTGCGCAGAAGCACGTCGATGAACTGAGCGTGCGGATCGAGGCCATGCAGGCGATGCAGCGAAGCCTGCAAAACCTGCTGCATACCTGCCATGGCGATGACCGGCCCGACTGCCCCATCCTGGACGATCTGGCCGGCGGACCTGCAGCCTGTTGCCATTGACCGCCCCACCTAGAAGCCTGACCGCTACACTGGTGGCATGCATGACCCGACTTCACTTTACCCCGCGCTTGCCCTGGTGAATCCCTCGCTGGCCGAACTGGGCGCAACCATCGGCCCGATGTCGGTAGCTGGTGCAACGATTCTCTTTGACGAGAACGCCCCCTGCCGCGGGTTCCCGCTGGTGCTCGAGGGCGAAGTGAAGGTATCGCGCCATTCGGGAGACGGGCGCTCGCTGGAACTCTACCGCGTGGTCCCCGGCGAACTGTGCCTGGTCTCCAGCGCCTGCCTGTTTCGCAGCACGCCCCTGTCGGCCCAGGGCATCACGACCAAGCCCACCACACTGCTGCTGATTGCGCCTCCTACCTTTGCCCAATGGCTGCAAACGCCCGCATTTCGCGACGAGGTGCTGGGCCTGTTTGCTGAGCGCATGGCCGACCTCACCCTGCTGGTCGACGCCGTGGCGTTCCACAAACTCGACCGCCGATTGGCCGCAGCGTTGTTGGGGCGCGGTCAAGACTTGGCCCTCACGCACCAGTCGCTCGCAGATGAACTGGGCACCGTGCGAGAAATCATCACCCGGCTGTTGCGCCGCTTCGAGCGCGAGGGCTGGGTCGAGCTTGGCCGCGAGCGCATCCAGATCCGCGACAGCGCCGCCCTGCGCACTCTTGCCGCTTCCCTTGCGCACTAAAGCCATCGCCCAAACAGCAATCTCTGTGTGACTCAGGTCACTGACCTATCGACTAAGTTGCGGTCCAATGCGGCCATTCCATCATTTTTAGAGGAGCTGGATATGAAAGCAAACGTGGGCGGCATCGACCGCATTCTTCGCATAGTGGTGGGCCTGGCGCTGATTGGCCTTACCGTCACGGGAACCATCGGAGTCTGGGGCTGGCTGGGTGTCGTGCCACTGGCTACCGGGGCCTTGGGCTGGTGTCCGCCCTACGCCATTTTTGGCTTTAATACGTGTTCAATGAAGAAATAGACACACATTTTCATAGCTGCCTGCACAATATCTGCAGGCATTAGAGCCAGATTTTCCCCGCAAGTTGGTGGCGTAGACCCCAGCCGGGGCCACACCAAAAACCAGCGAGTTCCCTACGACCGCAGGCATGCAACCGCAGCGAACCAGCACACACCGCAACCTCACTCCCCAAATTCCGTAGTCGGCGCGAACACACAAGATCGGCTGTTCAAACCTTCCCCGCCCAGCGGGGCGGGGGCCGGGGGTGGGGTGTTAAAAGCAAATCAAGCCGCAACCGTCTCCCCGCCCAACGCCTCCAGCAAATCCGGAATAAGTTTCCGCAGTTCCCCCGTGGCTATTGCCACATCCGCATCAAACCCATCGTCCTCAGCATCACCCGGC
>CAIPGC010000085.1 GCA_903864505.1 uncultured beta proteobacterium | reverse complement strand
GGGCCGGTTCCGATTTTTTGACCTATGGCGCGCCCCTCCACTAGCACAGGTCCTTTGCCCTTAAGTTTGTAACGCAGTTCCACCCGATCAGCACCCTGGCTTTTTACCGTCTCCGGACGCGCCTGCAGAATGTATAGCTGTCCATCCAGACCGTCCTTGCCCCACTCTATATCCATCGCCCGGCCATAGTGCTCTTCAATGACCAATGCATAACGCGCCAGTTGTTCGACATCAGAATCGCTCAATGAATAGCGATTGCGCAGCTCGGTGGGGACATCCGTGGTTTTCACCAACTTGCCACTCTGCGCCTTTTCCTGCGGGCTTGTGAACTCCATTTGAATCAGCTTGGATCCAAGATTGCGTCGAATCAGCGCACGCTTGCAGGCGCGTAGCATCGGCTTGTGTACATAAAACTCGTCTGGGTTGACCGCTCCCTGAACCACCGTTTCACCAAGGCCGTAGCTAGAAGTAATGAACACGACGTCGGAGAAGCCGGATTCGGTATCCATAGTGAACATGACTCCAGCAGCACCGATGTCAGAGCGCACCATACGTTGGATACCTGCGCTCAATGCGACGTGTTCGTGGGCAAAACCCTTGTGGACCCGGTAACTGATAGCACGGTCGTTGTACAACGAGGCGAACACTTCCCGTATCTTGTGCAGGATTTCTTCGATGCCAATTACATTCAAAAAGGTTTCCTGCTGCCCGGCGAACGACGCGTCGGGCAAGTCTTCTGCGGTGGCGGACGAGCGCACTGCAAACGAAGCCTGGGTGTTTCCCGCGCTGAGCGTTTCAAACGCCTGGCGAATGCCCTGCTCCAGGTCGGAAGGGAAAGGTTGTGCCTCAACCCACGCGCGAATGTCAGCACCGGCCAATGCCAGAGAACGCACATCCTCGGTGTCCAATGCAAGCAGTTTTGCATTGATCTTGTCGGCCAAGTCGCCAAACTTAAGAAACTCGCGGAACGCATGCGCAGTGGTCGCAAATCCGGTGGGAACCTTGACCCCGGTTGGCAAGTGCGAAATCATTTCGCCCAGGCTGGCGTTCTTGCCTCCGACCGACTCGACATCGGTCATTCTGAGATTCTCGAAAGGTACGACCAGGTCGGTCGGGCTGAACAGTGCAGACATGGATAAGCTCCGGAAGTTAAAACCTTTCACTGCCTACTCGGCCCGCTCCTAGCCGCCCGCAGTCGATCTTCCAGCCCACTCGACATTAGTTGTTCTGTTCGAAATCGGGGAAACCGGAAAATGCGCTAAATTGCAGCCATTGTAGGGTTCTCCACCATGTCGCATCGCACCGTATTTTTCGTCTCCGATGGCACCGGCATTACCGCCGAGACGTTCGGCAATGCCATCCTGGCGCAATTCGAGGTCCGTGCGCGCCATGTCCGCTTGCCCTTCATCGATACGGTCGACAAGGCGCACCAGACGGTGCGCCAGATCAACCATTCCGCTGAAGTGGATGGCAACAAACCCATCGTGTTCTCGACCCTGGTGAACATGGAGGTGCTCAAAGTGATTCAGGACGGCTGCCAGGGCATGTTGCTTGACATGTTCGGCACCTTTGTGCACCCGCTAGAAACCGAACTCAACCTGAAATCCAATCACAGGATCGGGCGATTCAGCGATGCAAGCAAGAGCCAGGAGTACCAAAACCGCATCGAGGCCATCAACTTCTCGCTAGCCCACGACGACGGTCAATCCAACCGGGATCTGGAGCAGTCGGATGTCATCCTGGTGGGCGTGAGTCGCAGCGGCAAAACACCCACCTCGCTTTACCTGGCCATGCAATACGGGCTTAAGGCATCCAACTACCCGTTGATTCCCGAAGACTTTGAACGCCGGCAACTCCCACCCGCGCTGGTACATCACAAGGCCAAGATTTTTGGACTGACCATCCAGCCGGAGCGCTTGAGTGAAATTCGCAATGAGCGTCGACCCAATTCCCGCTACGCTTCACTAGAGAACTGCCGCATGGAGGTCAGCGAAGCTGAGACCATGATGCGCCGCGCCGGAATACGCTGGCTTTCCACCACCACCAAGTCCATCGAAGAAATAGCCACCACTATCCTCCAGGAAATCCATCCAGAGCGTCTGGCGTATTAAGTCCGCCCCTACAACCCTATCGCCGCGATGCCGGCCCTAGCGATCTGTGCGTCTTCACTCGACTTGACACCGCTGACACCCACCGCGCCCAGGCACTGGCCATCTTTGACGATGGGTACGCCGCCTTCGAGCATGCCTTCAAGACTGGGTGCACTCAGGAAAGAGGCCCGCCCCCCGTTGATCATGTCTTCATACACCTTGCTTTCACGCCGCCCCAGCGCAGATGTGCGCGCCTTGCAGGGTGCGATATGTGACGAAATGGGCGCAGCACCATCAAGGCGTGTAAACCACATCAGGTGGCCACCGTCGTCGACGATGGCAATGCTGACAGCCCAGCTATTTTTGAGTGCCTCCGCCTGCGCGGCGGCACCGATGGCATTCACGTCGGAAAATTCAAGAACAGATTTGGTTTTCATGGAACATATCCGGGTGTTTTTACAAGCTGCAAGCATAACAAGCTTGATTAACCCTAGAATCGCCCCATCTGCCGTTTGCAGACTTTGAAGGAGCATTCCCTATGACAGATCGCACCACGACCTTAGACAATCGATTTGGATACGCCGTGTCCAGTGACCAGCGCAACAAAGTGATGCGCAACACCTACCTGCTGCTGGGACTCAGTCTGGTTCCCACCGTGCTGGGAGCATGGGTTGGCGTCGAACTGAACCTCGCCCCACTGTTCAGGGGGTTCGTCGGCATGATTTTGTTCCTGGCAATGGCGTTCGGGTTTATCTACGCTATCGAAAAGACCAAAAACTCTGCCGCCGGTGTGCCAGTCTTGTTGGGATTCACGTTTTTCATGGGCCTGATGCTCTCGCCCCTGATTCAATCCACCTTGGGCTTCAGGAACGGACCCCAACTGATCATGACGGCATTTGCGGGTACGGCAGGGGTATTTTTTGCCATGGCGAGTCTGGCCAGCGTCATCAAGCGCGATCTTTCCAGTATGGGTAAGTGGCTGTTTGTTGGCACCATGGTTCTCCTGGTGGGAGGCATCATTAACGTCTTTGTAGGTTCTTCCGCCGGCATGATGGCAATGTCCATGGCAGCGATCGGGATTTTCAGCGCCTGGATGCTGTACGACGTGAAGCGCATCATTGATGGTGGTGAAACGAATTACATCAGTGCCACACTGGCTCTGTACCTTGACATCATCAATGTGTTTCAGAACCTGCTCGCCTTGCTGGGCATTTTTGGTGGTGAGCGCGACTGAGAGGCAACCTGCAAGCGCATTCAAAAGGCCCTTTTTAGGGCCTTTTTACCTTCCTTCTTGAGGGTTCTCGCGCTAAATACCCGGCAAAATTGGACGATATAGAAACACTACGGTCTCGTCCTCATGCACTTACGCCCGATCCTTTTTACCCTGACGTTCCTGCTTGCGGGATGCGATCTGGAGGCGTTGATGGCTGACCCCAAGGTGGCACAGAAAATTGCCGACTCAAAAGCCATCGGCAGTGCCTGCCGACATGGCATGCGCAGTATTGAAGACTGTTACGCGCTGAATGAAAGGGCATCCAAAGCGGCCATTTTTGACGGTTGGAAAGAGATGGACCAGTACATGCGCGATAACAAGATTGAAGGCATCGAGCCCAAAGGTGCCAAGCCACCCTCGCAGGCTGATGAGATCATCACCGAAACAAAGGATGGCAAACCCCTGCCAGAAGGCAAGCCCAGGAGCAAGGCCAAGTCAGACGCTTCTAGTCACTAACGCGACATCGTCAACTCAACCTGTCAAACACCGCCAAGCTTTCCACGTGCGCCGTGTGCGGGAACATATTCACAACGCCAGCTGCCGTACATCGGTAACCAGCCTCATGCACCAGCACCCCCGCGTCTCGCGCCAAAGTGGCCGGGTTGCAACTGACATAGACGATGCGTCGCGGTGGAACCCAACCGTTCAGTTCAGCCTGAGCACGCCCATCCCAGCAACCCTGCTGAAGCTCGGCCAACGCCTTCACCAGTGCATAGGCTCCTTCGCGCGGTGGGTCCACCAGCCATTTGTCTGCCGCTCCATCGCTCGCCAGTACCGCTGGAGTTATTTCAAACAAATTACGCGCTATGAAATTTGTAGTGGCTAGCGCACGTCCCGCAAGCGTTTCAGACTGATTGAGCTCATAGTTTTCGCGGGAACGCTGCACCAGCGCCTCGGCACCTTCCACACCCAACACCGATTTGGCCTGGGTCGCCAGTGCAAGCGTGAAGTTGCCCAGTCCACAAAACCAGTCAATCACCCGCTCCTGCCTGCCCACGGCCAACAAACCCAGCGCGCGCGACACGAGCACGCGATTGATATGCGGATTGACCTGGGTAAAGTCGGTCGGGCGAAATGGCATGGTGATGCCAAAATCCGCCAACGTATAGGCCAACTGCGCCGTCTCATGGCCTGGCAATTCGCCAAGTCGGTGCACGCTGTCCAAACCCTTGGGCTGAAGCCACCATTGCAGGCCCGGATGGTGGGACGCGAATTGGCGCAGTCGGTTCAGGTCGGCATCGCTCAACGGCTCCAGGTGGCGCAGTACAAGCGCAATCACTTCAACACCGCCGTTGCCCATGTCTCCCATGGCCAACTCCAACTGGGCACAGCTTTCGACTGCTTCCATCGATCCCACGAGTTCGCGCAGGGGCACCAGCATGGCACTCACTTGTGGCGCGAGCACCGGGCACACTTTCATATCGGCCACATAACGGCTCTTGCGTTCATGAAAACCGACCAATACCACGCCCTTTTTGCGCACAAAGCGTACCGACAGGCGCGCGCGGTAACGGTAACCCCAGGCCGGGCCTTCAATCGGGCGCAGGATGTTATCTGGCTTTACCTTGCCGATATGCCGCAAATTGTCTTCCAGCACTCGCTGCTTGATGGCCACCTGTGCACTGACATGCAGATGCTGCATCTTGCAGCCGCCACATGCACCTTCATGCAGTCCGAAATGCGGGCAGTTGGGAAACACTCGTTGCGATGACTCGCAATGAATTTCGGTGAGCGTGCCCTTTTCAAAGGAGTTCTTACTGCGGTGAATCTGCGCACTCACCACCTCAAACGGCAACGCACCGTCGATGAACACCACCTTGCCATCAGGTTTGTGCGCCACTCCCTGTGCTTCGATGTCAAGCGATTCGACGCGAAGCCAGCCTTCGGGCAGCGGAGTGCCGCTCATATGAACGACTCTCGGGTAATGCCCTTGCGTCCCACCAGACGTTTGAGTTTCTGTACCGCCTCATTCTGCACCTGACGAACGCGCTCACGCGTCAAACCGAGCCGCACACTCAGCACGTCCAACGTCTCCGGTTCCCGATCATGCAAGCCATACCGCCCTTCCAACACTTCTCGCTCACGCCCGGTCAAGGTCGCGACCCAGCGCTCTAGCAGTTCGTCAACTTCATGCGCCAAGGTGATTTCGTGCGGCCCCGCTCCCACCTCGTCCACGAGGCTATCTCCCAGGGTTTGTTCGTCTCCAGAGCGGTCCAGCGACGCATCCAGCGAGCGCGGAGCCTCGGCCATGGCAAGCAGGTCTGCCACATCACTCGGGTCACGCCCTAGAAACGCGGCAATATCTTCGACACGAATACCCTCAGGCCGCTGTGCCAGCAGAGACGCATCATTCTCCAGCATGCGGCGCGCACGCAAAACGTGCTGCAACTCCCGTACTACATTCACCGGGAGTCGCACGGCACGCCCCTGGTACATCAGTGCCCGATCTACCGACTGGCGTATCCACCAGGTGGCATAAGTTGAAAAGCGAAAACCCAACTCGGGCTCGAACTTGTCAATGGCATGCATCAGCCCAAGATTTCCCTCTTCGATCAGGTCCGAGATGGGCACACCACGGCCCATATAGCCCTTGGCGATGCTCACAACCAGTCGCAGGTTGTGCTCGATCATGCTCTGCCTTGCCGCAAAGTCACCGGCACGCGCACGCACCGCCATGTCAAACTCTTGGTTGGCCGTAAAAAGTTCCGTGCGACGCACACCGCGAAGGTACACGGCCAGCGCATCGGCAGAGCCATCGCTGGAAAAGTCGGCCGAGGCTGCCGGTGCAAACACCGTATTGAGTTCAGCTTCATTCATTGCATGCTCTGCTTTTTCTGTAGCTGGGTACGCAATGCTTTCCACAGATGTGGGACTTACATCCTCCGAAAAAACAGGATCAATATGGGGCCCGAGGACGCTGCTTCTAGCACCAGGTTTGGACCGAGGGCTTTTCTTGGCCATGCACACTATCTGCTGGGCAGGTACTTGGCAGGGTCCACCGGCTTGCCCTGGCGCCGCACTTCAAAGTGCAGTTTGACACGGTCTGTATCACTGCTACCCATCTCAGCAATTTTTTGCCCTTTTTTGACCGCTTGATCTTCCTTGACCAGCAGAGTCTGGTTATGGGCGTATGCCGAAAGGTACGTGGCGTTGTGTTTTAGGATGATCAGGTTGCCATAACCACGCAATCCGGCACCCGCATAGACCACCCGGCCATCGGCAGCCGCAAGAACAGGGTCACCCGCCGTCCCGCCAATGTCCAAACCCTTGTTCTTCGCCTCATCAAATGCGTTTACCACGGCTCCAACACCAGGCCAGATCCAGGGCAGTTCGTCGTCTATTAATGCAGCGGCCGAGGCCACAGGGGCTGGGGTCGAGGCCGCCGCCACCGGTGCAGACGCAGCCTTGGCCGGAGCACCAGCTGCAATCGGAATTGGGGTCACAGAGACCGCGGCCACTGGTCGCGTCACTACTCCGGACTCCGTCGCCACTACCACCGGTGCCACCACGCGCAACACTTGGCCGACTTCAATCTTATTGGGGTTTTCAAGGCTGTTCCAGCGGGCAATGTCTTTGTGACTTTGGCCCGTATCCAGCCCAATGCGAATCAGTGTGTCGCCCGGTTTGACCGTGTAGTAGCCCGCTTTTCCCACGTTGTCAATTACAGGGGTGGGTTTTACTGCGGCAGGGCGTACATCAACAGGTGCGGCAATTTGCTTGTTGGTGGCAACACCACGGTCTTCCACCGGCGGCCGGTTAAGCGATCTGGAGCCGCAGGCGGCGAGCAACACACCCACAAACACCACGGTCAACCAGACACCAAAACGCATACAACCAGACATACAGGATCCTTCAAGCAACGCCTGATTTTAGGGGGACAAAGTGAACCGCCTCCAAAACGGTCTGATGCACACCCTGTTGCGTTTTGTCCAGCACCAGCAAGGCCTGGGCCGCTCCCGCTGCACGACCTCCACCCGACTCGGCCGCGACCACCGGCGCAACCAGACGACCTCCCATTGCCAATTGGTCTATCCAGGCTTGTGGAACCGTCGCCCCACCAGCTGCCGCGATGATGGCGGCATACGGTGCGCCCTTGGGGTAACCCTGCATGCCGTCCCCAAACAGAAGGTGCAAATTGGCCAGGCGCATAGTACGCAAGTTCTCGCGCGCCTTATCGTGCAGGCCACGCAGCCGCTCAATGCTGTACACCTCATCGGCCAGCATTGCCAGAACTGCAGCCTGGTAACCGCAACCGGTGCCAATCTCCAGAACACGGCCCAGTTTGCCGGCGCAACCATTGCGCAAAAGTTCAGCCATCCGCGCAACCACTCCTGGTTTGGAAATGGTCTGCCCTAGTCCAATCGGCAAACTAGTTTCCTCGTACGCCTGGTTCGCCAGCGCACTGTCCACAAAGCGGTGTCGCTCAACACTGCCCAAAGCCCCCAAAACAAAGGGATCACGCACGCCCTGTGCCGCAATTTTCTGCACCATGCGCTGCCGCGTGGCACTCGAATCCATGCCGACCCCCTGCGGTATCTGCGGCGGGTGTAACGGCACCTTTACCTTGGGTGCTACCGCGCCAGGTTTGAGCTGCGCAGGAAACGTTGGGCGCTGTTTCATGTCAGGTGCAGTCTGCACCCGTAGAGAGGCACGATATCGTTTGCGCCCAGTAGCCGAGGTGGTCGTGGTCGGTCAGATCAACTTGAAGGGGAGTCATGGACATATGGCCTTGCGCGGTGGCGTGAAAATCGGTCCCTTCAGCGTCATCGGCCGCCGCGCCCGCCGCCCCAATCCAGTACATGGTTTCTCCACGCGGGCTGGTTTGTTGAATCACTCGCTCCGCCGCATGACGGCGCCCCAGACGGCACAGCTTTACCGTTCCTATGTCAGCGTAAGGAAGATTGGGTACATTGACATTCAGTAACCACGGGCTGCGAGTGACCAGTTGTTGCTGGTGCAGTGACAAGATCAGTTCTCGTGCTTTGCGCGCCGCCGCATCCAAATGAAGCCAATCTCTTTGCACTTGCGAAAAGGCAATAGCGGGAATGCCAAACAGGTAACCCTCCATGGCAGCCCCAACGGTTCCCGAGTAGATGGTGTCGTCGCCCATGTTGGCGCCGTTATTGATTCCGGACACCACCAGATCCGGACGGTATTCCAACAAACCGGTAAGCGCAATGTGCACGCAATCGGCTGGCGTGCCATTGACATACCTGAAGCCATTGCTGGCCCGGTGCACGTACAGCGGGGAAGTGACAGTAAGCGCGTTTGACTTTGCGCTGTTATTGTGTTCAGGCGCTATCACCTCAACCTCAGCCACATCCTTGAGCGCTTCAAAGAGGGCCACAATGCCTGGGGCTGTGAAGCCGTCGTCGTTGGAAATCAGAATTTTCATAATGTAAGAGCAGTAGCGCTGGATTGTAGAGGTGGGGTCGCGCCTGAGACATTTTTTGTACCAGGCTAACTCTATCATTCGCCGACCATTTTTCGGAGACCCCTTATGCACGCATGGCTTTGTGAAAATCCCACCGGTGTAGATGCCCTGACCTGGGCAGAACTACCGACCCCAGAGCCCAAGGTCGGCGAAGTGCTTATCGAAATCAAGGCAGCGAGCCTCAATTTTCCCGATCTGCTCATCGTCCAGAACAAATACCAGATGAAGCCGCCCCTTCCCTTTGTACCTGGCTCGGAATACGCGGGAATTGTGCAAGCAGTTGGCGCTGACGTAGACCACCTGCAGGTAGGCCAACATGTCGCGTGCCTCAGTGGGACTGGAGGATTTGCTACGCATACCATAGCGCCCGCCGCACTCTGCATGCCGCTTCCAGCCGGCTTCGCCTTTGTAGATGCCGCGGCTTTCATCATGATTTACGCCACCTCGTACCATGCACTGGTGGACAGGGCCCAACTCAAAGCGGGTGAGACGGTACTGGTGCTGGGTGCGGCCGGAGGCGTGGGAACAGCTGCCATCCAGATTGCCAAAGCCGTGGGAGCGCGGGTCATTGCTGCTGCGTCCACGCAGGAAAAATGCGACCTGTGCAAAACCATCGGGGCCGATGCCATCATCAATTACGCCGCCGAAGACTTGCGTGGTGCAGTCAAGGCTCTGACCGACGGCAAAGGGCCGGACGTAATCTATGACCCCGTGGGGGGCGACTACGCTGAACCAGCTTTCAGATCCATCGCCTGGCGCGGTCGCTACCTGGTGGTGGGCTTTGCCGCCGGACCCATTCCCGCCTTACCCTTCAACCTAGCACTGCTCAAGGGGGCATCGATCGTGGGAGTGTTCTGGGGCGACTTCGCCAGACGCGAACCCAAGGCAAACGCTGCCATGATGATGGAACTGGCTCGGTGGTACAGCAGGGGCAAAGTTAAGCCCGTCATCGACTGCGCCATGCCGATGTCGGACCTCAAGGCGGCGTTCGCCCACATGGGTTCACGTGGCGTAAGGGGCAAACTGGTAATGGTCAACTGACCATCAGAGGGAACTCATTGCATGAACTTGTCCAACATGCCTGGCTGAAACACTCCGACAGGTGCCTTGACTTTGCGCGCTGCCGGTCGCCGCATTCCGCCTGCACCTCGGGGCACCAACTCAGGCTCGCCCCCAAATGCTACTTCTCCGGGGTCAACCTCCACCACGCTGCCATCCACTGACTTGAGCGTCGCAGCCCCATTATTGACCTTGAGGTAGGTTCCGTTCGGCTCCTCCTGCCTGGATTCTTCGGTCACGACTATCTCAATGTCGGTCCCGCGAATCCCAATTTCGCCGGTAGAAGTTTGAAACAACACCTTCTCACGCACCGTCGCTTTTCCGGAAATGTAACGCAGTCCTCCCTTCACAATTCGCAAGGTGAGTCGTTGACCAGCGCGCGAACTATCCGCTTGAAGCGATTTAAATTGCACGAGGGAATCACTTCTCAAAGCCATTTGCGCTCCATCATCAAAGCGAATCACCGCTTCCGCCCCACGCGAACTGTTGGCCTCGTCACCCTCCACCAGTTGCACCCCAGCTTGCATTGCAAAGGTGCTAAAGCCCCTTTGCACTTTGAGCGAACCATTGACCGCAACCACTTCGGCGGCATGGACAGAAATCCACGTCATGGCAAAGCACGCCAATAGCCGACGCCAAGTGTTTCGCCTATTCAACCTCAAACCTCAGTTCCCGCTCCGCCAACCGTTGCCTTTCATCCTGCACCTGCAGGGTCAAACGATGCTTACCGCTCGGAATCTGTGCATTTTCAAGCGTGAATCCATCTTTAGTGACCTTGACGTATTTCGTAATGCGGTTGGTGATATCGAATTTCAAAGCACCGTACATCACTTTGAAACTCGACGGATCAATCGGCGCATCGGCTTGGGACTTGAATTGGACCGCAATAGCAAACGGAGTTTTGACCTTGAGGTCTTCCGCAGGTTCGGGTCTGAGAATATCGATCATGGGCACCGCGGCGCGTGGGCGCAGCGCTGCAGGCTCCAAAAACCCTTTTTCACCCTGAAAATCAACCGCCTCCCCGGCATCCACCAACCACGCACCACCCATGGCAACGCCTACATTCTGCGCAACCGCGATCAGCGGACACACCACCAAAAAAACCGCTCCCCGAGTGAGCAGTAACCTAATTTTCATTTCGTCTCCTTTATCGAAGCCATGGCCGCCCCATACGCGTCAGAGGTCATTAGTGCACCCAAATCCGCACGACCCTTCGCATCGTTGAGCGAAACAACGAACGGGCCTGCCTTTCGCAAAGCGGCCGTGGTCAGGTTGCGCGGGCTATCCGCAACAACGACCAGCAGGTTGTCCGTCCCGACAGGGCCAACCGCCTTGACTTTCCATGACCGCCGAGGAAGCGCGAGCAATTGCCCCACTTCAATTTTGTTGTTCTGGTCCAATTCATTTGGAAACAAGAGATCCACCGACTTGTTATCAGACCCGGCCAGGGCCACATAAACATAGCCTGCACGGTCTGAGCGAACGGTAAATTCCAGCGTATCCTCCCCCACCTTGAGCCTCTCTTTGCTCAAGATCAAGGTCACCTGGCGCTTGGCATCACGCTGGTCGTACAACTGCTTCAATGCCTGCTCGCCGGTAAGTTCGACTGCCATGGAAACCAGTGCCGGGAGAGTCGCACCTAACGCCGCACTTGGGCCCGAATTTGGAACCGCACCGGAAACCGCTGGGTTTGCAGGCGTTGCAATCGGTGCCACCAGAGTGGGTTGACTAAACCATGCCGGAACAAAGGCTGAATTGCCGTTCAGTACCAGATTGTGGGCCTTGTAATTGGCATCGTTGGCCATTCGCTTGTTGATCTTTTCTTGGGCGCATTGTCGAATTTCGTCAATAGTGATGGCACCGGAACCGTCTGTGTCTTTGGCATCACGCAGCATGCAGTCACGCATATATTGGGTTGCCAACCCACCTTTGAGTTCATCGTCAAAGCTGATCTCATTCTCTCGGGAAGCACTCACATGGATAATGTCTTGGGGCAACGCGCCCTTGGTAGAAACCTCCGAAACAAAGCCTCGCGTTTTGACATTGACCGGTTTGCCGCACTCTTCCGAAATACTTGCAAACTTCGGACGCAGCACACCTTCGTCATTCGCGTTTGAAAAGCCGCGTGTGCGAACGCTCATCGCCGCCTGCGCCAACCCGCCTGAGTGGCAGGCGTCGTACATCACAAACAGTTTGTCGGTCTTGTTTGTCATGGTCTTGAGCAAATCTGCCATTTCCCGATTGGTGATGGTCGCGCTCGGACCGCCTTCATACGCAAGCAAGGCTTCCACGCAACCGCCCGCCACAGGATCGCTATATCGGGTCCCGTGCCCCGAATAGTGAATGAAAACGCGATCACCCTGTTGAACCTTTTCGGTAAGTTCACTCAATGCGCGACGAATGTTGTCGCCAGTGGCCTGTTCATCCTGCAAATACCCAATATTCGCAACTGGTACCTGCATCGCCTGCGCCATCTGGGTTGCCGATTGTCTGTCAATACGTGCCCCAGGCAAGGGCGGTGTTGCCGGGTCGGCATACCGGCTAATCCCAATGATCAGCGCATGACGACCGGCGCGGGGTGCCAAACTTCGAATACCGAGGGGCAAGGCAATGTTCCCACCGGCCTCTCGGCCATTGGCCACCCCAGCAGCTACTGAGGTAACCACCTGGAAATTGAGCGTACTGGCTCTTACCCATCCTTGCTTCCTGGCGCCAGCGGGAGAAGTCGGTGAGACGACCTCGACCAAGGCCCAACCGCCTTCCAGACTGAGCACTTGCAAGGGAGTCCCTGCCGAAATCGCCATCACAATCGGTGCGGCCCCCAGTTTGTCGGAACGAAGCTCCGTTGTGCGCAGTGCTGTTAAAACTCGCGTGGACAAGGCGTCGGTTTGAGGCTGCGCAAACGCAAACCAAGGCTGTAGCGCCACCGACATCAAACTAACCAGGCAAAGGTGCGGCAAGTGCTTAGCGAATTTCTTCCGTAGTTTCATCAGGTATTCCTTGGTTTTTTCCTTACTGCGTTCAGTTCCAGCGCGGACCACTGGTACAACACGCATTTAACCAATTGCTCCCGTGTCGATGGACCTTCTACCAAAACAGGCTGTCCACTGTGCAAGGCAATTCGCTTCAACGCCGGCTCAAGTTTAGTACGCGCCGCAATCAAAGCATCCGAGGTGCCCACAATTGCCGCATATCGAGCAAACTCAGGCCAACGCAAGGACGATGGCCAAGTGGCACCGGCATCGCACACCACAACCCGGCAAAGAGGCGCGTGTTGCTCGACGACCGCAATCAACTGCCCAAGCGGACCGTCCAGCCATGCATCGCTTCTCCGCCATACCCACACCATCATTGGCTTGCGACTGTGTGGGGGCGGGGAACACCAGTAATCTCTATGCAATGAGTTCCAATACCTCAAAATCGCTAAAAAAATCAACGCAAGTGTGGCAGCCATATGCAAGTCCAAGAACACTGGCCCACCGTTGAGGGACAGGTAACTGATCGTCATCAAAGCCATCGGCAATGCGAATAGTGCAGGCGCAAGGGATGCTGCCCCTTTGAATTGCACCCACAGTGCGATACCAACACACATTCCGATCGCAATTAGGGCCTGAACCCATCGCGGCAACTCAGCGACATGTCGCTGGTTCAATGCGTTGTCCACCACAGTGGCAAGCACGTCTGCTCCGGCATGCATGGGTGAAAGCGGTGTCGGGTGAACGTCGTGCAACCCTGGTGCAGTGGATCCGATAACCACCACCTTTCCTGCAAAGGACGGCAAATCACCATCCGGAGACTGGCCTTCAGCCTGCTCAAACACATCTGAAAATCGGACGCGCGGGTACATATCTGCTCGCTTGCGCCACGCAATCAATTCACTCAGCGGCGGGGGCAGTGACTCAATCCTGTCCACACTCCTCCCATAGACAAACGGATCGACGGACTTTAGTACGCTCATTGGAATCGATTGAATTTCTGTCCCGTCGTTCAGAGCCTCGAGGTAGCGATATCGCCGCAAAATGCCGTCGTGTTCGACATAACCGTTATTGAAACCAAGTTGCCCCGCCGCAACCGCGGGCAGGGCCGGCGGTACCAGAGCAATCGCGGCACTTTTGGTCCCGGTCGCTTCGGACTGTACCCATAAACCAGGCAATACGGCCTGATTGATCCGGCTGCTTGGATCATTCTCTTTGGGTAGACGAACGACAGAAAAATGACTGTGCTTGCTGCGACTCACTGCCAGCCCAAATGCGGCATCACCCCCAGGGTTGGCACGATCAAGATCTGAAAAGAGAATGTCCCAGACGATAGCCTCCGGTTCCTGTTTCTCTACAAAGTCCAGTACCGTTGCCAAGGTATCACGTGGCCAGGGCCATCGGCCAAATTCTTTTCCCATGCGCAGCAGCGATGCTTCGTCGATATCCACAATGACCAGTCGGGGGTCCGCTGTGGCAGCAAAAATGCGGGCGCGCACCATGGAATCAAAGCTCGACTGGGCCACCCCACCTGTGAACTTGACAACAAAAACGTCCAGCACAACCCAGATAGAAAAAAGAACGACCAGTGCCCAAGTCACCCGAGTAGCGGGCAACGAACCAATACGCAAGGCAAACTGGCGAAGTCGCTTCATCGGTAGTTGTCCGAGCTTGCGCTTCTAGGGCTTACTCCAGGTTAACGATCCGCACGCGCCTGTTCTCCGAGGCAAAAGGCTTTTCGTGGTTAGCGAGTTCCGTAGATCCTTTTCCCGATGTAATCAAACTCTCTCCATCGACCCCGTGTCCGACCAAGGCGGCTTTAACAGACTGCGCACGCTGCACACTAAGCTTTAGGTTTTGGTCTGCACTTCCTTTGGCATCGGTATGACCTTCAATGGAAAATCTTGCAGTTCGCAGTTCTTCCGACATGACCGCGTTTGCAAGGCTAGCCAGCACCGGCAAGCTTTCCGGTCTGACACGTGCGGAGTTGAAGTCAAATTGAACAAGCAGGGATAGCGATCTCTTGGGCTCGGGAGTTGCTTCCACAGTCAAGTTACGGAGGCTTCGGGTGCGGGGCACCCTGAGTTGCTCGATCATCTGCTCCGTGCTCGGAGAAGTCTGCTGCGCCATCAGCGGCAGGCCGATACATGCCAATGCCAAACACACTAAAACAGCGGTCTTCATATCTATTTGCCACGCTGAATGAAAACAACTTTTTCTACCACAGTGTCCCCCCTGTCATCCTGTTTGAGAACGATGTCCGCGTTAAAACCGCTCGCCGCACGAAACCGCGCATCCTGTGACATTTCCTTAGCCATCTTGGAAGCAGTCCAAATGCTGGTAATGGCACTGATCAACAGAAATGGACTCTTGGCAGTGACACTAGACTTTGGTTGGGTAACTTTGACCTCACCCCCACCAGATTCGACCGCTGCCATCCAGTGCTGCAAACGCTCTGGCAGAGCACTAGGTGCTATGCGATCGTAAAACGCTACTTCCACCTTTGGCAACGCATTCGACAACGAGTTTCCAAGATCGCGATCAAACCCTTGCAGATCAACAAACTGTATTTCCGCCTTGGGTAGTGTGGAACCAATATGTGCAACCGGCTCAGAAGTACACGCGACCAATCCCCACGAACACGCAACAAGTGCAAGAACGGCCCTCCAAGATCTATACCGCATCGTAGCCTCTTCAATCTGTGAAACCGAATCAACACCTTGACCACAAAAAAGGCCCGCTACTTTACAAATAGCAGGCCTTTCGTGTAGAGCGTGGGGTGGCTGATGGGGCTCGAACCCACGACAACAGGAATCACAATCC
>CAIPGC010000084.1 GCA_903864505.1 uncultured beta proteobacterium | reverse complement strand
TCGGTTGGCTCTGAGACCCAGCAATGCAACCATTCGAGTTCAGGCCTTGCCGCTGGGTGCTCCTGTTTGGATTGTCCAAACGTGCCCACTGTGTGAGTGTCAGACCGCCAATCGAGCGATTATATTTGCCATAATATAACAACTAGCGGCTGTATTTGAGATCGTATTTGATGGATACTGTTGCTGTCAGTAAATGCCACTTCTTTCACAATAGCCGCGGAGGTTCTTTGTGTATGTGCTCGAGCAACTAGCCCAACCGGTTGATTCGCAGTCGTCTTGCGGGCCCGACTGCGAATATGACGCTGCTTTCCTGGCATTGACCCAGGCCGTTGCGGGTAAACCCGAGCAACAGTTTGGCGACACGATTATTGCGGCGGTGGAGCCGGATTGGCGTTCGGTCGAGCAGATGGCGGTCGATCTGTTGGGGCGAACCAAAGATTTGAGGGTGGTTGCCTGGCTGACACAGGCGGCGACTCACCTGCAAGGCGTGGTGGGTTTTGCTGGCGGTGTTGCTTTGATGCAACTGCTGTGCACTCAATACTGGGACGAAGTTCATCCGCGCATCGTGAGCGAGGGTGATGAAGATCCGTACTTGCGCTCAAACGCGTTGGCGGCGCTTTCGGACGGTAGTGGCAGTTACTCCGGCGGCTCGGAAATCATGCGCGCTTTGCGCGCGGCGTTGCTATCAAATCGCGCCTTGCCCCTCACGGTGCGTGATGTGGAATTGACTTTTGCCAAAGACTCTTCGGCGCGTTATTCAGATGCCCAAATTGTTTCGATGCTGGCCGATGCGGTGACCGGCGGCGTTGAAGCAATTGCAGCCCTTGAACAGGCGGTGGAGTCATTTTCGGGTCTGAGCAATTTGATTGAAGAACGGTTTGCGACCGCCGATCAGCCTGACTTGGCGGCCATGAGGTCGCTGCTCAAGGTACTTGCCAGCGCGGTGGCACAGGCCAAGTCGAGCCTTTCCGGTGATCCCTCTGGTGTCGATGCAATCGAGTCAAGCGGCGAGGACAGCCCGCTTGCCGCCGCTGGGATGGGGGTTGGCGAAATCAGGTCACGCGAAGACGTGCGTCGGGCTTTGCAGCGCGCTTGCGAGTATCTCGAGCGATATGAGCCGAGCAACCCCGCATCCTTGTTTGCACGTCGCGCCGAGCATATGCTGGGCATGAGTTTTCTTGGAATCATGCAGGAACTCTCGCCGGACACGATGTCCCATCTGCAAATGCTGACTGGTGCCACGCCGCCGGATCAATGACAGAGAAATATTGCCTAACAGCATTGCTTCATTGAAACTTTTTAACAGGAGAAATCGACCATGTCAGCAAAGAAGAGCGGGCAAAAATGGATTGCCAAGAATCGTGCGCCACGTGTCCAGATTGAATATGACGTCGAGGTGTACGGCGCCGAAAAGAAGATTCAAATACCCTTTGTGATGGGCGTGATGGCGGACTTGTCAGGAAAATCGGAAGTCGCGTTGCCTGACATTGCGGATCGGAAGTTTACCGAGGTTGATTTCGATAATTTCGATGCGCGCATGAAGGCGATCAAACCGAGGGTCGCCTTCAACGTGCCCAATACGCTGACCGGCGAGGGTTACATGTCGGTCGACGTGAGTTTCGAGAGCATGGATGATTTTTCGCCGACCAATGTGGCCAAGAAAGTGGGGGCACTCAATCAGTTGTTGGAAGCCCGCACCCAACTGCACAATTTGCTGTCCTACATGGACGGAAAATCCGGCGCGGAGGAACTGTTGGCCAAGGTGCTGCAGGACCCCGCGTTGCTGAGCTCGCTGTCTTCGGCGCCGAAGCCTGCAGACCCGGCAGCCTGAAGTCATCACAAGAAAGGAACCAGAGAACATGGCAAACGAACTCCAGTCCACATCAACGCTGGCACAGGTCGAATTTCAGGGCAGTGAATTTGCGTCATTGCTGAACAAGGAATTCAAACCCAAGACCGACGAAGCCCGCGGCGCCATCGAATCAGCGGTGCAAACGCTGGCACAGCAGGCCCTGGTGTACAGCAATACCATCTCGACCGACGCCTACCGCACGATCGAGGCCTTGATCGCAGCAATTGACAAGAAGTTATCAGATCAGATGAATCTGATCCTTCACCATGAGGATTTTCAAAAGCTTGAAGGTTCCTGGCGCGGATTGAAGTACCTGGTTGACAACTCGGATCCCGATGAAATGCTGAAGATACGGGTCCTGAATATTCAGAAAAACGATTTGCGCAAGACGATGCGCCGCTACAAGGGAACCGGCTGGGATCAGAGCCCGATTTTCAAGAAACTGTACGAAGAAGAGTACGGTCAGTTCGGCGGCGAACCCTATGGTTGTCTGGTGGGTGATTACTTCTTCGATCACAGCGCTCCTGATGTCGAATTGCTAGGCGAAATGGCGCGGGTGGCGGCGGCGGCCCACGCACCGTTTATTGCAGGTGCGTCGCCCAATCTATTGCAGATGACCTCTTGGCAGGAACTTGCCAACCCGCGTGACCTGACGAAAATCTTTTCAAACACCGAGTACGCGGCCTGGCGCGGTTTGCGCGAATCGGATGACTCAAAATACGTCGGGCTCGCGATGCCGCGTTACCTGTCGCGCATGCCGTATGGTGCAAAGACCAATCCGGTCGATGAATTCGATTTCGAGGAGGACACCGAAGGCGGCACGCACGCCAAGTACACCTGGTCCAACTCAGCCTACGCGATGGCGGCCAACATCAATCGTTCATTCAAGGAGTATGGCTGGTGCACATCGATTCGCGGTGTCGAGTCCGGCGGTGTTGTTGCAGATTTGCCGACCCATACATTTCCCTCAGATGATGGCGGCGTGGACCTGAAGTGCCCGACTGAAATTGCGATCAGCGATCGGCGCGAAGCCGAACTCGCAAAGAATGGTTTCATGCCGCTGGTGCACCGCAAAAACACGGATCTCGCGGCCTTCATCGGCGCGCAGTCTCTCAACAAACCGGCTGAATACCACGATGCCGACGCGACCGCCAACGCCAACCTGGCTGCGCGTTTGCCCTATATGTTTGCGTGTTCACGCTTTGCGCACTACCTGAAATGTATCGTGCGCGACAAGATCGGATCGTTCCGCGAGCGTGCCGACATGGAGAAGTGGCTCAACGAATGGATCATGAACTACGTCGACGGCGATCCTGCCAACTCGACTCAGGAGACCAAGGCGCGCAAACCGCTGGCAGCGGCGGAAGTGGTGGTTGAAGAAGTGGAGGGCAACCCTGGCTATTACAGTTCCAAGTTCTTCCTGCGTCCCCACTACCAACTTGAGGGGCTGACTGTGTCGTTGCGACTGGTATCCAGGCTTCCGTCGGCGAAAAGCGGCGCGGGCAAATAGTGTTTCGGTAGGGAGTATTTGAAGGTTCGTCTCGTGTTGCTAATTCTTGAAGGAGTAAGTCATGGCAGGAAATTTATTTTTGCAAATTGATGGTGTCACCGGTGAGTGCGTCGAGTCGGCGCATGCGGGCTGGATTGACGTGGAGTCCTACAGTGAGGGTCTGCAGAACCAAAGTACCGCCGGTTACGGCGGTGGTGCCGGTCTGGGTACCGTGCAGTACCACGATATCAACATCACATGTCAACTCGAGAAGGCAATTCCTAATCTGATGGTGGGGTGCGCTGACGGCAAGCACTATCCCTCGGCGAAGTTGCATGCGACCAAGATGGGCGGAGACGGCAAGAGTTGGACCTATCTGGAAGTGATCATGAATGACGTGGTGGTAACCGCGGTCAACTTCAGCGGTTCACAGAATCAGATTCCGATGGTCCAGGTGTCTCTCGCCTTCACCAAGATCAAGACCGAGTACTGGCAGCAGACCAACACCGGTGGCAAGGGTGCGTCGACCAACGCCGGTTGGGATCAAAAGGAAAACAAGAAGTTCTGACAGACAGCTCGACGCATGACCTGGGTGGAGTGTGGGAAACCTCTGCCCGGAACGTCATATCACCGAACACCTAGTGCAGGCGGGAACAAGATGAATGATCAGATGGTTTCGCTCGCGGCCGAACTGGCGGATCTTCAGTCGCGTATAAAGCGCGATGCCAGTTCGGCAAAATTGCGCATTCACCTGTTCCAGTTGCTGTGCGTCATGGGAAGTTGGCAGCGCGCTCTGGGGCAACTGCAGGTCTGTGCGCAACTTGACTCCAAGGCCCTGCCGATGGCGCAGATGTACCGTGAAGCGATTAAATGCGAGATGTTGCGTGAGCAGGTTTTTGCGGGTAAGCGTACCCCTCAGGTGATGGGCACGCCTCCAGCCTGGATTGGCTGGATGGTTGAGGCCTTGCGGCAGGATGGAGCAGGCTCTGCAGCATCTGATTTGAGGGCTCAGGCACTGGATGCCGCAGAGCCCGATGCCTGCGCGGTCGATGGTGCAAGTTGCGCTTGGCTGGCTGATGGAGACTCGCGTCTGGGGCCGGTGTGCGAGGTGTTTGCCAATGGCCAATATTACTGGCTGCCTTTTGAATCATGCGCAGCGATCAGGATCGAGGCGCCGGTTGATCTTCGCGATCTGGTCTGGTCGCCGGCCGAAGTGCTGTTGCCCAACGAGGGGCGGGTTCCGGTACTGATACCGACCCGCTATCCAGAAACCGGCAAGGTCGATGGAGACAAGGGGGATCAATTGAAGCGCAGTCGCCTCACCGAATGGGTGCAGCCCTCGCCTGATGTCTGGGTGGGAATGGGGCAACGGGTTTGGATGAGCGATGTGGGGGAGCATTCGATTCTCCAAACCCGCTCTATCACCATGGGGATGCCCGCGTCGACGATTGTGGGCGGGGGTGTGGCCTGAATCTGCCGCGGCGATGACCCCTACAAGCTATGCAAGACAGCACGATTCTCCGTTCTGAAGGGGACCGCCTGCAGCCCGCGCTGCTGGATCGATTGACTGACGACGAGTCCGATCAGCGCCAGGAGACGCTGCAGCACGCGGTGGTCTCAAAGTCGCGCCTCAAGCGAACCGTGCTGCGGGACCTGATCTGGCTGCTCAACACCACGGCCCTGCACACGACTGACCAGCTCGATGGCTATCCCGAGGTGAAGCGCTCGGTTCTGAACTTTGGTATCCCGGTGCTGTCCGGCAAGAACTTTTCGGGCGTGGACTGGCGCAATTTGGAGCGGCAGATTTACGACGCGATCCTGATATTCGAGCCGCGAATTCTTCCTGACACACTCAGTGTCAAGATGTTTCCGCCCAGTGATCCGCTCGGACATCACAATGTCTTGCAGTTTGAATTGCGAGGCGATCTTTGGTCGATGCCGTTTCCGACTGAACTCCTGCTTCGGTCCGAACTTGATCTGGAAACCGGGCACATCAAGTTGACAGACCAGTTGGCAACCGGGGGAGGCTGAGATGGATCCCCGCATGCTTGACTACTACAACCGTGAGCTCGCCTACGTGCGCGAACAGGGGGCCGAATTTGCCGAGCAGTTCCCAAAAGTCGCCGCCCGATTGGGTATGCGTGGTATCGAGGTGGCCGATCCTTACGTGGAACGCCTGCTTGAAGGGTTTGCCTTCATGTCGGCACGTGTGCAACTCAAGATGGATGCGGAGTTTCCGCGCTTTTCGCAGCGTCTACTAGACTTGGTTTACCCTGGCTATCTGGCACCAACGCCGGCCATGGGGGTCGCCCGTTTTGAGCCATCGAAGTCACAGGGAGGCTCACCCGAAGGATATGTGCTGCCGCGCCATTCCCGTCTGCGCGCACGGTTGCCGGCGCACGAACAGACCGCCTGCGAGTTTCGCACGGCGCATCAACTAACCCTCTGGCCGATCAGGCTTGCCGAGGCCCGATTGACCGCTGCTCCTCCAGACCTTCCGATGGCCGGTTTTCGCTCAGCAGCACTGGTCCGTGGGGCGCTGCGGATGGTGTTCGAGACTACCGGTCAGATTGATGTCTCAACCCTGAAACTGGACTCTTTGCCACTTTTTTTAAACGGTACGCCGGATGTTTCTTCCAAACTGCAGGAATTGATTCATACCCAATGTGTAGGTGTACTGGTGCATGCGGGTGGTTCGCCGGTTCGCACTCCAGTTCCCTTGCCTGCCAGCGCATTGGTCTGCGAAGGATTGGCCTCGGAGCAGGCGATGCTTCCGCTTGATTCACGTGCCTTTGATGGTTATCGGCTGTTGCACGAGTATTTTGCTTTCCCTGAGCGTTATCGCTTTTTTTCCATCAACGGACTGCATCGTGCGCTATCCCAAATCCAGGGTAACCGTTTCGAGATCGTGCTGCTCCTCAAAACCAGCCAGGTGGCGCTCGAATCGGTCATCGATGCAAGTAATTTTGTGTTGCATTGCGCGCCGGTGGTGAATTTGTTTGAGCGTGTTTCAGATCGCATCCCGGTCAGCGCGAACCGGTTTGAATACCACGCCGTGATTGATCGCGGCCGTCCGCTTGACTTCGAAATTCACAGTGTCACTCGAGTTACGGGACATCTTAACGAGTCGGATCGGGAGATTGCCTTTCAGCCGTTTTATGCCGCAACCGAGACCGATCGCCGGGGCAAGGGTGCCTATTTTTCGGTACGCCGAGAGCCTCGACTGCTGTCAGAGAAAGCGCGTCGTCAGGGCCCCCGTACCGGCTACATCGGAAGCGAGTGTTTTCTGTCCCTGGTCGATGCCAACGAGGCGCCCTACGCTTCTGATCTCAGGCAGATAACGGTTGAAGCGTTGTGCACCAACCGTGATTTGTCTCTGCTTACGCCCCTTGGAAACGCGGGCTCCGATCTGAGCTTGCTGGCGTCGGCGCCGGTCGATGAAATTCGCTTTGTGGTCAGTCCGACGCGACCGACACCGGCGCTGGCGGAGCGCGAAGTCACCTGGCGACTGATTTCTCACCTCAGTTTGAATTACCTGACCCTGACCGACAGCAGTCCGGAGCATGGGGCCAGTGCCCTGCGTGAGTTGTTGGCGCTCTACGCACGACTCGGGGGCACCGGCACCGAGGCGCAGATCAATGCGGTCCAGAAATTGTCCGTCAAGGAAGTGAACCGTCGGGTGCCTCGCAGGGGACCGATTGTCTTTGGCCGTGGTGTTCAGTTGGAACTGTTGATCGATGAGATTCCCCTGGCAGGGGTCAGCCCTTGGCTATTCGGCGCTGTTTTGGAGCAGTTTTTCGCGCGCCATGTTGGCCTTAATTCATTCACAGAGTTTGTCTTGCGCAGCATTCAGCGCGGAACAGTGGCCGAATGGCAACCGCGCATTGGGCGGCGCCCCTGTGTATG
This sequence comes from uncultured beta proteobacterium, assembly GCA_903864505.1. GTDB lineage: Bacteria > Pseudomonadota > Gammaproteobacteria > Burkholderiales > Burkholderiaceae_C > Allorhodoferax. The sequence continues at coordinate 21,477 of CAIPGC010000084.1, read as the reverse complement.
ATGAATATGAGCCCCGGTCAGAAATCTTTCGCTGTTTCCAGGTCGCCTGAAGATCGCCTGCAAGGACTCTTTTCGGGTCTGGCAGCCGATGCCAGTCAGTTCGATTTCTATTATGTGATGCGCCACGTTGATGCTGCCGTGTCTGGAACGGTACCACTTGGACGGGCCGCTCGGCCGCGGGCGGAACCTCTGCGTCTCACGCAGCAGCCTTCGCTCATATTTGCGCCGAGCGCTTTGCACCAGTACCGGCCGGGCGTTGCGGCACACGGCTACGGGCGACTCTCGGTTTATCACTTTGGTTTGTTCGGTCCGAATGGTGCATTGCCGCAGCACCTGACCGAATATGTACAGGAACGCATCCTGCACGCCAACGACCCCACGTTGGCACGTTTCTGCGATATCTTCCAGCATCGCATGATCCTGTTGTTTTATCGGGCCTGGGCAGACTGCCAGGCGGTGACCAGCCTTGATCATCCGGAACGTGATGCTTTCGGCAGATATGCGGCGAGTCTGGTAGGACTTGGGCAAAACTCGCTGCGCAATCGCGACCTAGTGCCAGACCACCTCAAACTACACCATGCCGGTCATCTGGCGCGCCAGACGCGCAATGTTGAGGGTCTGGCGCGCCCCTTGGCGGCGTTGCTTAGAGTGGCAGTCAAAGTCGAGGAGTATTGCCTGCAATGGCTTGTGCTGGCCGATGCCGATCGCACTCGCCTGGCTTCGGTCGCTGTTGCGGGTGACGCATCGCAGCGGCTGCAAATCGGCCAGGAGTCGTCGCGTCTGGGGCAGGGCGCGATCGTCGGTCAGCGGGTGCCCGATGTCCAGCACAAGTTTCGTTTGCGACTGGGTGCCATGGGCTTGCGCGAGTTCGAGAGATTGTTGCCTGGGGGCGACCGCTTCTTCCAGGTTCGTGATTGGGTGCGCAACTACTTGGGTGTTGAACTGGCATGGGACGCGATATTAGTACTGGAGAAAGCCCAGGTGCCTGCTGCCCGATTGGGTCGCTACGGTCAACTTGGGTGGACCAGCTGGCTCGCCATGCCAGTGGACAAGCGCATGCGCGATGCTGATGATGTCGTACTCGATATCGAGCGCCTGAGTCGCGCTCGGAGACCGCAACCCATGGATCAACCGGAGGAGCAACTTCATGTCTGAAATCAGTCGTGCCGCATTGTTCGGCAAACTCAATCCCCTGCTCTACAAAGCGATTGAGGGGGCCACTGTTTTTTGCAAACTACGAGGCAATCCATATGTCGAACTGGTGCATTGGTTGCACCAGATATTGAGTACCAGTGACAGCGATCTGCATCGCATCATCCGACATTTTCAATTGGATGCATCCAAACTGGCGGCTGACCTGACGCGTGCGCTGGATCGTCTGCCACGCGGCGCCACTGCCATTTCTGATCTGTCGGAGCACATCTCCGATTCAGTCGAACGTGGCTGGGTTTATGGCACTTTGAAATATGGCGACAGCCAGGTTCGCAGCGCCTATATCCTGGTCGGACTGGTCAAGACAACGGGGCTGCGCAATATTCTTTACGGCATTTCGCGCGAGTTCGAGAAGCTCGGCATTGATGCCCTGACGGAAAAACTGGGTGACATCGTGAAGGGTTCCCCGGAAGAAGGTCTGGCCGCCAGCGATGGTAGTGGCTTGGGTGGTGAGCCGGGCGAGGCTAGCGGTGCCATGGCTCCGGCGCAGTTCGGCAAGCAGGAGGCACTCAAGAAGTACGCAGTCGATCTGACCGAGAAGGCCCGCAAGGGTGAGCTTGACCCGGTCACCGGTCGTGACGAGGAGATCCGCCAGATCGTCGATATTCTGATGCGCCGGCGCCAGAACAATCCGATCGTGACAGGCGAGGCGGGTGTCGGCAAGACCGCTGTTGTGGAGGGATTTGCCCTGCGTCTGGCTAAGGGCGACGTGCCACCGCAACTGCGCGACGTGTCTTTGCTCTCTCTCGATATCGGATTGCTGCAGGCGGGCGCCAGCATGAAGGGTGAGTTCGAGCAGCGATTGCGCCAGGTGATCGATGAAGTGCAGGCCAGCCCCAAGCCGATCATTCTGTTTGTCGACGAGGTGCACACGTTGGTTGGTGCGGGAGGGCAAGCTGGCACGGGTGATGCGGCCAATCTGCTCAAGCCTGCCCTGGCGCGTGGAACATTGCGTACGATTGGGGCCACGACTTGGGCCGAGTACAAAAAATATATAGAGAAAGACCCCGCGCTAACAAGGCGCTTTCAGGTTGTACAAGTACCCGAGCCCGACGAGGCCAAGGCGGTGGCGATGTTGCGCGGTGTTGCCACAGTGCTGGAAAAGCATCACAAGGTGCTGCTGCTTGACGAGGCAATCTCCGCTGCCGTCAACCTGTCGCACCGCTACATTCCTGCCCGTCAGCTGCCCGACAAGGCGGTCAGTCTGCTCGATACCAGCTGCGCCCGCGTTGCGGTCAGTCAGCACGCGACACCCCCTGAGGTCGAAAATGTCCAGCGCCGCATGGAGATGCTTGACGTCGAAATCGGCATTATCGAGCGTGAGGCTGCGGTTGGCATTCCAGTGGGAGAGCGGCTCGCCGAGGCAACCCAGAAGCGTGCAGCTGCGGCCGAAGCACTCGCCGCCCTCGACCTCCGCTGGAAAGACGAGAAGGCTTTGGTTGAGCAGGTGCTGGAGTTACGTGGAAAACTGCGCGGCAGCGGCGACGGCAAAGTTGATAGTTCGGTGCCACTTGGCGACGAGGCCCGTGCCGCCATGCTTGAGAGTCTTGGCGAGATGCAACAGAAACTGACTCTCATGCAGGGTGAAACGCCACTGATTCTGCCGGCAGTGGATGCACAGGCAGTGGCTTCGGTGGTCGCAGACTGGACCGGAATTCCGGTAGGGCGCATGGTCAAGAACGAGGTCGAGGCGATCCTGCACATCGCCGCCACGCTCAATCAGCGAGTGATCGGACAACGTCACGGCCTGGACATGATCGCCAAGCGCATTCAGACCAGCCGCGCCCGGCTGGACAACCCGAATAAGCCGATTGGCGTTTTCATGCTGGTGGGTCCGTCCGGTGTCGGCAAGACCGAGACCGCATTGACGCTGGCCGAAACTTTATACGGTGGTGAGCAAAACATGATCACCATCAACATGAGCGAGTTTCAGGAAGCGCATACGGTCTCGACCCTCAAGGGTGCACCACCGGGATATGTGGGATATGGAGAGGGCGGGGTGTTGACCGAAGCCGTGCGGCGCAAGCCCTACAGCGTGGTCCTGCTCGACGAGATCGAGAAAGCTCACAGCGATGTTCATGAGATCTTCTTTCAGGTGTTCGACAAGGGCATTATGGAAGATGGAGAAGGGCGCCTGATCGACTTCAAGAACACCGTCATCATCCTGACCAGCAACGTGGGCAGTGACTTGGTCATGAGCATGACGCGCGACCCCGAACTGATGCCCGAGCCCGAGCAGATCGCCAAGGCGTTGCGTGAGCCGCTGCTTAAGGTCTTTCCGGCCGCACTTCTCGGGCGATTACAGGTTATCCCCTATTTCCCATTGAGCGACGAAATGCTGGGCAACATCATCCGCCTGCAACTCGGCCGCATCAAAAAGCGCATTGCTGAAAACCACAGGGCCAGGTTTAGCTATTCCGAGGATGTCGTCACCCTCATCTCATCGCGCTGCACCGAGATCGAGAGTGGGGGAAGAATGATAGATGCGATATTGACGAATACGATATTGCCCAGGCTGTCTGAAGAGTATCTGAAGCGGACGATTGAAGGCCATGCCATGGGCAACGTTGGCATGGATGTGGCAGACGGCGATTTCAGCTATGTGTTTGATTGACCATGCCATTTATGTGACGGTCTGATCCAATGGAACGAATTGTTGATGTTGTGACGCCTTTGGGCAGCGCTTTGTGGTTTCGGCAGATGAAGGGAGCCGAGGCTTTGTCGAGTCTTTTTGAATTCGAGCTTACCTTGCACAGCAAGCAATCTGGCTTGAGCGCCAAAGACATGCTTGGAAAGGGTGTCACTCTCAAAGTGGCGACCGAAGATTCCAAGGGGTTGCGCTACCTCAATGGCATTTGCACGCGTTTCGGCGCCGGCGGGCGTGAAGGGGAGCACCTTTTATATACGGCCCGGTTGCGCCCCTGGTTGTGGTTGGCAGGCCGACGCAGTGACTGCAAGATTTTTCAATTCATGAAGGTGCCTGACATCATTTCAGAGGTGCTCGGGAAGTATGGATTTGCGACTTCTGTCAGGTTGAAAAAGACTTATCGCGAATGGGACTACTGCGTTCAGTACCAGGAAACTGACCTGAACTTTGTTATGCGCCTGATGGAGCATGAGGGGATCTATTTCTATTTCGAGCACTCTGACGGTGAGCACACACTGGTGCTGGCGGACGACGTGAGCTGCCATGCACCGTTGCCGGGTAAGCCGAACATCAAATATTTCGGCGTGGATGCGGCTGCCGTCGCTGACGAAGAGCATTTCAACAGTTGGGAGGTGCTTGAAGGAGTCAACTCGGGCGAATACATCACTGACGACTACGACTTTGAAAACCCCCGCGGTGACCTGAAAACCAAACGCAAGAACGCCTTCGGCCATGTGCACGATTCGTGGGAGCGCTACATGTGGCCGGGTGGTTATGTGAATGTCGGCGACGGTGAAAATTATTCGGGTGTGCGGCTTGAATCGCTGCAGTCCGAACATGAACGCACGCAGGGTCAGACCACTGTGCGAACGATGGCACCCGGCTATTTGTTCACTCTTGAGCGCTGCCCGCGGGCTGACCAAAATCGGGAATACCTGTCGGTTGTGGTCAGTTACAACTTTCGCGACAACGCCAGAATGACCGCTGGCGGCGGCGGTGGCGGTGACGCGGACTGGGACATTCAGGTGACTGCACAACCCACTGCGATACCTTACCGGCCACAACGGTTGACACCCAGGCCACTGACCAGCGGTCCCCAGACCGCGGTGGTGGTCGGGCCTGCCGGCGAAGAAATCTACACCGACAAATACGGTCGGGTGAAAGTTCAGTTCTTCTGGGACCGCTATGGCAAGAAAGACGAGCACAGCAGTTGCTGGATTCGGGTCAGTCACCCCTGGGCCGGAGACAAGTGGGGTTTCATTCACATTCCCCGCATCGGTCAGGAGGTGATTGTGGACTTCATCGGTGGCGATCCGGACTGTCCGATGATCACCGGGTGTGTCTACAACGCTGACCAGATGCCGCCCTATGGCTTGCCCGACAACAAGACCGTCAGCGGCATCAAGTCGCGTTCCAGCAAAGACGGCAGCCCGACCGATTTCAATGAAATCCGGATGGAGGACAAAAAGGGCAAGGAGCAACTCTATGTGCATGCCCAACGCAACTTGGACACGGTGGTGGAGGCCAGCGAAACGCGCGCTGTCGGTGTTGACCGCAATTCCCGCATTGGACAGCACGACAGCCGTTTTGTCGTCAAAAATGACAAGCAGGTGATCGGCGTCGACCAGGCGTTGCAGGTGCAGGCGAATCAGGATGTCGCCATCGGCGGCAATCAGAATGTCAGTGTCAAGGGCAATCAGGGCAACATGGTGAATGGCAACCTGACGCAGAGCGTCGGCGGAATTTTGATGGCGAAGGCCGGCGGTGATCACCGCGAAAGTGTCGGTGGCAAACACACGCTCACCGTGTCGTCGGACGAGAAGAACAATATTGGTGGCAAGCAGGTGAATTTCGTGCAGGGGGGGCGAAAATCCATCGTCAAGGGCGAGGACGTGACTGTTGCGACCGGCAAGGCGAGTACGTTTGCAGCGGCTGGGTACAGTCTCATGACGCCGCTGACCTATTCCCTTCAAAGCCTGACTCGCAAGGTCAAGGTGTTGGGGCAGGATGAAACTACGGTGGTCGGCATGCAAAGCCAGACGGTGGGCGGCATGCGCAGCACCAGCATCGGCGGTATCGATCAATGCACAGTGGGCGGTGCCCAGACCACCACGGTCGGGGCGGCAAGCACACTGAGCGCGGCGGCGGCGGTCACCATCACGGCCGGTGGTGCAGTGACGGTCACGGGTGGTGCAGCAGTTACCATGGTCGGTGCAACGGTCACTGTCACAGCGCCTGTCATCAACCTGGTCGGCATCGTGAACGTAGTGGGTCTGCTCAATGTCTCGGGCGCGCTAGTCGCCACCAGCGTCGTTTCGCCGCTCTATACGCCCGGTGTCGGCAACATCGTTTAGCGCCGTATGAATCCCGCGTCCACGCCCGTCAGCCCTGAGCCGGCCAGGGTGACTGCAATCAAGTTGTGGTCCGGTGCGGTCCTGGCACAAAATCTGGTCGCGGCACAGCCTACGACCCGTGTTCTTGCGCTGGGCATGGCGTTGCAACCCGGCGCACCGATCAACGACTGTGTTCAGGAGTTGGTGCGTGCCGCCGATCTCAGCCAGGGTGACCCGTTGGCACTTAAATTGGCGGCGAGCGCCCTGGGTGGCTTACAGCCTGGGCACGTCGCTGATACGGTTCAGGCAAAGCTGGCCTCCCTGGTGGCATCGGTGCACGAATTGCCGGTTCGCATCGCTGCGGCCCATGCCATGTACCGGTTGCGCTGTCTGCCCGCTGCCGCGGTAGATTCGATTTGTCAGATGCTGCTGGATGCTGACACTGGGGCGCGCAAGATTGCCTTGCTTGCTTTTTCGCCCTTTGCGCGTAGCGCTCAGGGTGCGATTGCCGCCTGCATTGCGCACACCGCCCCGTCGCAGTGGACTCAGCAGGCAATGTTGGCGTTGGCCCGCAGTGCCGGTGACGACCGCGCGGCACAGCGCTCGGTCGATGCTTTTGTCATGCGTTCGTTGCCGGGCACAGCGCTATTGCCAACCGGCATAGCGGTTTATGCCGCTCTGACGAGCATCAATCCGCATGGTGCTGCTCTGGCGGCGCTGGTCAAGGTTGCGGCGGATGCGCGAGCGGTGGAAGAATCGTCGCAAGCGCTGGACGCGCTCGGCGAACTCGGGGAGGTAGCACATCCTGCGGTATGTCATGTGGCTGAAATGCTGGTCGCGACTGCAGATCCTGTGCGTGAGGAGTTGTTGTGCCGTACGCTGGTCAAATTGCGACCGGCTCAGCGTGACTTGCCGCTTGACCGCGTCCTGCAGCGCCTGCGCGAAGCGCCGGATCGAGCGGCCGCAGCGCATTGCATGTTGCTGTGTCTGTATCCGAACGAATTTGCTCGAGCGGGTGCCGTGTTGAGTCAGCGGTTTTCCGTCGCATCCAATGCGCTCAGGCGGGTGCTGTCACAGACGCACAAAACACTGACAGGTATTGAATTGGGCGGCGATGTTGTCGCAGAAGGGAGTTGAAGATGGCAGTGACCGATGCTTTGGCCAAGTCCATAGAAGATACTAAGTCGTTTGTCGATCAGACAAGCGAAAAGATGGACACGGCATCCAAGTTGCTTAGTGAGGACATCGCGCTCGTCAACCAGGCCATGAAAGACTATCAAGAGGCAAAGGAAGTGGTGGAGAGAGCCAAGACCGGCCTTTCCGACGCTATTGAAACACTCGGTGGGGGCGTTGATTCCGCATCCGACGGCGATGTCATTAGCCTGGCGGCGACGGTTGTTACGGGTGTGGCGCAGGTGACCGAAGAAATGGCACGATACTCGAAGGCATTCTCCGATCTCAAGCACAAGGTGGAAAGTTACAAAAAGGCGGTTGAACACAATGAACAAGTCATACGCGCGTTCTGAGATGACCGTGAATCGAGTTTTCATGGGAGGTTCCCATGGGTGATCGCAGTCGCGTAGTCTGGTCCGAGGGCATGTTTTTGCGGCCACAGCACTTCCAGCAGGCGCAGCGCTACCAAGAGTTCACGCAACGGCAACTAGCGTTGGGTGCTGAGGGACATTATTGGGGGTTTCATTCCCTGATACTGGACAACGCGTCGCTCGCCATCGGCAAGGTGGCCATTGCCAGTGCCAGTGGTGCTATGCCGGACGGAACGCCGTTTTCGTTTCCGGGTGTGAATGAAGCTCCTGCAGATGTCAGCATTTCGGAGAATGTCAAGGCGCGGCGCATCATGCTGTGCCTGCCGGTCTATCGCCAGGGTGGTGAGGAAGTTTCGTTTGAGGATGACGGACGTTCACTGGCGCGCTATCGTGTGGCGGACGAAGACAGCCCGGACCAGAACTCGGTCGGGGGCGATCCGGCACCGATCCAGACCGCGCACCTGCGTTTGCGGCTGTTGCCCGAGGGCGAGATTCCTGAAGGCTGGATGAAGTTGAGCGTGTGTCAGGTGATCGAGCGGCGCAACGACCTGTCGGTGGCACTTGATGAAAACCACATCGCGCCGATGGTGGTGGTGCATGAAAGTCCTCTATTGAGCGGTTTCCTGCGCGAGCTGGCCGGCCTGCTGCACCACCGCGGTGAGGCGCTGGCTGGACGCCTGTCGGCACCCGGTCGCGGCGGTGTATCGGAGGTCGCCGACTTTCTCATGTTGCAGCTTGTCAACCGATACGAGCCGCTGGTGGTGCATCTGTCGCAATTGCGAACCCTGCATCCGGAACGACTGTATGCCGAGTTGCTGGCTCTCGCCGGTGACTTCACCACCTTTACCCGTGATAGCCGGCGCCCGGGTGACTATCCGGCCTACAACCACGACGAATTGGCCAACTGCTTCCTGCCGCTGATGGCCGACTTGCGCCGCTCGCTTTCGATGGTGCTGGAACAGAACGCGTTCCAGATTGAATTGATGGAACGTGCCTATGGCGTACGCGTGGCCGTAATTGCCAACCCTGACCTTATCAAGAGCGCCACTTTTGTCTTGGCAGTGGCGGCCGAATTGCCTGGCGAACAGGTGAGAAAGCAATTTCCGACGCAGGTAAAAATTGGACCTGTCGAGAGGATACGCGATCTGGTAAACCTTCATCTTCCGGGTGTCGGTTTGCGTCCCTTGCCGGTGGCACCGCGCCAGATACCGTACCACGCCGGGAACAACTATTTCGAACTCGATACCAGTAGCGAGTTTTGGCGTGGACTGGAGCGTTCCGGTGGGCTGGCCATGCATATCGCGGGGGATTTTCCTGGCTTGAAACTTGAACTTTGGGCTATCCGAGCATGACTACCTCAGCCAACTCGCCGATCAATCTTGATCCCTTTGCTGTTTTTGCGGCGCAGAGCACTTCGGTCGCTTCTGGTCCTGGCGTAGCGACTGCAGAGACGGCATCTCCTCCAATCGGTCCGACGGTCGCAGCTGATTTGCCGGAAATCTTGAGTGGCGCCAATCCGCTGGCAGTGGCTGCCAATCCATTGCTGAACATGATTCCCCAGATCAGAGTGATGGCCTACCACCCTGACCCGGCGCAACTGCGCAATTTCCTGGTGGAACAAGTACAGCTTTTCGAACGCCGTGCCCGCGAAGCCCAAGTCGCGCCGGAAATTACGATTGGTGCCCGGTATGCGCTGTGTACGGCCCTTGATGAGACCGCGGCAAAAACCCCATGGGGTGGCGGTGGCGCTTGGTCGCGCCACAGCTTGCTGGTAACCTTTCACAACGAGACTTGGGGCGGTGAGAAGTTCTTCCAGGTGCTGGCGCGACTGATACAGGATCCCAAGAAACATCTCGATCTGATCGAAGTGATGGCAGTCTGCATTGCATTGGGCTTTGAGGGTCGTTTTGGTGTCGTGGACAATGGGCGAACCCAGCTCGACACGCTGCGCCGTCGATTGGTTGAAATTATCAATGGCGCACGTGGCGAATACAGCAAGGCTCTGTCACAGCACTGGCGCGGCGCAAAATCCGATGGCAAAGCGAGTTGGGGATTCATGCCGTTGTGGATTACCGTGGGCGTCACCCTTCTTGTGCTGGGGTTGATCTTCTTCCTCTACGCATTTGTGCTTGGTGGAAAGTCGAGTGAAGTTTTCAGCACCATCACCGGCATTCGCCTACCGAAAATGGTCGCAGTGGTCAAGTCGGCGCCAGTCAACCGTTTTGCGCAGTTCCTGGAGCCTGAGGTTCGGGAAGGACTGGTCACGGTTCGTGACGAGGCCGACCGCAGCGTGGTGACATTGCGCGGTGATGGACTGTTTGGGTCGGGTTCGACTGAGGTCAAGGCGCGTTATGTGCCGGTACTGGCGCGGGTGTCCGATGCACTTAATACAGTTCCGGGCACTGTTTTGGTGACGGGCTACACGGACAATGTGCCGATACGGACCTTGCGCTTTCCATCCAATTACGAGTTGTCGCAGGCGCGTGCTGACGTGGTCCAGCACATCATTGACGAGCGCTTGACGACCAGAAATCGAATCCGGTCCGAGGGGCGCGCCGACAGTGACCCCCTGGTACCCAACGACAGTACTGAGAATCGCTCGCGCAATCGCCGCGTGGAAGTGACTTTGCTGCTGTCACCTCAAGAGCGCGATCGTGAACTCAATGCCGCCGTTTCCGGCAAACAGTAGGAGGACGGCCAGTGTTCAGTTCCATCCGCAGCTTTTTTGGAAGAATCATCAATCGCACGACGCTGACGATTCTGCTGCTACTCGTTTTGTCGTTTCTCATATGGTTCATCGGACCATTCTTTGCCTTGTCTTTTTCGAGTGCGCAGTGGCAGCCATTGGGACCGGAGTGGGTGCGCTGGTGTGTCATTGTTGGACTCTGGGTGTTGTGGTTGCTCAAGCTGTTAACGCGCTGGTGGCAGCAACGCAATATCAACGGTGCATTGCTTGGACAGTTGAGCAAGATGCAGGCGACCAAGCCCGGGGAGGGACCGACTGCAGGCAGCGAAGAGGTCGCGGAACTGAATCGTCGGTTCAAGGATGCTGCTGAAATATTGAAAAAGACGCGTTTTTCGCCTCAGGAAAAAGGAGGCTTGCTGACTGGCCTGTCGAAACAATACGTCTACCAGTTGCCGTGGTATGCCTTCATCGGTGCCCCTGGCTCAGGAAAGACTACAGCGCTGGTCAACTCGGGGCTCACTTTTCCGCTGGCTGCCCAATTCGGCAAGGCCGCCATCCGCGGCATCGGAGGTACGCGCAACTGCGATTGGTGGTTTACCAATGAGGCGGTCTTGATTGATACCGCAGGGCGTTACACCACACAGGAAAGCAATCATGCGGTGGACAAAGCGGAGTGGCAGGGTTTCATGAGCTTGCTCAAGCGCTTTCGCCCACGTCAGCCCCTCAACGGAGTATTACTGACTCTGTCCGTCTCGGACCTGTTGCAGATGACAGCGCAGGAGCGTGAAGTTCACGCGGCGACACTCAAGATGCGGCTGGCTGAACTGCGTGATGGATTGGGCGTGCAATTCCCGGTATACGTGGTGGTGACGAAGACAGACTTGCTGTCTGGCTTTCTGGAATATTTCTTGAATCTGACGCGTGAAGAGCGTGCTCAGGTTTGGGGCTTTACTCTGAACTACGAGCCGGCGACAGCTGGGGCCATTGATGTGCGCGAGGTCTTCAATCAGGAGTTTGATTTGCTGTACCGGCGCCTCAATGACGGCATGCATGATCGACTTTTAACCGAGCCCGATATTTCGCGTCGTGCTTTGGCTTTTGCCTTGCCGCAACAACTGGCGGGTTTGCGGGATGTGCTGGGTCGTTTGCTGTCAGCGGTGTTCAGTGAATCCAAATTCAATGAGCAACCTTTGCTTCGTGGTGTGTATTTCACCTCCGGCACACAGGAAGGAACGCCATTTGATCGGGTTTTGGGTGCTATGCAGCGCACGTTTCGAGTGCCCAGCAGGATTGCCGGGGCCGATCCCTCGGCCGCTACCGGAAAGAGTTTTTTCTTGCAGGACTTGCTGCAGCAAGTCATCTTCCCTGAGCGATTTATTGCTGGGCGCAATATGCAGGCCGAGCGACGCAGGCTCTGGTTGCACCGTTCGGGCATGGCAGCCTGCGGCGTGTTTTTCGTTCTCGCGAATGTTCTGTGGTCGCCCTGGGTCAGCTACGGAAATAACGACCGTTATATAGCCGAAGTTGCTGCAAAGGCGCAAGTCCTGCGCAGCAGTGTGGATGGGATTTCGGTTGGAGCCAGTGAAGATGCAGCACTGCTGCTGCCGCTGCTCAATCTGGCGCGCGAAGTGGCGTGGAGCAGTCAGTTTGATTTCAATCGCGTGCCCTGGGGCTACCGCTACGGACTCTACCAAGGCACCAAGCTCGATGCTGCCGCGCAAGTTACCTACATGCGCCTTCTTGACGAGGCCTTTCTGCCACGTATTGCCAGTCGAGTTGAAAACCTGCTGCGCAATGCACCGCCAGACAATGCGGATTACCTTTACCAGTCCTTGAAGGCTTATTTGATGATCAGTGGGGAGGGACGTTTTGATGGCGATGAGCTGAAGCTGTGGATCCGCACTGACTGGGACCGCTCCCTCGCAACAAGCACGCTGGAACAACGCAAGCAACTCGATGAACATCTGGAAGCCTTGATGCGCGAGCGACTGGTCATTTCACCGTTTCCTCTCAATCAGCAACTGGTCCGAAATGCGCGCGAAGTACTTAATCAGCAACCTCCTGCACACCGCACGTACAGCCGAATCAAGGCGCGTCTACTGGGTCCGGAGCCGCCGGAATTCACCATTTCCGGTGTCGCCGGCTCCGAGGCACCAAACGTACTATCTCGGTCCAGCAAGCAGGCGTTGAACGCCGGTATCCCGGGCCTCTACACGTTGAAGGGCTACGCTCTGTTCCAGAAAGAACTGGCTGCAGCGCTGGCCGACATAGGGCTGGAAGATGCGTGGGTTTTGGGACGCAATAACCCATCCTCCAAGCGCACTGTTCTCAATCCGGCTGAAGTACTGCAGCAGTCACAGCAGATTTCGCGCCTCTATCTGACCGAGTATGCCAAGGTCTGGCAGGATTACCTCAACGATGTGCGGTTGATTCCGCGCAACGGTTTGGCAGACACCATTGGCATTGCGCGTATTCTGGCCAGCGTTGATTCACCTCTTTTGTTGCTGACACGTGCCGCCGCCCGCGAAACCACCTTGATTCGAACCGATGCGAGTGCTACCACGGGTGTCGATCAGGCGGTTGAAAGGTTAGGACGTTTAAAGCGGGAGATGACCAGCGCTGCGGCCATCGGGGTGGGGGGCATTGGGGCCGCGGCCGGATTTCAAGACAAGCTGGAGATGATCGTGCAGGGCCCGTTCGCGTCACTGCATGCGGTGACCCGCGGCGCACCTGGAACGGCACAGGTCGACGCACTTGGCAAAGTGATGGAAGAATACCTGGCCAGTTTGGTGGCGGCTGATAGTGCGCTTCGCAGTGGCAGCATTCCGCGGACCCAGGATGCCGAGAATCGTCTGCGTAGCGAAGCAGCGCGCATGCCGTCACCGATCAGAGCGGTGCTGGAGGCTATGGTGGGACAGGCTTCGCAACAAATTGCCGGCGGCACACGTAACAGCGCTAGCGCCAATATCAAGGGCAGTGTTGGGCAGACATGCGCGGCCGTGATAACAGGGCGTTACCCGTTCGTGCGCGGCGCTCAGCAGGACGTGCAACCGAATGATTTTGCGCAGGTGTTTGCGCCCGGTGGTCTGATGGATGATACTTTTCAGAAAAGCTTGGCACCCTTTGTTGACACGTCCAAGGCGACTTGGGTACCGCGACCTGGTGCCGAAGGCGCTGCGGCCGGGTCCAGTGTAGATCTGGCGCAGTTCCAGCGTGCGGCAGTCATAAGGGACGCCTTTTTTCCGCCAGGTAGCCGTACCATGCGGTTTGAGTTGATTGTTCGCGTTGTACAGCTAAGCGGGGCGGACAGGGTAGAGCTCGATATCGACGGCCAGAGTGTGGTGGCTGGCGCCGCTAGCGATGGCTCTAAACGTATCATTTGGCCTAGTGTTGTGGGAACCAATCAGGTCCGACTGCTGGTGGGTGGCAAGGGCGCACTGGTCACCGAAGGACCGTGGGCGTTGCAGCGCCTGATGGACCGTGGCCAGGTTCAAACCACAAACTCGGCTGAACGCGTGGTGGTTCACTTTATTGTGGATGGACGAACCATTGGCGTTGAATTTACGGCCCAGTCGGTGCGCAATCCGTTGCGCCTGCCGCAGCTGGACGGCTTTTCCTGCCCTGGAAGAGGCTGACCATGGAGCGCTCAAACCTGCTAGCCACGGTCGAAACAGACGCGCGTGGGGGTCCACCAGCACCCGACTTCGCATGGTTCGGCAAACTGCCAAGTGCTGGTGACTTTGTATCTCGCCGCATGCCCTACCCACTGCAGCAGTTCTGGGACCGTTGGTGCGCCGCCGGAATGGAGTTGCTCAAAACAGGCAATCGCGGGGGAGGCTGGGATTTCTGGCGCAACACTCCCAAGTGGGCCTTCTTGCTGCCTGCGCAGCCTGGGGTTTCGGTCGGCCAGGTGGGAGTCTTGGCGCCATCTTGCGACCGCGTTGGCCGTAATTTCCCGCTCCTGGTCAGCGCAGCGCTTCCGAAAGAGCAGCTTTCGTACTTGTTGCCACGCATCGGGCCGCTCGTGCTGGCCTGGGGGGAAGTTATCGCGCAAGCGCAGTTTGCAAGAGAAAGTGTTGATACGCTCGATGGAAGACTTGAGGCCGCGTTAGGCACGATTCTCGCCGCCGAGGTGATCGTCGTCGACTCTGAAGCAACGCTGCCACGCGGTTTGAGCCCTGTGACGCTGCCATGGCCCGATCTCGCCACGGCGTTTGATGTGCAGGGCACAGAGAGTTACTGGTGGAGTATTCCTCCCGCCAGCACCGGGTTTCGAGCCCGCACGCACGTGGGCGGGCTCACTGGCGTGCACTTTTTGGGCTTATGCTCCTGATCGAGGCTTTGGTCAAATTTGCACGTCGGTTTTCTCGTGTTCTACCTGCCAAGTTTTGCCTTTTCCTTGCTGAAAGCCTCGTGGAACGTGCGCGAGCAGCTCCGGTTTTTATAGCGATATGGTGGCCAGTTGCAATGCCAGCGCATTGTGGCGCTCCACCAATGGGACCAGTTCCAGCGTGGTAAGTTGCCCCTGGTGCACCACGACTCGCCCGTTGACAATGGTGTAGTCGGCCTGTGGGCTGGCGCATAGCAGCAGGCTGCCCACGGGGTCATGCACTGCACCCCCGGCGAACCCCAGCGTGTCCAGATCGAACAGTGCCAGGTCCGCGCACATTCCCACAGCGAGGTGACCGATGTCGTTGCGTCCCAGTACCTGTGCGCCCCCGCGCGTGGCGATGGCGAGGGCATCGCGCGCCGACATCTCGCTCGGCGCCAGATCGCAGCCATAGAAAGTTTTCCCCTCGCGCACTTGGGGCGGTTCCAGGGCGCGGCCGACTCTGGCCAGCAGCAGGGCCTGGCGTGCTTCATTGAGCATATGCCCAGCGTCGTTGCTGGCGCTGCCGTCCACGCCCAGGCCGACCGGAACGCCTGCATTGAGCATGCGGCGAACCGGCGCGATGCCGCTGCCCAGGCGCATGTTGCTGCACGGGCAATGCGCCACACCGGTGCGGCTGGCTGCAAATAGGTGGATGCCTTCATCGTCGAGCCGCACACAGTGGGCGTGCCAGACATCGGGGCCCAACCAGCCCAGGTCCTGCACGTACTGAGCGGGCGTGCAGTTGAATTTTTCGCGGGAGTAGGCCAGGTCGTGGTCGTTCTCAGCCAGGTGCGTATGCAGCCGCACACCGTAGTGCCGTGCCAGCAGGGCCGACTCGCGCATCAGGTCGCGACTCACACTGAAAGGCGAGCAGGGAGCTACCGCGATTTGGGTCATGCTACCTTGCGCAGCATCGTGGTACTGCTCGATCAATCGCTGTGTATCCTGGAGAATGAAATCTTCTCGCTCCACCGCGCGGTCGGGCGGCAGCCCACCCAAACTCTGGCCTACGCTCATGCTGCCGCGGGTAGCTACAAAGCGCATACCGATTGCGCGTGCCGCTTCGATGCTGTCGTCCAGACGTACGCCGTTGGGATATATGTAGAGGTGGTCGCTGCTGGTGGTGCAACCGCTCATCAGCAGTTCGGCCATGGCCACCTGGGTGCTTACCTGCACCATCTCGGGCGTCAGTTCGGCCCAGAGCGGGTAGAGACCCCGCAGCCAGCCAAAAAGCTCGGCGTTCTGCACCGCTGGAATTGCGCGCGTGAGGGACTGGTACATGTGGTGGTGCGTGTTGACCAGCCCCGGGATAACCAGGTGATGGGATGCATCGATCACCACGTCGGCGGCGTTGGCTGCGGGTGGCAGGTCGGCGTGAGGCCCAAGGTACACAATGCGGTTGTCTCGAACAAAGATGGATGCATCCCGCAACTCGGAAGCCTGCGCTGTGTCGGCATGGTCAAAGGTAGCCACGCAGCGTGCGTTTTGGATGAGCAGGGTGGACATGTCCGGTCTAGTCAAAATAGGGCTGCTGGTACAGGCACAGAAAGCATTTCACCATGATTGAACCCGATCCTCACCATCACCCGCGCGCGTTTCTGGAATATCTCTACCGGGTGGCGGTGCGGCAGGCCTTGCCAGCCCACACCCTTAAAGACCATCTGCCGCTACCACCGACAGCAGTTGGCGCCCGCACGGTGGTGCTGGGTGCTGGCAAAGCGGGGGGTGCCATGGCGCAGGCGCTGGAAGCGGCGTGGCCGGCGGATGCGCCGTTGCAGGGGCTGGTGGTGACGCGTTACGGTCACACGCCACCCCGCGCACCCGGGAGTCCGCCCGCACGCATTGAGGTGGTTGAAGCGGCGCACCCGGTGCCTGACGCAGCGGGACTGGCCGCCGCACGGCGCATCATGGATCTTGCCCAGGGACTCACCGAACGGGATTTAGTGCTGTGCCTGATTTCCGGCGGTGGGTCTTCCTTGCTGACACTGCCCGCACAGTGGCAAGGGGGTGGCCTGCAGTTGGAGGAAAAGCAGCAAATCAGCCAGGCCCTGCTTCGCAGCGGTGCCACCATCGCGGAGATGAACTGTGTGCGCAAACATCTCTCGGGTATTAAGGGGGGGCGACTGGCATTGGCCTGCGCCCCGGCCCGCGTAGTCACCCTGCTGATCAGCGACGTGCCGGGGGACGACCCCTCGGTGATTGCCAGTGGACCCACGGTTGCGGACCCCACCACCTGTGAAGATGCAATGCAGGTCTTGCAGCGTTATGGCATTGCGCTGTCGGAAGACCTGGAACGCATGCTGCGGTCGGGCGCGCTGGAAACCCCCAAGCCGGGTCTGCAAGCGTTGGTCCGCAACCGTGTGCAACTGATCGCCACACCGTTGCAATCATTGCGGGCGGCTGCAGAAGCGGCCCGTGCGGCGGGCCTGGAGGCGCATATCCTGAGCGACGCGATGGAGGGCGAGTCGCGCGAGGTGGGCGCTGTGCACGCGGCCCTGGCGCGCGCAGTGGCACTGCGTGGCGAGCCTTTTGCGAAGCCCTGCGTACTGCTCAGCGGGGGCGAGACCACTGTGACCGTGCGTCCAGTGGCCGCCGGCGTGGTACCCGGGCGCGGCGGACGCGCTGGCGAATTCTGCCTGGGACTGGCCAAAGCCCTGCATGGCCAGGGAGGTGTGTGGGCGCTGGCGGCGGACACGGACGGTATCGACGGAGTGGAAGACAACGCCGGTGCCGTGGTGATGCCGGACACACTGGCACGTGCACAGGGTTTGGGCATGAGAGTGGATGACTATCTGCACCGCAACGATGCCTACGGGTACTTTGCCGGTCTGGGTGACCTGTTCACCACCGGGCCTACCCATACCAACGTCAACGACTTCCGGGCGGTGCTGGTCACCAAAGTTTGATCTTGCTCAAGGTCTTGCCGGTGCTTGCGCGGCACAGTGTCGCCCATGTGTGTCAATGATTCCAAGCTCTTTTTGCAACCCACCGAGACTGTCGCCGCCGGCACACTTCTTCTGCGTCGCTCGCAAGCATCAGATACGGTGATCTTTATTGAATCGGGTCGCGTGGTGCTGGGTGTGGTGTCTGCGCAGGACGGATTGATGGAGCACCAACTGGGTGTAACCGAGGGCCCCGGTTGGCTCGAGGCAACTGCGGCCGTGCTCAACCGCTCCAGTGCGGTTGATGCCGTTGCCGAAACCGATGTCATGTTGCGCCGTTTGCCGCTGGCTGATTTTCGTGATGCCATGCTGACCACGGCGCAGGGCGAGCAGTCGGTGCTGATTGATGTGGCACGGGCACACCGTCAGCAGACCGAGTTGGCCGTGAGTCGCCTGGCCAAGGACGCAGAAGCGCGCTGCGCAGAATGGTTGTTGAGTCATGCCCAGACCAACGACAAAGGCTGCTCGGTTCAGTTGCAGCAACGCAAGCGGCTGATTGCTGCCCAGTTGGGCATTGCGCCCGAGACCTTGTCGCGCGTGCTGCGGCATCTGCGCGAACGCTGCCTCATCAGCGGTTCGGGGCGCACGGTCAACCTGGTGGACCCTGGCGGGCTTCGTTCCCTGGCGGGAGTCTGAAGCCGCGAGGCGACAGGGCGTTCTGCGTCGTGTCCGCTGCCCGAGCTCCTCCTTTACCTGCACAGATCACCCAGTCGCCCCGCGGCTTCAGGCAGTCTTGTAGCCCATGGTCTGGGGCAGCCATAGCACGATCTGTGGAAACACAGTAATTGCCACCAGCAGCAACAGCAGCATGACCAGGAACGGCCAGCCTTCCTTCATCATCTCGCCAATGGGGATACCGGTCAGTGCCTTGGTCACGAACAGCAGCATGCCAAAGGGTGGATGAATCAGCCCGATCATCATGTTGAGCACCACCAGCACACCAAAGTGCACCAGATCTACCCCCAGCAGTTTGGCCGCAGGCAACAACATGGGAACAAACACCAGCAGCAGCACCGACACGTCCAGAAAGCAGCCCAGCACCAGAAACATGACGTTGACCAGCAGCAGAAATTTCAACTGCGAGAGCTGCATGCTGTCGACCCACTGCGCCATGGCCTGTGGAACGCCTTCAGAGGTGAAAGCGTAATTGAGCATGAACGACCCTGCCAGGATGAGCGTGATGACCGCACTGCCTCGGGTGGACTCCATGACCACCGCCCAGAAGCTGCGCCAGGTGAGCGCCCGAAATACCACGGCTGCGAGAATGAGCGCATGCAGGGCAGCCACCGCAGCGGCCTCGGTGGGCGTGAACACGCCCGAGTAAATGCCGCCCAGCAGCACGATCGGCATGGACAGCGGCAACGCACCCCGAAACACCAAACCGACCCATTCGGAGCGAGGTACCGGTTCGTCGCGTGGCATATCGCGTTTGACCGCAATGATGTGCACCACCACCATCATCAGCACTGCCATCAAAAATCCCGGGACCACCCCACCCAGGAACAATGCACCCACCGATGCGCCCGACACCAGTGCGTAAATCACCATCGGAATGCTGGGCGGAATGATTGGCCCCAGCGTGGCACTGGCCACCACCACGGCACCGGCAAAGCCGCGCGAATATTCCGGCTTCCTGAGCATTTGACGAATCGTCACCAGTCCGGGGCCGGCCGCATCTGCAATCGCGCTGCCGCTCATGCCAGAGAAGATCACGCTCACCAGAATATCGACCTGGGCCAGACCGCCGCGCATGCGCCCCACGAGAATTCGGCAAAAGTCAAAGATGCGTTCGCTCACCGTACCAGCGTTCATGATGTTGGCCGCAAAAACAAACAGCGGCACGGCCAACAGGACGTAGCTGTTGTACAGGCCATTGCAGACTTGCTCGGCCACCAGTCCCAGATCCTGGTGCTTGACCAGCAGGTAGGCAAAACCTGATGCCAGCATGGAGAAACCGATCGGCATGCGCAGCAACATGCCAGCCACCATGACGCATACGAGCACGGAGATGCCCAGCGTCACAGACGCAACCCCGCTTCCACACCCACGCCGCGGACGGCATTCCAGATTGCAAAGAGGCTTCGCACCACCAGCGCCAGTAGCAGGAACACAAACGGCAGGTACACCACCATCAAGGGAACGCCTAGTACCGGAGTGCCTTCGCGCTGCATGAAGTGAACGTAGTCCCAACTCGCCGGCAATCCAGTTAGGGCCATGCTGCCGATGAGCAGGTTGCCGACGATAGCCATGGCCTGGCGGCAGCGTCGCCCCACGCTGTTCCACACCAAGTCAAACACCACGTGTTCGCGCTCGGGCACCACCACCGCAGCAGCCCAGAGAATGACCCAGACGTAGAGCACAACGGCGGCTTCGTCGGTCCAGGGAAGCGGCTGGTTGAAACCAAAACGTGCAGAAATCTGAACTATGAACACCACAAACAGCGTAAGAAACAGGCCACCGCCAATCGCGTTGGCCGTTCTCTGGAGCCATTGCGCCATGACCTACTCTGCAGCGTTGATGCGCTCGACCAGGCCTTTGGGCCAGACCTTGGCATAGTCAGAATTTTGGTAGGCGACTTGGACCGCCTTGCGAAAAGCCTCGACATCGGGGGCGCTCACCTGCAGGCCCTCTTTCTTGAAGAACTCCACGAGCTGAGATTCCTCCTTGAGGGTGAACTCGTTGTTGTAGGCTGCGGCCGCTTGCGCGGCCGCGCTGACCTTCTGCCTCTGCGCTGGGGTGAGAGCCTGGAAGGTCTTGTTCGCGATGGCGATGAAAAGGCTGTCGACCAGATGGCCGGTCAACACGATCTGTTTGGTCACTTCGTAGAACTTGGCCGCTCGCACGCTGGGCAGAGGGTTGTCCTGCCCGTCGATGGTGCCGGTCTTCAACCCCAGATAGACCTCGCCGAACGCAAGCGGTGTGGCGGTGGCACCGAGGGCATTGCCCAGAAAAAGCCACTCCTTGGAGCCGGGCATGCGCAGCTTGATGCCCCTGAGATCGGCGGGCGTTCTGACGTTGCGTGCTTCGCGCAGGTTTAGTTGCCGTGTTCCAAGATAGCATGTGGACAGCACCGCAATGTCCATCTTCTCGGAGACGGTCTTGAACAGCTCAGCGCCAATGGGGCCATTGAAAACCTTTTGCTGATGGGCCGGGTTGTGGAGTATGTAGCCCGCGGTAAATATCGAGAACTCGGGCACCAGCTTGGCGATGTCCGCGGGAGATACGGAGGTGAGCTCCAGATTGCCCCGAGCCATTGCGGTCGGCTCAGCGCCCTGCTTGAACAGCGACGCATTGAGATTGATCTGCACGTCAAACTCGCCCGGCGCGCTCTTGTCGAGCGTCTCCTTGAAGGCGGTCCACATCTTTGCATGCCATGCATCGGGTACGGCAGGGGTGGAAATGCGTAGTAGGGTTTTTGTCTGCGCAAGGGCGGGGGTGGTTGCAGCGGTCAGGGCCGCGGCGACCAGCAGGGTGCGGCGCTTGAAATTTCGGGAGATAGGCATGGACAAAATCATAAAACCTGCAGTGTATTACCTCTGGCTACCGGCCATATTTGCGTTTCTGCGGCATTGCATCACAATGGGTCCAATCGCACCAGAGTTGACAGTTTGGAGGGACGTAATGAAGCGGTATAAAAAATGGGTCATGACGGGGGCGCTTGTAGTGGCCGGCGCGCTGTGGAATGCAACTGCAGCGGCGCAGGACGACTGGGATGCATGCAAAATGTTGCGGCAAGCGGAC
>CAIPGC010000083.1 GCA_903864505.1 uncultured beta proteobacterium | reverse complement strand
GGCAGCACCAGGGGCAGGGTGACGATGGCACCGATCACCGTCCTGAGGCTTGAGCGGCCACGTGCCAACCACCACGCAATCGGTGTTGCTATCAGCAGCAGCAGCACCGTCGTAACCAGGGCAAGTCTGACGGTCAGCAGGATGGCGGTGAGGTCGGCGGAGGATGGCATGGCGGTCTTACGGTAAGTCGTAACCGTAAGACCTGATCACTACCTTGGCCTTGTCGCTTTTGAGGAACTTCATCAGTGCCTCGGCGGCGGGCTTGCCTTTGCCTTTTTCCAGAATCACGGCGTCCTGGCGAATAGGTTGGTACAGGGATGCTGGAACCAGCCAATGCGAGCCTTCGATCTTTCCGTCCTTCAAGACCTGCGACAGCGCGACGAAGCCCAGCAGCGCATTGCCGCTGCCAACGAACTGGTAGGACTGCGAGATATTTTCGGCGGTCACGATTTTGGTCGTCAGCGCTTCATGGACGCCAAGTGCTTTCATGGTCTGTATCGCCGCCGCCCCGTACGGGGCGAGCTTGGGGTCGGCCAGAGCAATGTGTTCAAACGCACCTTTCTTCAAGACCTCGCCGGCCGCATCAACCACAGCGGGCCTGACTGACCAGAGCACCAGTTTGCCTATGGCGTAGGTGAATTGTGTGCCTGGCACGGCGACGCTTTCGGCCACCAACCGGGTGGGCGTTTCATCGTCTGCCGCCAGCAGCACTTCGAAGGGGGCACCATTCTTGATCTGGGCGTAAAACTTGCCGGTAGAGCCGAAAGCGACAACTACTTTGTGGCCGCTGTCCCTCTCAAACTCAGCGGCAATTTTCTGCATCGGCGCAGTAAAGTTGGCGGCGACCGCTATCGAGACTTCGTCAGCGTGCGCCTGCGACGTCAGGGAGAAAAGTGAAGACAACAGTAACGCGGTCAAGAGAGAAGGTTTCATAGGGATTCCAATTGCAAGAAATAGCTGGTCGACGCTCGTCATCGACACCTTGCGAGGGTTGGGCGTCAGTCGATCGTGCGAACCTGAATGTCCTTGAGCCAGCGCACATGCCTTGGCCCGGTGCCTGTGTCATTGACAGAAATCAGGGCAATTCGGCCTTCGTCATCAGAAAGAGGCTTGCCGTCTTTGGCGTAGAGCACCAGCACACCTGCACCAACCGACGTGTTGTACAACTCGTTCCAGGAAAAGACCGCTTTGTAGCCGTCGCTGGCGGTCGCAACGACGATAGTCTTCTTGAAATCGTTGGGGTCTGCCGAAACCAGCGCGGCCTTGTCCAGCAGGTCAATCAGTTTGACCCCGTTGTAGCCTTTCAGTACACGCTGGGTTTCGCCCTTGCGATTCTTCACGGCAATGTCGGGCGGGCTCTGGACGGGGTACGCCTTCAGCGCCTCCGGGGAAAGCGTGATGGTTGTCTTCTCGCCCCTGCCAAGGCTGATGGTCTGCGTCACCATACTGGCGGGCTCGGCCCCTGCGGTATGCGCGCAGACGAAAACTGGACAAAGAGCGAACAGCAGCGTCAGGATCTGGCGGCGCGCATGGGGTTGGGTGAACAAGGTGTGCATGGGTTTCGCTATTCAAAAATGGAATAGCGCAAGTCTAGCACTGCAACCGGGGCACAATCCGCTCATGAAAAAGAGCAGTCAGCCCATTCCGTCATACGCCGGTGCGCTGCGCCATGCGCCAGCGGACAAGCGCATCGAGATTCTGCGGCTGGTAGGAAAAAGCGGCTCGATTTCGCAGGCGGCGCGCGAAGCGGGCGTGAGCTACAAGGCGGCGTGGCAAGCGGTTGATACCTTGAGCAACCTCGCGGGTGTGGCGCTGTTGGTGCGGGCGGTTGGGGGGGTTGGCGGCGGCGGCGCCCGCCTGACGAGCGCAGGCGAACAACTGCTCGATGCGGCGCGACAGATGGACGGGGCCCGGCTCGACGTGTTGCAGCGTTTCACGGGTGGCGCGGCTCAGGCTCTGTCGGGAACTGGTTTGCGCACCAGCATGCGAAATCACTTGCCATGCCAGGTCACGCGCGTGCAGTTTGCACAGGACGGTGACCCGATGGCGCGCGTTGTCCTGTGCTTGCCTGAAGGTGGCGAGATCACTTCCTTGATTACGCTTGAAAGCGCTGAACTGCTGGGATTGCAATCTGGCCTGCCGGTACTTGTGCTGTGCAAGGCAACAGCTGTGAAAGTCAGCGCCGGTCCATTGCCAGCGCGCGAGCATGTCAATCACTTGGCGGGCCGCGTGGCACGTCTGTCGCGTGGCACATTGCGCGACGAGGTTGTCATGACCTTGCCCGGCGACCTGCAACTGGTTGGTTTTGCGGACCGTCCGAATCGGCTGCGTGTGGGGAGCAAGGTCACGGCGTGCGTGGAGGAAAACGCGGTTGTGCTTGCCTTGATGTGACTTGTACGTCGCTGAGAACGGCGCGCTATGCAAGAGTGAACATATTGCGGCCGTGGGACTTGTGCTCTATCGTGCAGGCCATAACCACGCACGACATTGAGAGACGCAAACATGACCAGCGCCACCGGAAGCCGAACCCCGCCAAGCAAGCCCTCCAGTACCACCACACGACACGTTCCCACTTACTGCTACAACTGCGTCTCCGGACCCGACCTGCTCAGCGTCAAGGTCGAAGCCGGTGTAGCGACAGAAATTGGTCCCAACTTTGTGGGGCGCGGGATCTATCCAGGCAACGGAAAACCTTGCGTCAAAGCCTATGGATTGATTCAGAAGACTTACCACCCGGGCCGGATTCTCACGCCCATGAAGCGCACCAATCCCAAGAAGGGCAAGGAGCACGATCCGGGTTTTGTGCCGATCTCGTGGGACGAGGCGCTGGATACCGTGGCGGCCAAGCTCAACGATATTCGTTCGCGCGGATTGCTCGATGAAGAAAACTTGCCGCGCGTTGCGCTGACGCTCGGGCACGGCGGCACGCCGGCCAATTACATGGGCACCTTCGCTGCTTTCATCGCAGCCTGGGGCGACATGGATTACAGCTTTGGCTCCGGGCAGGGCGTCAAGTGCGTCCACTCCGAACACTTGTACGGTGAGTACTGGCATCGTGCATTCACCGTCGCGGCTGACACACCGCATTGCAATTACATCGTTTCCTTTGGCGCCAATGTGGAAGTCACTGGCGGCGTCTGCGCTGTGGCACGACACTCCGAGGCACGCGTGCGCGGTGCCAAGCGGGTGCAGATCGAACCGCACTTGTCGGTTACCGCCGGCGCCTCGGCCGAGTGGATTCCGATCAAACCCAAGACGGATCCGGCCTTTATGTTTGCCATGATTCATGTTTTGCTGCATGAAGTGGCGCGGGAACGCCTGGACCTGCCTTTCCTGCGCAACATGACTTCATCGCCCTATCTGGTCGGACCCAAGGGTTTCTTTCTGCGCGACCCCCAAACACTCAAACCTCTGGTCTGGGACGCAAGCGGTAATCGGGCGCTGCCGCACGACACGCCCGACGTCACGCCACAGCTTGAAGGTTGTTTCAACGTGCTTGATGCAGTGGAGGTGGGTGCAGATGACGAGCGCTGGGTCCACGGACAAGTCGAGGGCGAAACCTCATTTTCCAAACTCGTGGCGCACATTGAGCAATACAGCCCGGAGTGGGCACAGGGCTTGTGCGAAGTGCCCGCTGCCAAGATACGCAGAGTGGCGCTGGAATTTGTCGAGCAGGCTTGTGTTGGGCAGACAGTCGAAGTCGACGGCAGGCTGCTGCCGTACCGGCCGGTTGCCGTGACGCTCGGCAAGACCGTCAACAATGGTTGGGGTGCCTATGAATGTTGCTGGTCTCGCACCTTGCTCGCGGTGCTGGTGGGTGCGCTGGAGGTGCCAGGAGGCATCCTGGGGACCACGGTGCGCATCAACAGTCCGCGTGAGAACAGGCACAAAAGCGTGCAGCCGGGTCCGGATGGCTTCATGCTCAACAAACTCAACCCGACCACCAAAGCCAAGTGGTTGCAGCAACCCAGTGGCCGCAACGCGCACCGCACACTGGTGCCGCTGGCTGGCAACAGCGGCTCCTGGAGTCAGTCGCTCGGGCCTTCGCACCTGGCCTGGATGTTTCAGACCCATGTACCCAAGAACTGGCCCCGGCCAACAGCGCCGGAAATCTGGATCGCCTATCGCACCAATCCGTCGATTTCGTTCTGGGACACACCCAATGTGGCCAAGACCATTGCGCGTTTTCCGTTCACGGTGTGCTTTGCTTTCACGCCTGACGAAACAAACCACATGGCCGACATCCTGCTGCCCGACGCCACCGATCTGGAGGCCACGCAACTGATCCGCTTGGGCAAGACCAAGTACATGGAGCAATTCTGGGAACATCAGGGTTACATATTGCGCCAGCCGGCCGTGGAGCCGCAAGGCGAGGCGCGCGACTTCACCTGGATCTCGACCGAACTGGCGCGCCGTACCGGTCTGCTCGAACCGTACAACGCAGCCATTAACCGCGGCGCTTTTGGTGCACCTCTGAAGGCCGAGGGCCGCGACTTTACCTTGGCTGTAGATCAGGTGCACTCGGTGGATACGATCTGGGACGCGATCTGCCGGGCCTGCAGTCACGAATTGACTGAAGGAACTCAAACCTATGGTCTGGACTGGTTCAAGGAGAACGGCCTGTTGAGCAAACCGTTCGAGCGCGGCACGGGCTGGTACCTGTATCCGACCATGCAGCGCGAGCAGGTGCGCTTTGAGTTGCCCTACCAGGAGCGGCTGATGCGTTCCGGCAAGGAACTCGGCGCGCGTCTGCACGAGATCGGCGTTGACTGGTGGGACGCTCAGCTCAATGAATACCAGGCCCTGCCGCAATGGCACGATTTCCCAGGGGTCTGGGTGCAGGATCTGGTGCGCCGCGGTCTCAAGCCGGAGGACTATCCGTTTTGGCTCATTACCACCAAGAGCATGCAGTACCACGCGGGTGGCAATGCGGCAATCCAGTTGATGGATGAGGTCTCGCAAAATGTTCGTGGTCACCGCGGTGTCATGATCAATACGGGTGCTGCCCGCAAAATGGGGATTGAAGAGGGGGATTTGCTGGAAGTGACTTCGGCGATCGGTGCAACCCAGGGTCCTGCGATTGTGGTGCAGGGCATTCGCCCTGACACGCTGGTGATGGTGGGTCAATTTGATTTTTGGGCCACGCCGTACGCGAAGGATCTCTCATCACCCAGTCTGAACACGATTGCGCCGATGTCGCTTGAACTGACGGACGCCACCGGTTCTGGCGCCGACATCGTGCGGGTTGCGGTCACGCGGTTGGCCCACCACTGATCGATTCACGTGTCATGAAAAGAGAACCCGACACTGTCCTTGCCGATCTGGTGCCATCGCGACGCGGGATGCGCTCGGTGATGGCTCAGCGCATCGAACAAGCCAAGATCGCAGCCGCGCAGGAAGGGTGCTGGGTGGTGGAGGAGCAGGCGCTGCGCATTGAGGTGACGGAGGTCGGCAGCTACGTCCTGATGAGCACACCCACTGGCCCGATTCAGGCGATGGGTTATTGCGCTCCCGAAGGTCTGCTTGGCGAGCACAGCGAGCCGGGAGAGTTGGCGTTGGCAGCAGGGTTCCTTTTTACCGAAGGGATCATCCATGCCATGTCCGATGTGGCGTCGATGGCGCTGTGCCCCGATGCACCGGGCGTGGTGAAGGTGAGCCTGCGTGAACCGGTTGGTGTGCAAAGTGCCCGGCGCAGCGGCCTCGTTACCAGTTCGTGCGGCCTGTGTGGCAACGTTGACAGTCTGGAGGAGGTTTTTCCCGCAGCACTGCAGGTTGGTCGGACCCGAGTCGTCTGCGGAGCCCAGATTCATCAGTACATGCAGGCGATGCAAGCCCATCAGTTCCTTTTTGGCAGCACCGGCGGAACCCATGCAGCCGCCTTGTTCGATCAGGATGACAAACTGCTGGCAGCAGCCGAGGACTTGGGGCGACACAACGCGCTCGACAAAGTCATCGGACATTGCCTGCTGCAGCACATTGATACCGCTGCGTGCTGCGTCGTGTTGTCAGGGCGGGTCAGTCTGGAGATGATTGTGAAGGCCGCTCGCGCCGGCATCGAACTGGTTGCGTCGGTGTCGGCACCGTC
>CAIPGC010000082.1 GCA_903864505.1 uncultured beta proteobacterium | reverse complement strand
GGTCAGCGTCCCGCCCACGATCTTGCTTCCATTGAGCATCGTTAGGGTGCCGATCCCATCGAGCGAAAACACATTGCCGGTGTTGGTCATGGTGCCCGTCAGGTTGACGCTGCCACCGTTGCGGTTGAACGTCACGCCCGCGAAGCCCGATGAATTGAAGTCGCCTCTGAGGTTGAGATCGCCGCTATTGACATTGACGACACCACCCGCCGCATTGGAAAAATCTGTGACGTAAAGGGTAATCGTGCCACCATCGGTTTGTATAGTGCCCTGGTTTACCACCGTGTTCAGGTAACCGATGGTGCCGCTACCGGGGCCGTGAATCAATACATTCGGTCCAATCGTTAGTACATAAGGGTTGGTCGCGTAGGGGTAGGATGGGTAGGGTTCGACCGCATAGTTATTGCCACTGGTGCCGCCGAATATGACCTCGCCAACACCACCTGTGGCCAGCAACTTGGCGCCCACCGTACCTCCACTCAACCAGGTATCGGATCCGGTTGAGGCCAGAGTGATCTTGTGCCCGTTGGCGATAGTGAGGGTGTTGTCGTAGCGCAGGACATTGCTGTCGGTGACAGTGGCATCGGCATCCAGTACGACACTGTCCAGCGTACCAGTGCCCCAGTTCTGTCCTGTGCCCACCATGAGATGGTTTGCGCCATTCGAAGTCAAGGTGCCACCGACAATCTTGCCGTTATTCAACAGGTTGAGGTTCCCTCCAGAAAACTTTAGCGCCCCTCCATTGAGTGTTACGGTACCGGTCAGGGTACTGGCGCCGCCAGCCCCGCCCAAATTTGCATTCAACATGAGCCCGGCTCCAGAACCGGTCGCGGTGACAGTGGATGGGATGTTGATATCGCGCGCCGCAGACAGCGTCAGCGTGTTGCCCGAAGACCAGCTAACGGGGTCATTCACAAATATGTCGCCATTACCTGCCACTGCGCCACTGGAACTTTGAATGGTGACATTGCCGCCGTTAAGACTGCTGCCCAAAGCGGCCCCGCTGATGTCGCCCCCACTGGCGGCGACGGTGTAGTCGTTCGGGTCGATCAACCAGGTACCGCTACGGCCCTTGGCGGACGTGGTCGTGATGTGGGCCGAGTCCGCAACAGCAACGCGAGCCGCCGACGTCTCAACAAAGCCGCCATCGCCGGCCACCGGCGCAGAGGCATCAAGAGTGCCGCCCACTCTGACCCGGCCGCCCTGCATGTCGCCCATCAGCTTGATGGTGCCGCCGCCAAGGTTGCCGCTGGCGATGATGCTTCCCGTGTTTTCAACCGTCGCGCCCTCGAGCACAATCTCGCCGCCCCGACTGGCAAACCCGGTAGCACGAATGACCCCGGTATTGTTAACAACCCGACCCAGCGCGCTCTGACTCTGCCCGGCTGTCAGCGTGACGGCTACGCTTGCGTTGATGGAGCCGCTATTCTCAATGCTGGATCGCAGGGCTGGCTCGGCAATCCGCGCACGGATCAGCCCATCGCCCGTCAGATCCACCGCAACCGCATTTCCTGATGCCAGCGTTACGGTGGTAGCGAAAATTTGGCCACTGTTGTGCACTGCATTCCCGACGAGCGCAACACTACCGCGTGCGTTCAGAATGCCGGCGTTGCTGATGTCGCCCGCACCGGGATTGGCAGCGGTGTACTCACCCGCCATGAAGCTTTCGTCGTTCAGACGCAGGGTGGTAGCCAGCAACCCACCCACATTGACCTCGCTGCCCCGAGCGAACAGCATGCCGTTGGGGTTGCTGAAGAAGACCAGCCCGTTGGCATTGAGCTTGCCGAAGATCTGACTGGCTTCGTTGCCGGTGATGCGGTTGAGCGCTACGCTGGAACTGTTGGGCTGAACAAAATTGACGGTCGCTGCAGAACCGATGTTGAAGCTTTGCCAGTCGATTGCGGCGCGCTGGCTGCTTTGTTGTATGCCAAGCGTGCTGCCGGTCTTGCTGATGGTTGCTGCACCGGCCGTGACCGCACCCCCACCAGGCAGGGCAGCGGCATCCAGCGCCAATGCGTCAGCCGTCAGCAGCAGCCAGGCCGATAGCGCGCACAGCAGCGGCGTGAGCACAGGTCGGGCGGGTGGTTCAATGCGATTTGATATTTTCATCACCACTGGTACCCCACGTTCAGCCAGACGCGCCGGGTGTCGTTTTCAGCCCATGCGGCGATGGCGTTTGCCATGAGGTGACTACCCCACTGCCAATCGGCACTGAGGCCACGGTCTCTGAGTTGCTTGTCGTTCACGCTGGCCACGGGCGCCGGCTCCTGTGCCAGCCGCAACTGCGCGTAATCGGTGAAAACGGCCAACGTCAATTCCGGTGCGACCTGCCAGCGCAGGCCCAGTTTGGCGTGAACGCCACCGTCGCCACTGGCCTCGCCACTGGCGTAACCAGGAATCGATGCCGGCCCCCCCAGGCTGAACTTCTCGGACGAGTCGAGGTTCTTGTCCGCAATTTGCCAGTTGAGTTGAACCTGCAGACTGACATCACGACTGAGGTTTTGCAGACGCTGCAGCGCGAGCGTTGCCTTTTTGAATTGCCCCGCAGCACCCGACCCGCCGGACGCTGCATCCAGGCTGGCAGCACTTGTTCCAAGATCCAGTTGCCCTGCCCGCAGCACAAGATCTGCACGCGAGGTGCCTCCTCCTGCGAATTCATCCATTCCGTCTGCGCTGAGCGTGGCTGTGAGCCCCCGGCTTTGTTTGTCCAGTTGGGAATTGGCCGCACGCATGCTGTCGGACAATGCATTTTGGTCAGCTTCGAATTGAATCCGGAGGCTTTTTGTTCGACTCCGAACCAGCGGGTAGATCGCGCCAACGCGAAGAGAATCGACAGTGCCGCTCGCATCGAGTTGACTGAACTCGCCGCCCAGACTGTATTCGGCTTTGGACGCACCGGCAAGCAGGCGCCAGCCATCCCCGCCGAGCGGAAGTTCGGCCCTCAGGTTGTAGCTGGTGAGGCCGCGGCCTTCACTGGTCAGCGCATTGAAACTTACGCGCTCCCCGAGGTTGAAAGGACTGCTCGCAAAAAGCGTGACCCCGAAGCGTTTTTCACCGGTAGAAGGCAGCCCGTGGTTGTTGATTTCAAACCGTCCGGAAAGGAGGTTCTCGGATTGCTGGACAAGGATGACATCGGTGCTATCAGGCTGCTCTCCGGCCTGCAGGTCCAAAGTGGCGCGACTGCCGGCGAGGTCGTTGATCAGCAAGACCTGCCGCTCAAGTGTCGTCAGGACAAGTGCCTGGTCCTTGGGCAGACGGTCAAGGTAGCCGTACACCACACCCGCTGAAACACGACTTTCACCCTCTAACCGAGTCTCACCCAGTCGCCCCTCGCTGATAGCGATCTCGATGTTGCCATCGCGTATTTTCTGGGGCGGCAAATAGGCCTGCGCCAGGAAGTAGCCTGCCTCTTTGTAGCGCGCCTCCACCGCCTCCACCACCTGCATCAGTTCGCCAAAGTTCAAAGACTTTCCGGACCAGTCGCTCACTGCAGCACGCAATACTTCTTCCGAAATGGCGCTGTTGCCAGTGAAATCAAATTGGGTAACCTGAACCCGAACATCGTCCACACGATGGCTACTCGCCTGAGGCGTAAGGATCGGCTTGATGGTTGGTAAGGTGCTGGCAGTCGAGCGCTCTGGCGCGGGGCGCGTATCCTGAAAAATGCGACCGGCATCGGGAGGCGTTTGGGCACACGCAGACGAAGCCACGAGAGCCACGATTCCAACCCATCCACTTTCCTTGAAGGCAAGCAGATTGATGCTGCGCCATAGTGACAAAGGAAACCTCCCAACTGCTGAGAAAACTCTTAAGGGCCGTCATTCAGTCTGTGGATTATTCTACGCTCTATCAAAATCGCCCCGCACAGAATCAGTCAGATCTCCAGTGAGGGGAGCGATGCGGGACTGTCCCACACCACACGCAACTTGGAACCCGGGTATCAACGACCCGTCATCCTTCAAACAGGCTTTCCCCGGCGCTGCGCGGGGTGACACCCAAATGACGGTAGGCCGCCAGGGTGGCAATGCGCCCGCGCGGTGTGCGCTGCAGGTAGCCCTGCTGAATCAGGTAGGGTTCGATTACGTCTTCAATGGTTTCGCGCTCCTCGCCGATGCTGGCGGCGATGTTATCCAGCCCGACCGGACCGCCATCAAAGCGGTGAATGACGGCCTCCAGCAGTTTGCGGTCCATTAAATCGAAGCCTTGCGGATCCACGTCCAGCATGGCCAGCGCACGGTTGGCAATATCCAGCGTGATCTGGCCCGAGCCTTTGACGTCGGCATAGTCGCGCACCCGGCGCAACAACCGGTTGGCAATGCGGGGCGTGCCGCGCGAGCGCCGGGCGATCTCGAAACCGCCCTCATCGTTCATGGGCACCTTGAGCAGACCGGCGCTGCGTTTGACGATGCGCCCCAGTTCCTCGGCGCTGTAGAACTCCAACCGGGCCACAATGCCAAAGCGGTCGCGCAGCGGGTTGGTCAGCATGCCGGCCCGGGTGGTTGCGCCAACCAGCGTGAAGGGCTGCAAATCCAGCTTGATGGAGCGCGCGGCCGGACCTTCGCCAATCATGATGTCGATCTTGTAGTCTTCCAGCGCGGGATAAAGGATTTCTTCGACGACGGGCGAGAGGCGATGGATTTCGTCGATAAAGAGAACGTCGTTTTTTTCCAGATTGGTCAGCAACGCCGCCAGGTCCTTGGGCTTTTCCAGCACTGGCCCACTGGTCTGGCGTAAATTCACACCCAACTCATGGGCAATGATGTGCGACAGCGTCGTCTTGCCCAACCCGGGCGGACCAAACAGCAGCACGTGGTCCAGCGCTTCTTCGCGCTTGCGGGCCGCACCGATAAAAATTTCCAGTTGCTCGCGCACCTTCATCTGCCCCACATACTCGTCAAGCAGTTTGGGCCGCAGCGCACGCTCCATCGCCTCTTCACCAGGCGACACCGGTGCGGCAGATACCATGCGCAGCGCAGGTTGCGCGGCAAAATCGTCGGTCTGAATGCTCATGACTTACTATAGCGCGCCTGGCTTAAGTAAGGCCGAAAATCAGCCGATACGATAGGAACACCCCTCCCCCGGTTGTTTGGGGGATGGCCTACCGTGCATGCTCCAACCACCACCTGCGCCATGAAAATATTGCTGACTACCCCCGCCATCCCGATTAGACGGTGGTGGTCTGCAAGCCTTTGCGCGTTGATACTGCTGGGTGCTGCAACCGCCAGGGCGGCGGACCATCCCACTGAAGGGCATGCAGCGACCCCGCCGAAAGCGGACATTGAAGCCAGCAGTTCCAGCAACCCCAAGGAAGTGGGCGGCAGGGTGCGCGAAGCGTTGGGCGGAAGCATCCTGCCCAACAAAAAATTGACCCTGAT
Organism: uncultured beta proteobacterium; assembly: GCA_903864505.1. GTDB lineage: Bacteria > Pseudomonadota > Gammaproteobacteria > Burkholderiales > Burkholderiaceae_C > Allorhodoferax. The sequence continues at coordinate 9,896 of CAIPGC010000082.1, read as the reverse complement.
CGTGGGAACCAAACCCCACAGCAGCGCCACACCAGCCGCAGCACCTGCGGCGGCAGAGCCTGTGCACAAGCCCGTCGTCGCAGGCCACGGCTCACCACCTGCCGTGTCTCAGACCAGCCGCCAGTACATTCAGGCCCGCGCCGCTGCGCTGTCGGGGCGTGCAGCGGCTTCAGCGACAGTCCACGATGCACCGGCCAGCGGCCACGGTAGCGAAGCGCACTGGAGCTACGAGGGCGAATTCGGTCCGCAAGCCTGGGGCCAACTCAAGCCTGAGTTCAATATGTGCGCCATTGGTAAACGCCAGTCACCGATCAACATCGATGACAGCGAGACCCTGCAAGGTCCAGCCGAAGCGCTGCGATTCAGCTACACGCAGAGTAATGCCACCGTGGTCAACAACGGACACACGATTCAGGTGGACGTGCAAGGTGACAACGTGCTGACGGTGCGCGGATCGCGCTACCGCTTGCTGCAGTTTCACTTTCATACGCCCAGCGAAGAACAGATCAACTTCAAGCGCTCGGTCATGGTGGCGCACTTGGTCCACAAGAACGACGAGGGGCAACTCGCCGTGGTGGCAGTGCTTTTTGAGCCGGGGTCGACCAATGCACTGATCGACAAGGTGTGGACTTACATGCCTCTGGACGCGGGCGATCGGGTGCGCATGCCGCTGGATTTCTTGAACTTGTCCGAGCTGCTGCCCACCGATCAGCGCTACTACCAGTTCATGGGTTCGCTGACTACGCCGCCCTGCACCGAAGGAGTACTCTGGATGGTGCTCAAGCAATCCGTGCCCATCAGCAAGAGCCAGTTCAAACTGTTTACCCAGCTGTATCCGAACAACGCCAGACCGGTGCAGCCCCTCAATGGCAGACCGGTGCGTGATGCGCAGTAGACCAGAACTGAATCAGTCTGCGATATGCTCCTTATTTCATAGCGACCTGCGCATATTGCACGGGGGCTACAGGCTCATTTTGCCAATGATTTGAGTGCCAATTTTATTCCTTCACCGACACCCACATCGGCAGGCAATGCCTTGAGGGAAGCCGCGGCTTCCTTGTCGCTGTAGCCCAGCGCCAGCAGCGCTTGCAGAATGTCGGTTTGCGCATCGCTCGCGGTCGCAATCGAAGGGCCAATATCTGCTCCGAGCTTTCCCTTGAGCTCGAGCAGCAGTCGCTCCGCCGTTTTCTTGCCGATGCCAGGCACCTTGATCAGTCGACCTGCCTCCTGCAGTGTTACCGCCTGTGACAGTTCTCCCACGCTCATGCCCGACAGAACGGAGAGCGCAGTTCGGGGACCAACCCCAGAGATCTTGATCAATTCACGAAATGCGGCTCGCTCCACACTGGAGCCAAAGCCGTACAGAATCTGCGCATCCTCACGCACAACAAAATGCGTCAGCAGGGACACCTTCTGCCCTTCAGGGGGCAGGTTGTAAAAGGTGCTCATTGGCACCTGCACCTCATAACCCACGCCACCGCAATCCACAATCACCTGGGGCGGGTTTTTGTCCGAAAGGATGCCGCTGAGCTTGCCAATCATTTTGTGCCTATCATGGAGGGGACCTGCGAGGAATTATCAGCTTGATTCTCAGACACCTTTTCTCACCTCTGAATAACACCCGCCTTTCCCACCTGTGCGGCCCTACCGACGAGCATCTGCGCACCATCGAGCAGGCGCTGGGCATTCGGATCGCGCATCGCCACGAGCAATTCAAGGTAGAAGGCAGCAAGGCCAAAACACAGCGCGGCATGGACATGCTGCAGGCCCTGTACGAAATGGCGGCCCGTCCCATTTCGACGGCAACGGTGCAACTCATGCTCTCTGGCGATGGTTCGGCCGAGGCCATAGAGGGGCCCACACTGGCCACACGCCGCGCCGACCTCAAACCGCGCAGCCAGAACCAGGCGGTGTACCTGGACAACATTGCCGAGTTCGACATCACCTTCGGTATTGGTCCGGCCGGCACCGGCAAGACCTATCTGGCGGTGGCCGCTGCCGTCGATGCCTTGCAGCGCAGCGCGGTGCAGCGCATAGTGCTCACCCGTCCCGCTGTGGAGGCGGGCGAGCGACTGGGATTCCTGCCGGGCGACCTGAACCAGAAGGTCGACCCCTACCTGCGCCCACTGTACGACGCGCTGTATGAGTTGATGGGCTATGAACAGGTGCACAAGGCGTTCGAGCGCCAGCAACTGGAAATTGCACCGCTGGCGTTCATGCGCGGACGCACGCTCAACAATGCTTTTGTGATTCTGGATGAGGCGCAAAACACCACGCCAGAGCAAATGAAGATGTTCCTGACCCGCGTCGGCTTTGGCACCAAGACCGTAATCACCGGTGACGTGAGCCAGATCGACCTGCCCAAGGCACAGATGAGTGGTCTGGTAGAAGCCGAACGCGTTTTGAAACGTGTGCCTGGCATCGCCGTCACGCGCTTGACCAGTGCCGACATCGTTCGCCATCCGCTGGTGGCACGCATTGTCGACGCCTACGATGCCGCGCGCCTGAATGACCTGCCGCCTATCTCAGCGCCAGAAATCGAGCCCGCCGCCCTGCCCCGCGCCGGTTTGCCCAAGACCCGTGCACCCAAAGTGCGTTGATGCTGCCGCAACTCTCCCTCTCGCTGCAGTTCGGCGCTCACGATGACGCACCCCTGCACCGGGCCGCCCTGCCACGCCACAAGGTGGCCCGCTGGATTCGCCACGCGCTGGCCAGAGATGCCGAGATCACCGTCCGCATCGTTGGCAGGGCAGAAGGCCAGTCGCTTAACCGCGACTACCGCCACAAGGATTACGCCACCAATGTGCTGACTTTTGACTACGCACGCAAGCCCGTAGTCAGTGCGGACCTGGTGCTCTGTGCACCTGTGGTCGCCGAGGAAGCCAACGCCCAGAGCAAGACGCTGCAAGCCCATTACGCTCATCTGATCGTCCACGGCGCGCTACATGCGCAGGGCTGGGACCATGAAATCAGCCAAGCCCATGCGAGGGCCATGGAGTCGCTGGAAGTGACGATACTGGCAGCCCTGGGGTTCGACAACCCGTACTGAGGTATGTGGCCACAACCGCTGCAAACAGTGCCTGAACAACTGCTATTTCGATAACAAGTCGACCACCGGTGGCACGCGCATCGGAATGGTCACCGGCCCGTCGTTGACCAATTCCACCAGCATGTCGGCCGCAAACACGCCGGTTTCCACAACCGGGTGTGCGATACGCGCCTGAGCCACAAAGTAGTCATATAGACGTCGCCCTTCATTGGGCGCGGCAGCCGCAGTGAAACTGGGTCTGTTCCCGCCAGACGTGTCAGCGGCGAGCGTGAACTGACTGACTACCAACAAGCCCCCGACAGCACCTCGACCATCCATGTCCTGCAGGCTGAGATTCATTTTGCCCTGGGTATCGCTAAAGATGCGCAGCTTGAGCATTTTGGCAAGGAGCTTGTCGGCCTGCACCTCGGTGTCACCGCGCTCGGCACACACCAGCGCCAACAGGCCACGCTCGATCTGGCCAACCACGCTGCCACCCACCACCACGCTGGCACGCGTTACCCGCTGCATCAGTGCATGCATGGGTGCTCAGGACAGCGTCACCCGGGCGAACTTGCGCTTACCTACCTGCAGCACGTAGGTTCCGGCGCCGAGCTTGAGTCCCTTGTCACTGACCACGCCGCTGTCAACGCGCACACCGCCTCCTTCGATCAGCCGGTTGCCCTCGCCACTGGAGGTCGCCAGCGCGGCCGCCTTCAACAACGCTGCAATGCCCAGCGGGGCACCGCCCTCGCCCAGCGGTAGGCTGAGTTCGGCAACCTCGTCCGGAATGCCGCCCTTGCTGCGGTTGATGAAGTCCTGCTCGGCCGCAGTCGCTGCAGCGGCACTGTGAAAGCGCGCCGTAATCTCCTTGGCAAGAGCCACTTTCGCGTCCTTGGGATTGCGCCCGGAATCGACTTCGGTCTTAAGTGCTGCAATCTGTGCCTCGCTCTTAAAACTCAGCAGCGTGTACCAGCGCCACATCAGTACATCCGAGATACTGAGTACCTTGGCGAACATGGTATTGGCATCTTCACTGATGCCGATGTAGTTGTTCTTGCTCTTGCTCATCTTCTCCACGCCGTCCAACCCTTCGAGCAGTGGCATGGTCAAAATGCACTGGGGCTCCTGACCATATTCGGCCTGCAACTGGCGACCCACCAGAAGATTGAATTTCTGGTCGGTTCCGCCCAACTCAAGGTCACTGTGCAGTGCAACGCTGTCGTATCCCTGCATCAGCGGGTACAGGAACTCATGCACGCTGATCGATTGGCCGGATTTAAACCGGTCGTGAAAGTCATTGCGCTCCATCATGCGCGCCACGGTGTAGCGCGAAGCTAGCTGGATCATGCCGCGCGCACCCAGCGGGTCGCTCCACTCGCTGTTGTAGCGAATTTCGGTCCTGGTCGGATCCAGCACCAGACTGGCCTGTTTGTAGTAGGTCTGGGCGTTGGCTTCGATCTGCTCGCGTGTCAATGGCGGGCGCGTGCTGTTGCGACCGGACGGGTCGCCAATCATGGTGGTGAAGTCGCCAATCAGGAAGATGACGGTATGACCCAGGTCCTGCAACTGGCGCATTTTGTTGAGCACCACGGTGTGTCCGATATGGATGTCGGGCGCGGTCGGATCCAGGCCGAGTTTGATGCGCAGCGGCTTGCCGGTGGCCTCTGCGCGAACCAGTTTTTTAACCCACTCGTCCTGCGGAATCAGTTCATCGCAACCGCGCAAGGACACCGCCAGCGCATCCTTGACATAGTCGCTTACCACAAACGTTGAACTTATTGATGAATTCATGAGAATATTTTTTAAGGAAAGGGGTCTAGAGTGCAGCTATACTGCCCAGCTGTTTGTTTGGTGCAACAGGGTTCGTAACTGAATTCTAGTCGCCTGATGTTTCTCCTGAAGACTGCGGAGTTCCAAATTTGATCACCGGACTTGTCCAAGCGTTCGTGCCACCCCTGCGCAGGTTTGTGCAGCAACACCCCATGCGGGTCACCGCTGTGGTGGTGGCCGTGCTGATGGGCGGCGCAGGGGCTACCTACGCGGTTGGCGCACTGGCACCGGATGCGTCTGACATCCCGGCGCATACAGTGGTGGAGGCGATTCAACCGCTTGCGCTGCAGGGACAAACGGCCGAACTTGAATCACAGGCTTTGCGGTTGTACCGCTCGGATGTTTCGCGGTCTGCCGATACCGCCGAGTCGCTGCTCAAGCGCGTGGGCGTGTTTGACACTGCCGCTGCAGCATTCCTGCGGGCCGATGCCAACGTGCAGCAAACCCTGTGGGGGCGGTCCGGACGTGCCGTCACTGTGGAGGCTGGCGACGGCAACACGCTGCTGAAGCTAAGCGCACGCTGGAGTCCGGAAGACGACGGCATGTTCAAGCGCTTGACGGTGGACAAGACCCCCGAAGGGTTTCAGTCGCGGGTGGAAACCTTGCCGATGACGGCCACAGCGCGGCTGTCCAGCGGAACCATCAACTCGTCGCTGTTTGCTGCCACCGATGAAGCGCGCATTCCCGATGCCGTTGCTGTGCAGTTAGCTGAAATTTTTTCGGGCGACATCGACTTTCACCGTGCGCTGCGCAAGGGCGACCGTTTCTCCGTAGTCTATGAAACCCTGGAGGGCGATGGCGAACCCCTGCGCGCCGGCCGGGTACTGAGCGCCGAGTTTGTGAACGCCGGAAAAACTTTCCAGGCCATGTGGTTTCAGGAACCGGTAACGGCAGGCAACGCTGCAGCATCGACCGCCAGTCACACCCTTACCAGGGGCGGCTACTACACCCTGGCCGGTGAAAGCCTGCGCCGGGCTTTTCTTGCGTCGCCCATGGAGTTTTCACGAGTGACCAGCGGGTTCAAGATGCGTTTCCACCCGATCCTGCAGGCTTGGCGTGCGCATTTGGGTGTCGACTACGCCGCCCCAACGGGTACGCCCGTGCGCAGCGTCGGAGATGGCGTGGTGGAATTTGCCGGCGTTCAAAACGGATTCGGTAACGTGGTGATAGTCAAGCATGGCGGCAGCAACACCACGGTCTATGCGCATTTAAGCCGTATCCTGGTTCGCCAGGGACAAAGCATCGGCCAGGGACAGAACGTGGGAGCAGTGGGCCAAACAGGTTGGGCCACGGGACCGCATCTGCATTTTGAATTTCGTGTCAATGGCGCTTACCGTGACCCGTTGACCGTTGCGCGCCAAAGCGAATCCACGCCGGTGGCCGCATCGGCAAAAGCTGCATTCGCCGCCTCCGCCGCCATGGTACGTACGCAACTGGCCGCTGCCGCACAAATGCAGGCTGGCAGCGCACAGTAAATTTTCCGCGAAGCAAGCGCGGCCATGTCCGAGTTGTACATCGGCCTGATGTCCGGCACCTCACTGGACGGAGTGGATGCAGTACTGGCCGATTTTTCACTCCAACGCCCCACCGTGCTCGGCCATTGCAGCGCGCCACTGACACCTGCGCTCAAAGACGAGTTGCTGGCCCTGAACACTCCCACCCACAACGAACTGCACCGGGCTGCCTTGGCTTCCAATGCACTTGTGCGCCTATATGCCCAGCAAGTGGACGCGCTGCTCATGCAATGCAGCGTGGCCCGGTCAGAAGTTCGGGCGATCGGAGCACATGGGCAAACCGTGCGCCACCGCCCGCAAGAATTTGACGGCACGGGTTACACCCTGCAACTCAACAACCCCTCCTTGCTCGCTGAACTGTGTGGCATCGACGTTGTCGCAGACTTTCGAAGTCGCGATGTGGCAGCGGGAGGACAGGGAGCACCGCTGGTTCCCCCATTTCATCAGGCCATTTTTGGACAATCAGACCGGCTTGTGGCCGTCCTCAATATAGGGGGGATCTCCAACCTCACGGTACTGAACCCGCAGTCATCCGGTCTGGTCGGCTTTGATTGCGGGCCCGGCAATGCATTGATGGACGCATGGTGTCTGGCCCATACGGGCAACCCTTTTGACGAAGCAGGCAATTGGGCGGCACAGGGCAGTGTCAACACGACACTGCTGGCCCGACTGCTATCCGATCCGTTCTTTGGGTTGGTGCCGCCCAAAAGCACCGGCAGAGACCTGTTCAACCCGACCTGGCTTGCCGCGCAACTGGCCCCGTTTATATCGATGCCAGCGCCAGATGTGCAAGCGACCCTGACGGAGCTGACAGCCGTGGCCTGCACGCAAAGTCTGCAGAATGAAGCGCCCAACTGCCAAACGCTCGTCGTATGCGGGGGGGGTGCCTACAACGACCACCTCATGCAGCGACTGCAAAGTGCTTTGCCCACATGTCAGGTTGTATCGTCCGATGCGGCAGGCTTGCCGCCGCTGCAGGTGGAAGCAACTGCCTTCGCCTGGCTCGCGCGACAAACCTTGCTTGGCAAAACCTCTAGCGTTAAAAGCGTCACTGGCGCCCGAGGTGAGCGCATTCTGGGTGCAATTTACCCCGCATAACGGGGCATCACAACCGCCTCAGGTCGAGAATGACGAGCCGCAACCACACGTCGTGGTTGCATTCGGGTTCTTGATCACAAACTGCGCGCCCTGCAAGTCTTCCTTGTAGTCAATTTCGGCGCCTACCAGATACTGGTAGCTCATGGCATCGATCAACAGGGACACCCCATTCTTGGTCATGGTGGTGTCATCCTCGTTCGTGATTTCATCGAACGTAAAACCGTACTGAAACCCCGAGCACCCGCCCCCTTGCACAAACACGCGCAGTTTCAGGTCCGGGTTGCCCTCTTCAGCGATCAGGTCTGCCACCTTGGCAGCAGCACTGTCGGTGAACAGGATGGGGGCAGGCATTTCAACCTCGATGTTTTCAGCTACTGCGCTCATGAATCTCTCCGATCAATTCAACAATCCAGCTAATAGTACACAAATTTGCTCGGGAATTATTTTACGGGTTATTTGCCGCTAGTTTGAGTGTGGGCTTTTCCTCGCCGGCCAGAATCGGGCGGAGTTGTCCGGTGATCAATGCCCCCTGGTGCATTTCGAGGGCAACGTATTGCACATCGCCTTCAATGCGCGCTTTGGGTTGCAACTCCAGCATCAGGCGCGCATGGACCGGTCCCTTGACGCTGCCATTGATGATGATGTGGTCGGCCGAAATTTCACCCACGATGTGGGCAGACTCCGAAATTACCAAAATACTGGAGCCTTCATCCTTGGCGCGAACATTCCCGTTCACGTCACCATCAACCCGCAAGCCTTCGGCGAATGTAATGTGACCACTGATCTGACTGCCTTGCGCAATCAGACTCTTGATGGGGGGTTGCTTCTTCTTGTTGAACATATTTGCACCTCGTTTCATCGTTACAGCTTGATCGACTGTGTTGCTTTCACATTGTCACCGTCCAAGACCCTGGCCGTCATACTCTTCACCACCACCAGCGCTGGCAGTTCGTACTCGCCTTCGACCCGACCGTACTGCCGAACCCTGATCGGCTGGGGACCACCGGGAAGTGCCGCAGACCACGGCTTGCCATTCATCAGGCCTGAAAACGTTAACTCCATTCGGCCATTGAATTCCTGCGTGTTCTTGCTGGCCTGAATCACCAGCACCTGCCATTTTACTTTGCTGCCATTTTGCACTTCTGCCTGCAGACTCCGAATCGCGACTCCTTCGCCGCCGGTCGCTGGAATGAGCTTCTCAAAAAAGCCCAGATCATCGCGCAGCGTGTGGTTCTCGGCGTCGAGTTGTTTTACCTGGGCCTGCAGGCGTTCCTGTGACGCCTTTTCCGTCGTCAACAGGGTATCGGCCGTATTGGCCACCGATTGCGCCTTATCCCGCGCATCCTTGGCCTCAACCAGCTCGGCTCGGACAGCAATCAATTCAGCGCGCACACGCACGAGTTCGTCCTTGGTGCCGCCATCGAGCCCCGCAATGTCTTTGCCAAACTCAAAGGCCCAAAGACCAATCGCTCCGCAAAATCCCAGCACGATCGCAAACACCGCCCACCGAAAAGGCCATGGCAAAGCGCTACGCACGGCCATGCGCGGTGCGCTGATCGTCAATCGGCGGCGCAGCAGGCGAAATCGCATGGGTTGTCCTCCAATGAAAAAGCCGCCCCAAGCATAGCTGGGACGGCCTTGATCGCCAAGTATGACCGAATTAGCGCTTGGAGAACTGCTTGCGACGGCGTGCGCCGTGGAAGCCGACCTTCTTGCGCTCAACTTCGCGCGCGTCCCGCGTCACAAAGCCAGCCTGGCTCAACGCGGGCTTGAGCGTTGCATCGTAGTCAATCAGCGCGCGGGTGATACCGTGACGCACTGCACCGGCCTGACCGGACTCGCCGCCACCGGCCACGTTGACCATCACATCAAAGGTTTCAGCGTGGTTGGTCAGCAGCAGCGGCTGCTTGCAAATCATGATCGAGGTCGCGCGACCGAAGAAGTTTTCAATGGCTTTGCCATTGACCACGATCTGGCCAGAGCCCTTTTTCAGAAACACGCGGGCGACGCTCGACTTGCGACGGCCGGTGCCATTGTTCCATTCACCGATCATTTAGCGGCCTCTCTTTTCACTGCATTGGGAGAAATGCCGGGAATATCCAGCACCTTGGGCTGCTGCGCGGTGTGGGGATGCTCAGCACCACCGTACACCTTGAGCTTCTTGATCATGGCGTAGCCCAGCGGACCCTTGGGCAGCATGCCCTTGACGGCTTTTTCCAAAGCACGGCCAGGATGCTTGGCCTGCATATCGCGGAAGTTGGTGGCTGTGATACCGCCCGGGTAACCCGAGTGACGGTAGTACACCTTGTCCAGGGGCTTGGCACCCGTGACGCGCAGCTGGGCTGCGTTAATGATGACGATGAAGTCACCGGTATCGACGTGAGGCGTGTAAATGGCCTTGTGTTTGCCGCGCAAACGGAGAG
>CAIPGC010000081.1 GCA_903864505.1 uncultured beta proteobacterium | reverse complement strand
TGATGGAACTGTCCATGGGTGGCAAGCTGCCATTGACGCTGCCCAGCGGTGAAAGCCGCACCTTTCTTGAGGACGGTGACACGGTTATTTTTCGAGGCGCATGCCAAGCAAACGGTGCCACCCGCATCGGTTTTGGTGAAGTACGGGGCACACTGTTACCGGCGCACCCTCTGCAGTGATTGGAACGAATCCATGCTTACATTGCACAGCTATTTTCGAAGTTCTGCAGCCTATCGGGTGCGTATCGCGCTCAATCTCAAGGGCCTGCCTTACACCTATGCCGCTGTGCATCTGCTCAAGGATGGTGGCCAGCAGCACTCTGCCGATTACCAGCGCGTGAATCCCGCACAACTGGTGCCAACCTTGATCGACAGCGGCCACGCCGTCGGTCAGTCGCTGGCCATCATGGAGTACCTCGACGAGACCCATCCCGAACCTGCCCTGATGCCACGCGACCCGCTAGGACGGGCGCGCGTGCGCGCTTTGGCACTCTGCGTTGCCTGTGAAATCCATCCACTCAATAACCTGCGTGTGCTGCAGTATCTGGATGCCAAGCTGAAAGTGGAGGAGTCCGCCAAGTCCGACTGGTACCGCCACTGGATCACGCTCGGGTTTACAGCCATTGAAGCGATGCTGGCGAACGACCCGGCCACCGGAGTCTTTTGCCATGGTGATACGCCGGGTCTGGCCGACTGCTGTCTGATCCCACAGATTGCCAATTCGCGCCGCTTTGACACGCCTCTGGAGGCGTTTCCAACGATACGCCGCATTGAGCAGGCGTGTCTGACGCTCGAAGCCTTTGCCAACGCCGCCCCGCAACAGCAACCGGACGCGGTGTAGCAGCGGCGCGGTCAACTGCCTAACATCGCCCGCGCACGCTCCAGCATGTGCGTTACAACACGTGGGTCCATGCCGTACATGTCGGCAAAGGTGTCCACCTCCGTCACGCCACTACCCTCAAACGCACGTAACAGGGCCTCGTTCTTGGCCTGACGTACCTGCGCTTCGGTCAGCGCACATTGCAGCAGCGCATTGGCTTCGTCGTCATGGCCATGCACACGCTCGGTGTATGCCTGCGCCGACAAACCGGAAACCTCAAAGGCATGCACCATTCGCTCTACCAGTTTAGGACTGAGATCATCCCTGGTGCGTGCCTGGCGGCGGCGAAACACCTCCAGCAACGCCTGGTAAACGTGCTCTGGTGCCATGGACTCAACCGCCACGCCCTGCAGGTCATGGCGCTGCTGGCCTGAGGCCACCGCCGTCAGGTAACGCGTGGAACGGGTGTGAAACGACAGCGCGGCCTTGAGTGCATCGCGCTCAAAAGCGTCCGGGTGCGCAGCCAAAATATCCTGAAAGATGCCACGTTTGAGCGGCACAAAAACCGTCCCGAAGAGCTTCTGGTACAACACGGCCAAGCGCTCAAGTACCGGATATACATCCGGTCTAACGGGTCGCTTTTTTGGGACAACTTCAGTTTCGGGAGATTTCGGGGCCGATTCGGCAAAGGTTTCTGACATGGTTCATGTGAAGGCATTAGACACAACCCTTGATCATGCCATTCATTTCACCCTCTGGCGCTACTTACCTAAGCGAGCGCTTTCCCACACCCAGTGCTGCGAACACGCTCAGCATCAGTACGGAGGCAGCCCCGATCAACGTAGCACCGTACCAACCCCGGTCCATGAACAAGCCAAACAACAGGGGAGCAACCGCCAGGCCGCTGTCAAGCCCGGAATACACCAGCCCATATACGCGCCCCGTTGCTCCCTTGGGGGTGGCCTTCTTGATCATCATGTCGCGCGAAGGGCCGCCTATGCCAATGGAAAATCCGGTCGCCGCCAGCACCGCCATCGTCCCCGCCGCACCCAGCATTCCACTGCCACATAGGGCCAGCAGTACGGCTCCAGTCGCCATGGCCGAAGCAACTACCTTGTCACTATTGCTGGTACGCACCGCCACGATGCCCCCGACAAACACGCCGATCGCGCCAAATAGCATGTACGCGGTCAGCGTATAGGTTGCCGCCTCGAAACTCACGCCGTGCATCGCCCTGAGGATGGAAACCGAAAAATTCTGCATCACGCCAAGTGTCATGGTCGAGAGCAGAAAGAATGCGAAACACAGCCACACCACAGGCAGTTTCATGAACGCCATGTCGTGCTCCTTGTGCAACTGTGGGTCAGACCGTGTTACCTGGGTACTGAGCTTGTCCCGATGCCACACCATCACGGCCAAAATGCTGCCGTACAACGCAGCTGCCGCCAGGTAGCTGTGGCGCCAACCAATTAACGAACCAAAGCTCGCAAAAAAAACCGGCGCAACAGCCCAACCCAGGTTTCCGGTGAGGCCATGGGCACTGAACGCATAGCCCAGTCGCGGTACAGACACACGCTGGTTCAGAATGGTGAAGTCCACCGGATGAAAAGTGGCGTTGCCCAAGCCCGCCAGCGCCGCCACAAGCAGCAGCCCGGTATACCCGGTCACCATCGACGCCGCAACACTGGCCACTACAAAAATACCCAGCGCGGCAAACAGCAGGGGCCGCGCGCCCAGACGGTCCACCACAAACCCCGCCAGCGCCTGTCCGACACCCGACACCACAAAGAAGGTTGTCGCGAGCAAGCCAAGCTCGGTGTAACCCAGGCTGAATTCCTTCATGAACACCGGAAACGTCAGTGGCAACAGCAAATGTCCAAAGTGTGAACTCGCATGCGCCAGCCCCACCAGGCCAATGATGCTGGCATCTTGCTGAAATGAACCTTTCGAGGTGGAATGCGGCGTTGTCTCAGATGTCATGCGTGCATCTTAAGCGCGCGATTCTGAAAAATCGGATATTTTGTGTCCGCGGCCATACCCTCCTTCGCAGCTATGCGCATCGCAGTAGCCCCAAGGGTTCTTTACGTCTGCCTTCGTCCAGCAGAAGTCCAAGCTTGAAGATGCCGCTGACCCGCAATGCGGGCTCGCCGTCTGCCGTCAGTCCAACGCGCGTACAGCGGACCATTGTTGCCAATGAAAGCACCACCCACCTCGACCTGACGAAAACCGTCGGGGACCGGGCTACGCACGCTTGGCGAAATGTCGTCAAAATCACTGGGACTTGGAGTTGATGCCATGTCTCTAGATCCCCTCCAGCACCACGCAGGTTCTGCGGGCCGACTCCTTGCTGATCGGGAGAATCTCCTGGTACTCAGGCGAATCGTAAAAGCGGTTGGCCGACAGAGCGTCCGCAAACTTGACCACCACCAGGCGTGTGGGCGACCACAGTTCGGCCTCCTTGATCGTCATGGCACCACCGCGTGCCAGATATTCGCCACCAAAGCGTTCAGCAAGGGGTCGGGCACGCAGCTTGTAGTCTTCGTATCGCACCGGGTCGTCGAGCAGAGTGTCCACAATCAAATAAGCGGCCATGGTGTCTCCAGGAGTTCAGTAAATGCTACGACATGTATAGCACTTTGCGCTTGTCGCACGAGGGCTAGCGCCTATTTTGACATTTAACTGAAACTGAACTGGCCGGGTGCCTTGATCGGGTCCACGCCCACCTTGATGGTGTCCTTGGGCACAAACCGGCCTTCCAGTAACAACTTGGACAGCGGGTTCTCAATGCGCTGCTGGATTGCACGCTTCAAGGGACGTGCGCCAAACACCGGATCGAACCCCACTTTTGCCAGTTCGGCCACAGCGGCGTCGGACACCACCAGCGCCAAGTCCATCTTGGCCAGGCGCGCGGTGAGCACCTGCAACTGGATCATGGCAATGTCGGCAATGTGCTCGGCGCTGAGTGCGTGGAATACCACGGTCTCGTCAATGCGGTTCAGAAACTCGGGGCGAAAGTGGTTTTTCAGTTCCCCCGTGACCGCGTCCTTGATGTCCTCGCTGTCCTGCCCGACCATGCTCTGGATCAGTTGGCTGCCGATGTTGCTGGTCATCACGATGACGGTGTTCTTAAAGTCCACCGTGCGGCCCTGCCCATCGGTCAGGCGGCCGTCGTCAAGCACCTGCAGCAACACGTTGAACACATCGGGATGCGCCTTTTCAACCTCGTCAAGCAGCAGCACAGCGTACGGTTTGCGGCGCACGGCTTCTGTCAGGTAACCGCCCTCCTCGTAGCCCACATAACCCGGAGGCGCACCGATCAGGCGCGCGACGGAATGCTTTTCCATGAACTCACTCATGTCGACCCGAACCAGGTGGTCTTCTGAGTCAAACAGGAATCCAGCCAGCGCCTTGCACAACTCGGTCTTGCCCACACCAGTGGGTCCCAGGAAAAGGAACGAGCCGGTAGGACGGTTCGGGTCCGACAGCCCGGAGCGTGAGCGGCGGATGGCATTGGCGACCGCGGCGATGGCTTCGTTTTGGCCTACAACACGCTGGTGCAATTTGCCTTCCATTTGCAGCAATTTGTCTTTCTCGCCTTGCATCATCTTGGCCACCGGAATACCGGTGGCGCGGCTCACCACTTCGGCGATTTCCTCGGCACCCACCATGGTGCGCAACAACTGTGCACGGCCACCGTCCCTGGCGCTTTTTGCCTTACCCGCTTCCTGTGCCTGGGCATCCTTGAGGCGTTTTTCCAACTCGGGCAACTTGCCGTATTGCAGTTCACCCGCCTTGTTGAAGTCGCCCTTGTCGGTCAGTTCCTTGATCTGAAAGCGCAGCTTCTCCACCTCCTGCATGATGGTTTTTGAGCCTTGTGCCTGCGCCTTTTCCGCCTTCCAGAGTTCGTCCAGGTCGGCGATCTCCTTTTGCAAATCCCTGATCTCTTCATTGATCAACTCAAATCGCTTCTTCGACGCCTCGTCCTTTTCCTTTCTCACCGCTTCGCGCTCAATCTGCAGCTGGATAAGTCGGCGGTCCTTTTTGTCCATGACTTCGGGCTTGGAATCGAGTTCGATCTTGATCTTGCTGGCGGCCTCGTCGATGAGGTCAATGGCCTTGTCCGGCAAGAAGCGGTCCGTGATGTAACGGTGCGAGAGTTCCGCTGCAGCCACAATCGCCGGGTCGGTGATTTGTACGCCATGGTGCGTTTCATAGCGCTCTTTGAGACCGCGCAGAATGGCGATGGTGGCTTCCACAGTAGGCTCACCCACCAGAATTTTCTGAAAACGGCGTTCCAGCGCAGCGTCTTTTTCGATGTATTTCCGGTATTCGTCCAACGTCGTCGCACCGACGCAATGCAGTTCACCGCGCGCCAGAGCCGGTTTGAGCATGTTGCCGGCATCCATGGCTCCTTCAGCTTTGCCTGCGCCTACCATGGTGTGCAATTCGTCAATAAAGACGATGGTCTGGCCCTCGTCTTTGGCCAGGTCTTTCAACACATTCTTCAGACGTTCTTCAAACTCCCCGCGGAACTTGGCTCCGGCAAGCAAGGCTGCCATGTCCAGGCTGAGCACGCGCTTGCCCTTGAGTGAATCCGGCACCGCGCCATCCACGATGCGCTGCGCCAGTCCCTCGACGATAGCGGTCTTGCCGACACCGGGCTCGCCGATCAATACGGGGTTATTCTTGGT
>CAIPGC010000080.1 GCA_903864505.1 uncultured beta proteobacterium | reverse complement strand
TCGTTAAAGCCAAACATCAGTGGGAGCCCTGTGTTGTGGCGGGTGCCGACTGGGTTTCACGCAGGGGCAGGCTGGAGGCATCAATCAGGTCCCGATAGGCATGCCAGCTGGCGTGGCCCAGTACCGGAATTACCAGCACCAAACCCAGCAGCAGTGCGCTGAGTCCCAGCAGGGTCAGGACCATGATGGTTGCGGCCCACAGCCCCATGGGAACCGGGTTGGCCAGCACCGCTTGCCAACTGGTGAGCACAGCAGGCAGCAGCGCAATACGACGGTCCAGTAGCAAGGGCATGGTGATGGCGCTGGAGGCAAACATGGGTGCAGCCAGAATGCCACCCACGGTCATCCAGAGTTCGAACAGATGGCCGCTCTTGGCCAAGACCACATGCTCGATAAAGTCCTGCGGACCCAGAATGGGAACCGGGGCCAGCAGGGTAATAAGGGCGGCGGAGGTCACCACCCAGCCGGTGGCGGCGAGGGCTAGCAAGGCGCCGAACTGGAACATGCACCAGTAGTCATTGCTCCATTTGTTGATGTGGCTGTTTTGCCAGTTGAGCCACGTCTTGAGTACGACACGGGTATCTGCAACCTCATTGCGCTCCAGTGTTCGACTCAGCGCGTACAGGCTGGTCGCTAGTACCGGCGCAATCACCATAAAGCCCGACAGCGCCCCGGCCAGCAGCCAGAAGTGGCGGTAGGTGACACCGATGATGACCGCACCGATGATCGCCATGGCCAGACCATGGGCGAAACTGACTGCGCCCGCGCGTCGTGCGTCGCGCCAGCCCTGTCCCAGCCAGGTCAGGGTTTGATCCACCGTGATCGTGCGCACCGTGGGGAGTTGACTGGGTACAGGGGGCATGGTGTGGCGGGCCTAAAGGGGCGAAAGTGGTGCTTGGCCTCTACTGTAACGTCTTGGTGTTGCGCATAATGGCGGCTTCCATCCCCCAGGAGTTCTTCCATGCCACGTGCCGTTCTCAGCGAATCCCAAATACACCCTGCCGTTCGCGAGAGAGTCGCCACGCTGCACCAGGACATTGTGAAAGAGGTGCAGGCTGCGGTTGCGGCGCACGCGGTGGTGGTGGTAGGTATGGGGTTGAACCCCATGCCCAAGCGTGCGCGCAAAGCGCTCGATGCAGCGGGGGTGGCCTACCAGTACTTGGAGTACGGTAGCTACTTCAACACTTGGCGTCGCCGCAACGCTTTGAAGATGTGGACCGGCTGGCCCACATTTCCGATGGTGTTTGTCAAGGGGTCACTGGTAGGCGGGGCTACCGATGTAGAGGCCCTGATCACCAACGGAGAATTGAAGAAATTGCTGGCCGTTTAGCCACCCATCACTTCTTTGGCTTTTCTGCACTGGTTGCGTCGGGGCCGTGGCGATGTCCACGGCGCTCTGCCGTGCGGGTGTGCTCGGCATCGAACACTTTTTGTTGCTCGGGGCTGAGTACCGCATAAAACGTCTTGACGGCTTCATCACGCTTGTCCATGGCGGTATTCATTTCGGTCATATGCTGAGCGCGCAGGCTGCGCATTTTGTCGATGCGCTCAGGCGTGGTGAGCTTGGCCATTTCGGCCGGGTCCGGGTGGTTCGCTGCCATCTTGGCCGGGGGCTTGATGGCTGTGGTAAACGTGGTCCAGGCAGCTTCCTGCGTTGCCGTTATTTTCAGTTTGTTCTTGAGCTCAGCCGCGCGCTTGGCCATGAACGCTTCCACCTTGGCCGGGTCCATGCGTGCGCGCATGCCCATGCCACCTTCATGGCCCATGGGGCCGGCACCACCCATCATGGGATGGTGGCTGGGGTCTCCCATCCCCATCGGTTGGGCGTAGCTGGAGTAGCCGGTGGTAGCCAACACGCTGGCGACGAGAAGAGATTTGAAAACGTGCTTCATGGTGCTTTCCTTTTAAAGGTCTGCAGCGGGATCGCTGTCAGGCTGAAGGGGAGTGTGCGCTGGCAGTGTGTAGCGGACATTGCGCCAGGATAAGGCTTTGTAAAGTTGCGCGTGAGTCCGAACTGGACTGCGTCGACAATACAGCCCTCAGGGAAAACCCCGCAACGCAGGAAAAGGCAATCAGTGTTCAAGAATTTGATGATGTATCGCATCGCGTCGGGCTGGCCTGGCGCAGTGGGAAAGCTGGAAGATGCGTTGCAGGATGCCCGTTTTGTGGAGTGCGGCGCGCAGCAGGAAAAGTCGGTCGGCTGGATCGAGCCGCGCGGACAGGAGCATGGTGCGCTGGTCGAAGTGGTGGGTGGACAGTGGATGCTGAAACTGATGATCGAGGTCAAGGTGATCCCGGCTTCCGTGGTCAAGCGCAAGGTGCAGGATCAGCTCGACAACATTGAAGCGTCCACCGGGCGCAAACCCGGAAAGAAAGAGCGGCGCGACATCAGCGACGATGCTCGCCTGGCGCTGCTGCCGGTGGCCTTTACCAAGCAATCCAGTGTACAGGTGTGGGTGGACCCGAAGGCAGGGGCGCTGGTGACCGATGCGGGCAGCCAGGCCAAGGCCGATGAGGTGATGACCTGGCTGATCAAGGCCGTCGATGGGCTGGTGGTGCAGTTGATCAGCACCCAGACTTCTCCCGCTGCCGCCATGGCACTGTGGCTGTCCACCAAGGAGGGTCCACCCGATTTCAGCGTTGACCGCGAATGCGAGCTCAAGGCCGCAGACGAATCGCGCGCGATCGTCCGCTACACCCGCCACGCATTGGACACCGATGAAGTATGCCAGCACATTGCCCTGGGCAAGATGCCCACCCGCCTGGCGCTGACCTGGAGCAACCGGGTCTCATTTGTGCTGACCGAGAACCTGCAGCTCAAGAAGGTGGCGTTTCTGGAAACCGTGTTTGAAGGAGCCTCAAGTGCGCCGGGTGATGCTGAGGACGATGGGTTTGATGCGGATGTGGCAATAGCCACGGGGGAACTGCGGAAACTTATTCCGGATTTGCTGGAGGCGTTGGGCGGGGAGACGGTTGCGGCTTGATTTGCTTTTAACACCCCACCCCC
>CAIPGC010000079.1 GCA_903864505.1 uncultured beta proteobacterium | reverse complement strand
TTGCCCTTGTCAATCGTGCGACAGCAGCTACGCTTTTTATAGCGTTTGCGGGCCAATGTTGCGGCGACAATCACCCCATGATTGCGATTTACGACTTGCTGGCACTGGGCGCTGCAGCCTGTTGGGCGGTAGGTAGTCTGTTGTCGGTCACGCCTTCGCGCCATCTGGGCGCGTTTGCCTTTACGCGATGGCGCTTGCTGATGGTGGCGTGCCTGCTGTGGGTAGTGTCGCTGGTGCAGGACAACTGGTCCAGCCTGTCGTGGGATGTTGTGGGAACGTTGGCGCTGAGCGGCATGGTTGGCATCGTCGTGGGGGACACCGCCCTGTTTGCGGCGATGAATCGCCTCGGACCTCGCCGCTGTGGGGTGTTGTTTGCCACCCATGCAGCATTCAGCGCCAGTCTGGGATTTGCACTGTTGGGTGAGCGCATGCCGGTACAGGCTGTGCTGGGCGGTGCACTGACCCTGGGCGGTGTGATGATTGCCATTCTGATGGGCCGGCACAAGGATGACGCGCACGACTGGGAGTCCGACCGTGGCTCACTCAGAATGGGGGTGGTACTGGGGCTGGCCGCGGCGCTGGGCCAGGCACTCAGCACGCTAATCGCCAAGCCGGTGATGTCGGTGCACGGTGCCGGCATGGCGGTGGACCCCATCGTCGCTTCAGCCGTGCGGGTGTCGGTGGCCTGTGCCGCGCACTTTGTGCTGCTGGGCCTGGGGGTGAGGGCTGCCCGTGCGCACAACAAACCCACACTGCGGGTGTTGGCACAAACTGCCCTGAATGGCCTTATTGCCATGGGGCTGGGCATGACCTTCATCCTCATGGCCCTGCAACAGGGAGATGTTGGCATGGTGGCCATTCTGTCGTCGGTCTCTCCCGTGTTGTTGTTACCGATGCTCTGGTGGAAGCTGGGGCGTGTGCCGGCGCTTGGGGCGTGGGTGGGGGCGGGATTGACCGTGACCGGAACAGTGCTGATTTTGCTGCGTTAACGACTCGGTCTGCGGTCTAACGCGAGAGTTGTGGCGCATCGGCGCTGCCGGTGGCAAGGCGGGTCATGGGCAGCGTCACGGCAAAGATGGCTACTCCCAGCACGCCCAGCCACAACCCCAGAGTTTTACGTTTCATGTGCATGGAGTGGACTGTATCCACTCCGGACGCACCAACTCATCCGATGAAGTTGAACAGCGAGAGTTTTTGCACCTGCGCGTACGACTGCAGCGCCGCGGAGTAGCCGGTTTGCTGATTCTGGAAGTCCGACACGCCCTTGATCATGTCGAGGTCTTCGGCACGGGAGCGGTTGGCCTCCTGCTCGGTATTGCGCTTGTCATTGGTAGTGGTGATCCGATCAGCGCGGCCCAGCAGGTCGCCGGCCTGTCCACGAATGGCGGAGACGCGCGCCATGCTGATGTCGATGTTGTGCAGCGACTGGGAAACCGCTTGGCTTGCCGCATTCTTGTTGGCCGCCTTTCCAATGTCTGCGATGGCAGAGTCGAGTACGCTGAACACGCTGCGCCTGGGTGTGATCGTGATCTGGTCGCCGTTCGCAGGGCTGCCAACCACCACAGCGCCGTTCTTGTCGGTGGTGGGGGGCGTTCCGTTGACTGTAAATGACAGGCCTGGAATGTCGTTGATAGTAATGCTGGCCGGCCCACCAGTGGGATAGCTCACCGTTTGCGTAACGAAAGTGCCCCCCGGCGAGACCGACGGATTTTCACTGACGAGGTAGTCCACCGAGGTTTGACCCGTGGCTGGATTTGCCACAACATTTGAGAAATCCACCGTGTAGGTCGGGTAATCCGGAGTGCCCGGCATGGCTTGCGCCATTGCAGCGGTGTTGGCCACGATGGCCGTGCTAGTGACGGTAATGTTGTTGGTTACCAGTGCGCGTTCCGGCGGAATCAGTCCCGCCACCGGATTGGTCACGGTCACATTGAAAACCCCGTCACGCGCTGGCTGGTTCATGAAGGCGCTTTCCCCATCAAGCGTGTAGGGAATGGAGTAGGGTCCGCCGGTTGACTGACCTGGCAATCCCTTGAAGGTGTAGTCGGGCGCGACGGATTGTGGCCCCACAAATGGTGTAAGCGCGCTGCCCAGCGCAGCAAACAATGGCATGCCATTGCTGTCCTTGGTGTTTGCCAGAGCCAGGATCTGATCCTTAATGCCACTGAGTTGCCCCGCAATGGTCTCGCGCTCGGCTGGGGTGTGTGTCCCATTACCGGCACTCACGACCAACTCCCGAAAATTTTGCAGTGCATCGGTGATGTCACCTAAGGTCCCTTCAGCCGCTGCAATCGAATTGCGCTGCGCTTCCAGAGCGCGTTGGTCGGTGGCGATACGGGCGATGCGGTTCATGGCGCGCTCGGCCTGCGCCGCCCCGGTCGGGTCATCGCTGGGGGTTGTGATCTTTTTGCCCGAAGTCAGACTCTCCTGAAGGTTTGCGAGATTGGTCTGACGGTTCTGCAAATTGCGCAGCGCGTTGTCATACGCGTTGGACGAACCCAATCGGGTGAAGGCGGTGACTGACATATTTATCCTCCTGCGTCCGTGTGCTTATCGACCCAAGCCCTGCATCAGGGAATCAAAAATGTTCTGCGCAATCTGGATCATTTTGGCCGACGCCTGGTAGGCCTGCTGGTATTGCAATAGGCGTGCGGCTTCTTCATCCAGGTTCACACCGGAGACCCCGGTTCGGCTCTTCTCGGCGTTGACAGCGATGTTGGTGGAAACCTGCGCTGAGTAGTTGGCGCTTTGGGCACGAATGCCGATTTGTGAAATCAGTCCCGCGTAGCCGTCTGTGAGCGCCGCACCGTCGAACATGGAGACATCGCGAAGATCCATCATCGAGGTTGCATTTCCACCACTGAGGGCGGCATACGCATTTTGCCCAATGTCTACAACATCGGCGTTGGCAGGTGCTCCGGTTAACGTAAGTGCAAAACCGGGCAGCCCTGCCGGTGCCCAGGTGATCGGTTGTCCGGATACATAGGGCTGACCGGCGGCCACGGTGGTTGCGGTAGTTGTGTCCACAATGTCATAGGTTGTGACACCGGCGGCTACTGTGAAGTTAATGCGAAAGTTATCGATTGGCACAGCGGCGGTGGTTGCAAATGTCTTTGCACTCAGGCTGGACAGCGCCAGCGAGCCAGTGTTGGTTGGGTTTAGTGTCGCTGCGATTGGGCTGCTGACGGCCAGCGCACGCGGTGTCGCAAATTCGCGGGCTATATTGGTTGCCGAAGAGCAGAACGGCTTCAAGAGAAAGCGATCCCCAGTTGCTCCGGCACCCACATTGGCTTCCGAGATGCTCAGGCCATCGAGTATCACGGGATTGGTGGTGCCGAAATCAAATCCGGTGATGACTCCATCGCTGAGTCGCTTGATCGTGCCGGTAGCTCCCCCGGTAAAGGCTAGCTCATAGTCGGATGCGACAAACTTGGTGGTGTCGACAATGCCCAGAGCAAGGCTAGAGCCGGACGCCTGGCCTACGGCGGGCAAAATATTGGATGTCCCAAATATAGTGGGTGTGAACAGATTGCCGCCGATGTTGCCGTCCAGATCCAGTCCCAGTTTATGCTGGTCGTTCATGGTCGTGGTAATACCCAGCGTGAGACGTCCAAGCAAGTTGCGACCCTCGGTCAAGTCCACGTTCTGGAACCGCAGCAGACCCGAAATCTCGCCACCACCAAGAGTGTTTTCATCCAATGTGACAGAAGCCCCATTTCGTGAGATGGCAAGTTTGTTCTTCAGCGGATCGCCAAAATCGTCCGGTACGATGGAAACGAGGGCGACTTCGGTCCCCAAGACCAGGGACTGGCTGCCACCGATGATGATGCCAATGGTTCCATCGTCGGCGGTAATCGACGAGGTTTGAACATACTTGTTCAATTCGCGGATGAGCTGGTCGCGTTTGTCGAGCAAGTCATTGGGCGGTTGCCCCCCCCCTGCGCTTGCGAGATCTGCTGGTTTACATCGGCAATGTTCTGTGCCAGGGTGTTGACGGCGTTGACCTTTTCGTTCAATGCCTGCCCGATGCCGTTTTGCAGGTCGTCCAGACTTTGTGAGGCAGCCCGCATGCGGCGGGCGGTTTCGTCGACGCGCGTCAAGGCTACGGTGCGTGCAGTCAAGTCGGTGGGTGCGCTGGCAACGTCCGAAAATGCATTGAGCATGTCGTTGATGCCTGCCCCCAATCCGCTTGCGCCACCCTGGAAAATATCTCCCAGTTGCGTAAGGTAGTCCGAGCGGGTCACATCCGCTGCTTGCGTGGCTGTTGCCAGGGTCGATTGCCGATTCAGAAATGCGTCGAAGTTGCGCAGTACGGTCTGAACGGACACGCCTTTGCCGATATAGCCAGCACCCGTGAATTGACCAGGAACGGTTTCTAGAATGGCTCTCTGGCGCGAATAGCCGACTGTGTTGACGTTGGCAATGTTGTTGCCGGCTGTTTGCAGTGCTACCAGATTGGCCTGTAAGGCCTGGGAGCCGACGTTAAGAATGCCCATGATGATTCCGCCTTATGCTTGTACGCGGCGGATGGCCAGCGTCGTGTTGATGGCGCGGCTGAGCTTGGCTGCGTAGTCCGGGTCGGTGGCATATCCGGCCTTCTGCAAGCCACTGGCGAACGCATGAGCAGAACCTGTCTGCAGTTTGGCGTGGGCGTAACGCGGGCTTTCCGAGATCATCCGTGCGTAATCCTTGAATGAGTCGGCATACGAGTCGTAGGCTCGAAAGCGTGCCACTTTCTTTTGTGCCACGCCGTTGACATATTCTGTGGTGGTTACCTCGGCCACTTTGCCGCTCCAGTTGGATCCCGCCTTGATGCCAAACAGATTGAACGATTGTGCGCCGCCCTTGAGCTTGATCTCATGCTTGCCCCAGCCGGTCTCGTGACCGGCCTGGCCGAGCATGAAACCGGCGGGAATGCCGGTTGATTTTTCGATTGCGTTGGCCACCTGGGAGTGCTGTTGTACGAAGCTTGACTGACTCTCGGTGGGTGCCCGGTGAGGGCGACTGGCGATCGCGGCGGTTGCAACTGTTTTGGGTGAGTTGGCCGCTGCCGAGGAGGCTCCCGCAGTCGCAGTCGTCCCCATTTGGCGGGTCAGTTGCTGGGCGATGAGGTCCGACAGGCCTCCGGGCTGTCCAGACATTTGGACGGCGAATTGCTGGTCAAGCAGGTCAGTTCCGAGGTCACCTCCGGGGCTGTCCAGAAGTCCGGACTTGACAGTGGCTTCACGCATGCTTTTCATCAGCTCACGCATGAACAGGGATTCAAATTGCTTGGCCGTCTCGCGGATGGCCTCGGGGCTATTTTTGCCAGCTTCGAGCTTGAGTGCACCCAGCGACTGGGTGTCGGCCGCAAGCGACTGTGCATTCGAGATTGCCCCGTAGCTCATGTCAAATCACCTCCAACTCGGCATTGAGCGCGCCGGCAGACTTGATGGCTTGAAGAATGGCAAGCAAGTCTGCCGGGGTTGCTCCAAGCATGTTCAGCGCTTTGACCACGTCGGCCAATTGGGCGGCAGCGGATATCTGAATCAGCTTCCCAGGCTCTTGTTTGATGTCGATATTGGCCTTCTCGGTCACCACGGTTTGTCCCCCCGTTGACAGTGCGTTGGGCTGGCTGATAACCGGGGTCGAAGAAATGCTGATCGACAGATTGCCGTGGGCAATGGCACATGCCCCCAGCGTCACGGCCTGGTTCAGCACAATGGAGCCTGTACGTGAGTTGATGATGACCTTCGCTGCAGCGATGGAGCTTTCTACGGCAAGCTCTTCCATTTCAGCAATAAAACTCACCCGGTCGTTGGGGTTTTGCGGGGCGGTCACCTGCACGCTGCGTCCATCGACTGCACGGGCTATTCCTTCTCCAAACTGGCGGTTGATCGCTTGCGCTACTTTGCGCGCCGTTTGGAAGTCGGACGCGTTCAGACTCAAGCTGATAGTGGGTCCGTCCTGCAGCGAAGTTGGCACCGAGCGTTCCACCTGCGCACCGTCAGGAATGCGTCCCACGCTCAGGTGGTTGACCGTGACTTTGCTGCCACCTGCAGCGGCTCCCGCTCCCGCTACCACCAGATTCCCCTGTGCCAGTGCGTACACTTCGCCGTCCGCGCCCTTGAGCGGTGTGGCGAT
The DNA here is from genome assembly GCA_903864505.1 of uncultured beta proteobacterium. Lineage (GTDB taxonomy): Bacteria > Pseudomonadota > Gammaproteobacteria > Burkholderiales > Burkholderiaceae_C > Allorhodoferax. The sequence continues at coordinate 7,722 of CAIPGC010000079.1, read as the reverse complement.
CAGGGTGCCTCCCTTGAGCGACTTGGCATTGCCCAGCGACGAGACATTGATATCGAGCAACTGCCCCGGGCGGGCAAATGCCGGCAGATGGGCGGTCACCAGTACGGCGGCCACGTTTTTCATCTGGAGTTGGGTCAGCGATGCGGCGGTAAGCGTCAGACCCAACTGCTGCATGTAGTTGGCCAAGCCTTGCGTGGTGTAGGGCATTTGCGTGGTCTGGTCGCCCGTACCGTCCAGGCCAACGACCAAGCCAAATCCAGTCAGCTGGTTGCTGCGTACCCCTTCAATTGAGGCCACTTCCTTGACGCGGGTGGCTGCATGGGCAAGGCTGCAAATTGCCAGGCAAATTGCCAAGCAAATCCGAATGCCATGTCGAAAGCTAGTGCGCGTCGCTGCTGAAGTCCAATTGTTCATGTGCCATTTACCCCTCGGCACTATTCTGGTTAACTTTAGAAAGGCAGAAAGCTCAAAAAGAAGCGGGAAACCCATCCAACTGTTTGCGCTTCGCCTTGTGCACCTCGACCCCGGGACTCCACACGCACGTTGGCGACCTGGGTTGAGCTCACGATGCTGCCGGGCTGGACGACCCGCGGATCGACGGTGCCCGAGAAGCGCAAGACGTCTACATTCTGGTTCACACCGATCTGTTTTTCTCCTGAAACGACCAGATGGCCATTGGGCAGGACCTCAATGACGGTGGCCGTGATCGAGCCGGAGAACGTGTTTGCGCTCTCGGTGCCACCCTTGCCCGAAAAGTCGTTGTTTGACGAGGCACCGACCCCTAGCTTGCCCAGTGCCGAAGCATCAAGCAGTGGCATGGCCGTGATGCTGGAGTCCATTGCGGTAGTGCGGTTCGACGTTGATGCCGTTTTTTGGCTTGCCGTGACGTTTTCTACGATCTGAATCGTGACGGTATCGCCCAGCGCACGCGCGCGTCTGTCTTCGAACGCCGGGCGGTAACTGGCGGTCTGAAACAGACTTCCATTGCCCGCTTTGCTGGTCTGATTCACCGAGACAAGAGGTTGGTTCACCTTGGGCTCGACAAAATCCACCACCACCTTCTGCGGTAGGGACTGGCAACCTGTCAATGCCAGAATGGCGCAGGATGCAGCAATAAATAGGCCTCTATCCCATGCCAAGCGAGCGTAATCAGCTGCGAATTTCATAGCAAACCTCACAGTTGCCCAAGTTTTTGCAGCATCTGGTCGGAAGTCTGAATTGCCTTCGAGTTCATTTCGTAAGCGCGCTGGGTCTGAATCATGGTGACCAACTCCTGCACCACGTTGACGTTGGAGGTCTCCACGTAACCCTGCATCAGTGCTCCCATGCCATTTGCTCCTGGCGTGCCCGCACTGGGTTGTCCGGACGCGACACTTTCGGCATAGATATTCTGGCCCTTGGGCTCCAGACCAGCCGGATTGATGAAACTCGCCAGTGTGATGGTGCCGATGGGCTGGGGCGTCACGTTGCCCGGAATGCTGGCCGACACCACCCCGTCGTTGCCAATGGTGACGGATGTTGCATTGCTGGGTACGGTTACACCATTGGATACTGGAAAGCCGCTGGAAGTCACCAGGCGACCTTGGTTGTCAACCTGGAAAGCACCATCCCGGCTGTAACCGATCGAGCCGTCGGGCATGGTCAACTGGAAGAATCCATTGCCCTGGATCGCCACGTCCAGCGTGTTGCTGCTTTGTTGCAGGTTCCCCTGCGAGAAGTTGCGGCTGGTGGCGACTGTACGCACACCCAGACCGATCTGCAGGCCGGTGGGCAAGGTTGATTGTTCCGAAGTATTGGAACCCACTTGACGCAGGTTCTGGTACATCAGATCTTCAAACACCGCATGCGATTTTTTGAAGCCGTTGGTGGACACGTTGGCCAGGTTGTTGGAAATCACGTCCAGCTGCATTTGCTGAGCTTCCATACCGGTCTTGGATATCCAGAGCGAGTTGATCATGGTGAAAGTCCTTGAAAAATGTGCGCTGCAAAAAGTGCATCAACCCTGCAAGCCAAGCAGTTGGGCGGCCGATCGGTCGTTCGACTCGGCCGATTGAAGCAGTCGCGTCTGCGCTTCAAACTGGCGCGCGGTCTGGATCATGCCGACCATGGTTTCGATCGGGTTCACATTGGAGCCCTCCAATACGCCGATTTGCAAGCGCGCTGTGGCATCGGCGTTGAGGGGATCACCCGAAGCGGACCGGAACAGGCCGTCGTTGCTGCGCTTGAGCGAGTCGTCAGGAGTTGGTGTCACCACTTTCAGGCGTCCGATTGCATTGGCAGGTTGTTTGCCGACCTTGGCCAAGATGGTGCCATCAGGCCCCAAGGTAAGGTCTGCACCGGCCGGAACAGCAATCGGAGAGCCGTCGCTGGAAAGGGCCGGCAATCCAGTGCCGGTGACCAAGGTGCCATCGGTAGCCACTTCAAAGTGTCCGTTGCGCGTATAGGCTTCGGTACCGTCCAGGCCTTGGACCGCAAACCAGCCGTTGGCCGTGGTCATTGCATCCATGCCACGGTCCGTGCGCATGGGAGCACCGGGCTTGTCCAGGAATCCCGAAGTTGCCTCCAGGGCGAAGACGCGTGTGGTCGCGCCATCTCCCCGCAGCGGAACCGATCGGTAGGTTGAGAGTTCGGCACGAAAACCGTTGGTGGAGACGTTGGCTAAGTTGTTTGCAAGGACTGCCTGACGGTTTGCTGCCGCGTTGGAGCCGGTCATTGCCGTGTAGATTAGGCGGTCCATGGTCTGCTATCTCCGCTTAGCGCAGGTTGACCAGCGTGGACATGATCTGGTCTTGTGTCTTGATGGTTTGTGCATTGGCCTGGTAGTTGCGCTGCGCTGTCATCATATTGACCAATTCAGATGTCAGGTCGACGTTCGATTCTTCCACCGCACCGGCGCGAAGTTCACCAAACTTGCCTACCCCGGGTTGCCCCAGAATGACCGGGCCGGATTTAAAGGTTTCCAGGAATTCACCACTACCAATGGGGGACAGGCCTTGCAGATTGCGGAAATCTGCCAACGCAATCATGCCACCTGTCTTAAGTGTTTGGCCATTGGAATAGGTGGTGCTGATGATGCCCTTGCCGTCAATGTTGAGGCTGGTGAACTCACCGGCGGTGTAACCATCCTGCGAGAGGTTGGTTACACTGAAATTGGCACCAAACTGAGTCACCGAGCCCAGGTCGACATCGATGGGTTGGGTCAGAAAACCGGTAGTTTCATTGGGGTTGTTTGATGGAATGGTGCCTGCGGCAATCGTCAAACCAACTTTCCCTGATGCCAGCAGCGGTGCCGTTACCTGGCCGGCGGTATCGAATACGATTTGCCCAATGGATGCGTAGGTGCTTCCGACGGGTACACCGTCAATACCGGTGAAGACATCCCAGGAATTGATTACGCCGTCGGTCTTGACGAAATAGAGATTTGCAGGTGAGGACACCCCTTGTTGGTCAAAGACACTGATAGAGGTACCGTAGGTGGAGCGGGGTGCCGGCGTTAGACCTGCGGCAACGGCTTGGGTGGCATCTTTGGCACGTGCATCCAGATTGAATTCGGCAACGATTGCGCTGGTCGGGTTGGCAGGGATTGGCGCACCGGTCGGGAGAGTGATTTTTCCCGGTGTGATACTAGTGGCAGCGCCAGTTAAGTCGGTCGGGTAGCCCATGACGAAGGCCCCCGTGTTGGTCAGCAGATTTCCATCCTTGTCAAGCTTGAACTGGCCGTCACGGGTGTATCCGGTGGAGCCATTGGTCTTTGTCACCTGAAAGAAACCACCACCGTTGATGGCCACATCCAGGCTATTCCCCGTAATGTTGACATTGCCTTGGGTGAACTGCTGCGAGATGGTCGCCAGGGTCACGCCAATGCCATTGCCGGAAGCTCCGCCTGCGCCCAGGGACGAGGCCACAATGTCAGCGAACTCGGCGCGAGACGATTTCATTCCAACGGTATTTGCGTTCGCAATGTTGTTGCCGATTACGTCGAGGCCTCTGCTGGAGGCGTTGAGTCCGGAGAGTCCAGTTTGAAAGCTCATGGTCGTGTGTCCTGATAATTGTTAGAGAATGGCCTTGACGGCGTCGTACGCGATGGTGGTTCCACCCTTGAGGGTCAGACTCAATGCCCCTGCAAGCGTGCTCACCGATTCGATGGCATTGCGCGCCAATGGCGTAGCGGAAACTGCCCTGCCACCTTGCGCCGCGGACACTTTGAAGACAGGGGGGGCTGAGTCGGTGTAGCTGCTCGCGTCCCACTCGAAGTTGTGGCGGCCAGCGGCCATGGGACCCAGTTTGACGGTGCCCAGAGGTTGACCACCCGGTGTCATGACCTGGACAGACACGTTGTCCGCAGCCGTCGCCAACTCCACGCTGCCCTTGCCAACACCTGCGTTGATCGACAAGGTGTTGCCTTCGGTGAGCACCTCGCGGCCCACCATGGACGCACCTTGCAAAACTTGCATGGCGGTGAACTGACTGGCCATCGACTTCATGGTGTCGTTGAGCTGCTGAATGCCCGAGACCGTGTTGATCTGCGCCATCTGACTGGTCATCTGCGCGTTGTCCATAGGATTCATCGGATCCTGGTTGTTCAGCTGCGCAACCAGCAGTTTCAGAAACCGGTCCGATTGCGCCTGTGCACTGGTCTGGCTGGTGCTTGCGGCGGAAGTTGCCGCACCGTTAACGGAGGATGTGCTGTTTACGCTGGCCACCATGGTGTGTTTCCTTCAATGTCATTGACCCATTTGCAGGGTTTTGAGTAGCAGTGTTTTGGCCGTGTTCATGACCTCGACGTTGTTTTGGTACGAGCGCGAGGCAGAAATCATGTTCACCATTTCTTCTACCGGATTTACGTTGGACTGGGTGACATAACCCTCACCATCGGCGGACGGATGGGTCGGGTTGTAGGTCCGGTGTAGCGGGTCGTTGCTTTCCTGAATCGAGCTAACCTTCACACCTGACGAGGCATCCGAACCCATCGGGACCGTCTGAAACACCACCTGGCGGCTCTTGTACCCCTGTCCATCCGGACCCGCCACTGCATCTGCATTGGCCAGATTGCTGGCGACCACATTGAGCCGTTGCGCCTGTGCGCTGACGGCGCTGCCGGAAACACTGAAGATGGAAAACATGGACATGGTTTATTGCCCTTGAATGGCACTCAAGATTGTTTTGGATTGGCCGTTAATAAACCGCAGGGCGGCTTCATATCGAACTGAGTTGTCTACGAAACTGGCACGCTCCCGGTCCATGTCGACGCTGTTTCCGTCCATGGCGGGTTGGCTTTGCACCGTGTAGTCCAACTTGGTAGAGCCCAGGTCGGTCGTGCTAGGTTGCAGCGCAATGTGGCGCGCATGGGTAGCACTTTCGGTATTACCAAGCGTGGGCTTGCTTACAGGAATAGACAGCGAACTTGTGCTCACGGCGGCTTCCATCGCGGCTTTGAAGTTAATGTCCCGTCCAACGTAGCCGGGTGTGTCTGCATTGGCAATGTTGCTGGCGATGATGCGTTGCCTTTCGGCGCGCAGCACCAGGGCTTTCGATTGAAAGTCCAGCGCATTGTTGATATTGGCAAACATTGGAATCACTCCACAGTAGGTTGTCGGAAGGGCAGGTAAGGCCAAACCCTTTGACGTGCAGCAATTATGGGAAAAGCTTTAATTTTTTAGCGGTTGAATACAGCCGTGAAAGCCCGCCATTTGCAGGTTTCCGATTCTCAAGATCCTTCTATAGTTGACTTCGCCAACCAGTTTGGAGGCGCACTCAGTGCCCGCTCGCTGTGGCTCAAGGAGAAACGCCGTGATCCGTTTTATCTACCCAATTTGTTCGATCCCGCTTCGTGCCCTGATGGTCGTATTGCTTGCAGCAACCTTTTCAAATGCTTCCCTTGGACAGAGTCCGCAGGCGTTGCAGCAAGTTGCACACGATTGGCTGCGCCAGGCGGTGGGCTCTGTTCAGCATCAGGGGGATGCGGCGTTGCGCATGGAGGTCCGTGTTGGGACCTTGGACAGCCGCTTGACGCTTGCTCCGTGCGCCAATGTGGAGCCCTATCTGCCTGCGGGCCTGCGCCTGTGGGGTAACACGCGCGTGGGTCTGCGCTGTGTCGACGGGATGTCGCGGTGGAACGTCACCATTCCGGCGACTGTGAACGCCTTTGGCAACGCCTGGGTGGTCAAGGACCAGATTCCGGCTGGAGGAGTGTTGACCGACGCAAACGCGATGGAGGTCGAGGTCAATTGGGCGCAGGAGGCGAGCACGGTATTGGCAGACAAAGGTTTGTGGTTGGGGCAAGTCGCCACGCGAATGCTGGGAACCGGTCAAACTTTGCGCCAGGGTATGGTGAAGCCGGCCCAGGTATTCCAGGCTGGGATGCAGGTTCGCGTAGTGGCGCAGGGGACTGGCTTCCAGATTTCTTCGGACGCACAAGCGCTTTCTGCAGGGGTAGTGGGGCAATCGGCGCGCGTTCGCATGGACAGCGGCAGAGTTACTTCCGGAATGGTTCTGGATATGCGTACAGTAAGAATCGACCTGTAAAGGTCAAATTTTGTGCAAAAAGCTCTAAAGTCAGTCATGATGCGGCCGATAACATTCGTACGAGGCTACACGTACTGCAGTTTTGGAGAGCACAATGAAAATAGGTCAAACCCCGGATTTCCACCCGTCTGCCACGACGGGAACCGCAGCGCCGCCGCCCAAAGCGGGGCAGGGCGCCAGCGCGGCTGCAACTGCCAAGACCACAGCCCTGCAGGGTGCCAGATCGGCTGGCGTAGCGGTCACCGTGTCCACATTGGCCCAAGGGTTGGACAAGGCCAGTCTTGGGCAGGCGGCCGAGGTCGATTCGCAAAAAGTTGCAGCAGTCAAGGCCTCGATTCAGGACGGGACCTATGTGGTCAATCCGGAGGCTATTGCCGACAAACTTCTTTCAAACGCACAGGAAATGCTTCAACGCACGCGCAGTTAAGTGGGGCCTTTGCACTCTTACCGGTGCAAAGGACCTGATATGGCGATCGTTTCATGGATTGATCAATTGGACCTCGTTGAACTTCAGTTCAACGAGGTCTCGTCCGTTTTGAAGGTGGGCGATGCGGACAGTATTCAAAGTAGTACGGCTCGCTTGCAACAGTTGTCGGTCGAGTTGCTGCAGTTGTCGAATGGATTGGCTGCTGAAGCTGTGCGCTCGCAATCAAGCGTCTTGCGGGTTCAAGCGCTGGCACGCAGCCTTCCGGTTTTGCGAGAGGTCCTGATCCGCAGAGCGGCGCACGTGGAAACTGCGTTGCAAATCGTCATGCCATCGGTTGAAAAGGCCACCTATTTTGGCCAGGGCCCCTACGGCGGAGGGATTCGCCAATCGGGTTCACTCAAGCCGATAAGCGCTTGAAGATTATTTTCAATGAGAGTGCATTTTCGTCCGCAGGCGGGCAATTGACTGGCTATGGAGTTGGCATACCCGTGACTCTGTCACGTTCAGCACTGCCGCAATTTCCTTGAGATTCATGTCCTGCTCGTAGTACATACTCATAATGTGTTGCTCTCTTTCGGGCAGGGTCTTGATGGCCTGCACCAGAGACTCGCGCATGCGTTGGTCGCGTAGCAGATTCAATGGATCGGCTTCGCTGTCCGCAACATGGCGGTCCAGGTAGGCATCGTCGTCCTCGCCCCCGCGGGACATGTCTTCCAGGTACACCAACTGCGTGCCCCGCACTTTGCCCAGCAGGCTTTGGTACTCCTCCA
>CAIPGC010000078.1 GCA_903864505.1 uncultured beta proteobacterium | reverse complement strand
CTGGATCTTGACGAACATGAAGATGAACAGAAACTTCCCTTGGGATAAACTTATCCACAGGTCAGTTGTTCAAGACTGGCTGCACTCCCTGAGTAATCGGTTAACGCGCACCGCTGAGTAATATTGAACGCGCGCCATCAGTCAAGCCACGGCAGTCAGAACAAAGACGTGATGCTTGCTGCGTCACAGCCAATCAAAGGGTAGGTAAGTCCCTTCACTGTCCCCAAACTGTCCCCAAAAGTGGGCTGTAGCTATAGAGGATGGTGCCCAGAAGAAGACTCGAACTTCCACGGTCTTGCAACCGCCAGCACCTGAAGCTGGTGCGTCTACCAATTTCGCCATCTGGGCAGCAGCGATGCATTATAGCAGGGTCTATCGGGACGAATCGTGCTTGGCGAGTCGCTTTTCACATCAGCAAGTCAACCCATCTATTCTGGATGAAAGCACATCGGAAAAATAGATGGATGCAGCATGGTGTGGCAGGTGAGGCGTAGGGTTTCAACGTTTCTAGCGCATACTTGCACGGGTGTAACAAGCGCCCGACTGCGGTAATCATTTCCGCAAGCAGCGCATTTCAGGAAAGAGAGAAGCATATAAAAAGTATTGTTCAATCAGCCGCGTTGTTGGAAGAAGTGAGTGGCGTGGTGCAGGGCCACCGGGATGGTCATGGTTTTGTTGCGCGAGACGATGGTGCGCCAGACATCTATTTGCCTCCAAATGAGATGCGGGCCGTGCTACACAAGGACCATGTGAAGGTTCGCATTGTTCGTAGTGACCGCAAGGGCCGACCTGAAGGGCGGGTGGTCGAAATTGTGGAGCGCTCGGCGCAGCCAATTATTGGACGTCTGTTGCAGGAAAGCGGGGTGTGGCTGGTTGCGCCCGAAGACAAGCGTTATGGGCAAGATGTTTTGATTCCGAAAGGGGCCACCAGTGTTGCAAAAATGGGTCAGGTAGTTGTGGTGGAATTGGTTGAACCTCCAGCCTTGTTTGGACAGCCGGTAGGGCGTATCAAAGAGGTGTTGGGTGAGGTGGATGACCCGGGAATGGAGATAGAAATTGCGGTTCGCAAGTACAGCGTTCCGCATGAGTTTTCTGAGTCATGCGTGGCCCTTGCACGCACATTACCTGACAAGGTGCGGCCGCAAGACCGGGCAGACCGGATCGATCTGACCGATATTCCGCTGGTAACGATTGACGGGGAGGACGCGCGGGATTTTGATGATGCTGTGTATTGTGAACCGGCGTCCATTGGTCGAGGAAAGCTAGCGCTTAAGGGCTGGCGCCTTTTGGTTGCGATTGCCGATGTAAGTCACTATGTGGAAACCGGGTCAGCCATTGATATTGATGCGTATGACCGTGCCACCAGTGTCTATTTCCCGCGCAGGGTGATTCCGATGCTGCCTGAGAAACTATCAAATGGCTTGTGTTCGCTTAACCCAGATGTAGAGCGGCTGTGCATGGTGTGCGATATGTTTGTGACGGGAGAAGGAACTGTCAGCGCTTACCAGTTTTATCCGGCGTTGATGTGGAGCCACGCACGGTTTACCTATACCGAGGTTGCGGCGATATTAGGAAATACGCGTGGACCTGAGGCGGTGAAGCGTAAGCACCGTATCAATGATTTGCTCAATTTGCATGGTGTGTACCAGGCGTTGCTGAAAGCGCGACAAAAGAGGGGCGCGGTGGATTTTGAGACCACCGAAACGCAAATTGTTTGTGACGAGAATGGGCACATTGAAAAGATTGTTCCTCGCACACGAAATGTTGCGCACCGCTTGATCGAGGAGGCAATGCTAGCTGCCAATGTCTGCAGCGCAGACTTTATTGCGCAGAGCAAGCACCAGGGATTGTTCCGCGTTCATGAGGGGCCGACTCCGGAAAAGACGGAATTGCTCCGAAACTATCTGAAGGCCACCGGCGTGGGAAAGACCATCAGCGACAACCCATCGCCAGGTGAGTTTCAGGTCATCGCCGAGGCCACGAAGGACCGTCCTGACGCGCAACAGATCCATGCCATGTTGCTGCGATCAATGCAGCAAGCGATCTATACGCCAGTGAATAGTGGGCACTTTGGCTTAGCCTTTGATGCCTATACGCATTTCACCAGTCCTATTCGCCGCTATCCGGATTTGTTGGTCCACCGTGTGATCAAGGCGATTCTTTCGAAAACCAAGTATCAGCTGCCGGCACTGCCCACCCCTGGGGAAGCACATGCAAAACTGGCTCGCAGACTGGAGAAAGGATTGGCCTCCAGAGTGGGTCAACCCGAAATCAAGCCAAGGAAAGTGAATGCTGAAGGGCAGGCATGGCTTGCGGCTGGGCTGCATTGCAGTGCCAATGAGCGGCGGGCCGACGAGGCAAGCCGTGATGTCGAGTCCTGGTTGAAGTGCAAGTACATAAAACAGCATTTGGGCGAGGAATACAGCGGCCTGGTAACAGCTGCAACGAGTTTTGGCATTTTTGTGACACTCGATGCCATGTACGTTGAAGGGATGGTTCACATCACCGAGTTGGGGGGAGAGTATTTCCGATTCGACGAGATGCGCCAGGAGTTGCGAGGTGAGCGCACCGGGATTCGCTATGCCATTGGGACGCGTGTTCGTATTCAGGTGAGTCGCGTTGACCTGGATGGACGACGTATTGACTTTCGGCTGGTTCACGAAGGTGACCCAACTACGGCGCGCGCCCTGATGGAAAAGGGGGTGCAACGCGAGGTTGATCCGCGACGTGCTAAGCCCTCGCAGCCTCCAATGAGGTCGGAAACTGCGCAAAAAAAATCGGCCAAGAAACGTCGATAACAAGTCGACGAATCTTAAAACTCGTAGGTTTCTCCCTCGCGCGCGAGACGCACGTCAAGGTGCCGCGTGTACGCTGCGTTTTGGGACAATGCCTCATTGAAAGCGACTTCTAGCGCGTCGTCACTGCGAGTGGGTTCGTGGTGGGTGCAAAACAGTGCTTTAGCACCTGCAGCGTGAGCACCTTGGATGCTGGTGCTGTAGGTGCCGTGCCCCCAGCCCTGTTTGGAGCGGTATTCTCCATCCATGTAGGAACTGTCGGCAATCAGTACGTCAACGCCCCGCATGGCATCTTCAATGGCTTTAGCCTTCTCATCTACGAAGACCTGGTATTCGTCATACCCCGAATCTTCCGGTTGGTAGATGTTGTAGGGTGGTTCGTGGTCGCCGGTGAAAAAGACGGACTTACCGTTGCTTTCGATTCGGTAGCCAAAATTAATCACGGGATGGTTCAGGAGATAGGGGGTAACGGTTGCCGATCCGATTTGAACGGATTGTTCCGGCATGAGCGTCACATATTCGATGCGCGCCTTCATTTCTGCTTCGCGTACGGGAAAGTAGCTGTATTGCAGTTGGACTGCCATGACTTGCTCAATGCCTTTGCCTGATACGGGGTCAAAACCGCCGTGCAGTCGCAAGGTGTTGCCCGGTATGAAGTTCGGGATGAACATGGGCAGGCCCTGAATATGGTCCCAGTGTGAGTGGGTAATGAAAATGTTGGCTGTAACCGGTAGTTCTGCGAGGAGTGTCTGGGACAGCGGGAATATGCCGGTGCCGGCATCTAGAACGATGAGTTCGTTTGCGTCGGTACGAATTTCAATGCATGTGGTGTTTCCTCCATATCGCACGGTTTTGGGACCGGGCGATGCAATAGAGCCGCGTACTCCCCAAAACTTTACTTTCATAGTGTCCTTTCAGATCTTGGCAAAGATCTTGGCTTCTTCAAAAAGAGGAGCTAGGTCGCCCAAGGACGCAATGACTTCCTCTAGGGAGCCGCCCAGCCTTTTTTGAACAGATGCTGGAAACTCGTCGATACAGTAATTTCCGGCAAATCCAAAATTGAGTTTCTTGCAGATTTGGTTTGCTCCAAAAACGCACGCAATCATGTCCGTGTCCTTGAATTCTGCTACGTACTGGTGGCGAATGGTTTCGATCAAATGGGGTGCAAAGCGCCACTTTTCCACAAGCATGGCACCAACGAGTGCATGGTCTGCACCAATATTCTCTTGCAGTGCAGCATGGAGCGAACTCGTGTGTTCTTTTGAGTAAAGCAGTGCAGCCCGAAATTCGTTGGGCATGATCTGCGCGAAAACCACCTTGCCGAAATCATGCAACAAGCCTGCGATAAAGCAGTCCATGGGGTCCGCGTCGTTGACGCGGCTTGCCAGTTGCTTGGCGACACCCGCTGTTGCCAGCGAGTGAAGCAGGTATTGCTGAACGTCAAACCCGGAAGCGTTGTCCTTGGGCAGCATTCCTATTGCGGCAATGCTGAGTGCCAAGTTTTTGATGGTATTGAAACCCAAATATACGACCGCGTGGCCCACGGAAGTGATTTGCCTTGGCAAACTGTAGTATGCAGAGTTAACGACTTTCAATATCTTGACGGTGACGACCGGGTCTTTGTCAATGACTTCGACCAGATCGCGCGGCGTACTGTTGACGTCTCGGGTGAGTTCGAGAATTCTCTGCACGCTTTTCGGGAACGCTGGCATGGCATCCACGGCAGAAGTCAGTTTCTGAGAAAGTTCTGGGCTCATAGATGTTGGTCGAAGCGAGGGGAAATGTCTCGAAGCACTTACAAAGTACCACAAGGCATTGCTTGAATCATTGCGATCTTCATGGAAGCCCTTAATCTTGCGCGCTAGAGTTGGTACGCAAGCCGCGCGTATTGTGGTACATGGTACAATCGACAGGTTTTGCTGGGGCTGTTGCTCTTTGCAATTCAATCGCAAACCAGTCCCACCAAGGTGTTGGTCTTTCAAGAAATTCTATATCTCTTGCGGGTCGATCGGCGGACTGGATTTTAGATCTAACCTTTGGAGTAAAGTATGGCAGTTACTATGCGCGAAATGTTGGAAGCAGGTGTTCACTTTGGTCACCAAACACGCTTCTGGAATCCGAAGATGGCCCCATTCATCTTTGGTCATCGCAACAAGATTCATATTATCAACCTGGAAAAATCTTTGCCGATGTTTCAGGACGCGGCCAAGTTTGTGCGTCAGATTTCTGCCAAACGTGGCACCATTTTGATGGTTGGCACCAAGCGCCAAGCGCGCGAAACTGTGGCGGCGGAGGCGCAACGCGCTGGAGTGCCCTTCGTAGACCAGCGTTGGCTGGGCGGGATGTTGACTAACTTCAAGACTGTCAAGACTTCGATCAAGCGT
>CAIPGC010000077.1 GCA_903864505.1 uncultured beta proteobacterium | reverse complement strand
TAAGCGGGCCAAATGTTGGCGGTAAACCCCTGCATGACGATGCGCTCACGCATGGGTGAACGGGCTACTCGCTGCTCCAGTTGAGTCAGGTAAATATCCTGCCCGGCCGGGGGGCTGCCGATAAAGACAAGGGAAAAGTCATGAAAGCCCCGATCGTGCAGTTGGTCCACAGCGTCCATAAGCATCTGGTGGCCCTTCAATCGATTGATGCGCCCCACCAATCCGATCGCAAGGCGGGCGCCGGCAGGGCGAAACTTGCCATGCAGTTGCGTGGTGGCAGCTGCATTACAGGGAGAGGGCATGTGTACACCGTTCCAGATTACTTGCATCTTTCCCGCGAGGGAAGGCTGAACGTTGAGCAGCCATTGGCTCGTCGCGTTGGAGGTGCACACGACACGGTCAGCCATGGCGTTAACGAGTCGCGGCAACGCCCAGGTTGCGAACCACGGATGCTCGACGATCTCATGCACATGCCACAGGTGGGGGATACGCCTGCGGTGAGCCCATATTGCACCGCCAATCACGGCGATGGTATTGGAGTGCACCATATCCACACGTCGACTGGCGAACAGGTGATCGTAATTGGACAATGCTGTCAGCATTTCGCGCGCCAAATTGAAAACCCCTCGTAGGCTAAGCCTCGCACGGGATAGTTTGAGTATCGGCAATGTGTGAAACTCAATGTTGCGTACCGCAAATTCTTCGGTCAGTGGTCCCGTGTCGGGAAGGAGTACAACGGCCACTCCGCCTGCCTTCTGCACACAGGCAACCAATTCGAGCAAGATTCGGTCAGAGCCATAGAGATCCGAGGACTGATGGAAGAAGGCAATCAACTTGCCTTCAAGTGTTAGGTGTTGCGTATTCACGGCGGCGGCGTGGGATTCATAGAATGAGGACGCCCTTCAAAGTCATCCAAGGCGTAACGCCCCCCCAGATTGACCGCCCCGTATTCGATGTAGTGTGGCGCTTCGTCGACCGCGTAACGGTAGCGAATGCGTTGCGGGTGATAGCCACCGCTCAGTAAGCGTTCAATGCGGCGCCCGGCCAGCACGAGTTGACGCATTGCCCCGATGCGGAAGGCGCCATTCGACTGCCGAATTGCCTCGACTTCCATTGCCATCTGCGGATGCGTACTGAGGTTGGTGCCGTCGATGCCGAAGATTGCGAGGTAATCTGGTAAGCGCTTGATCACCTTACCTGCTGCCGCCAGGCGCAGAATCAAGTCCATGTCAGCGCAATAGCGATAGCTACTGTCCAGGGTGAGAAGACCCTGGTCACGCAAACTGCGCCGAAAAAAGAGCGTACATGAAGCGGTGTTGATAAAGCTGTTCGTGGCATAGATACGCCGGAATGGAATTTCTCGGCGCAGCGCGACGGGTCGACCTTGCAGGTCTGCGACGATGTAGTCGCCGAACACCACGTCCACCTCGGGGTGTGCATCGAAAAATGCCTGCACTTTGGTTAGCGTGCCCGGCAGGTACTGTTCATCTGAATTCAGCCAGGAAAGAATTTCGCCCTGGGAGCGGGCCCAGGCGCGGTTGATGGCATCGTACATGCCGCCATCCTTCTCGCTCACAGCCAGCAGGCCAGATTGCTCCGACAACCATGCCGGTGTCCCGTCGGAAGACTGAGCATCCTGTACCAAGTGTTCCAGTGTTACACCACTCTGCCCCCGTACTGAACCCACGCAACGCTTCAACTTGTCCAGTGAATCGCGTGTCGGAGTAGCGATGGAGAAACGAGTGTTGGCCATGCAGTTGTCTGTCCTCTTCATGGCAACTGTGTTTCCATCCAACGATCGAGCGCAAATGGGTCGATGGGGCCGGTTGGAGATACGAAACAGCTCAAACGCCTGATCTCTTCATCAGACTTATTCCACCACTGTAGCTTCAACAAGGTGCTAATCGTTCTCTCGTCAAATCGAAAACGGATCACTCTTGCCGGACTCCCCACCGCAACTGCGTAAGCGGGAATGTCTTTTGTAACGATTGATCCGGCACCAACGATTGCTCCATCGCCGACATAAATGCCGCCCATGACCAAGCTATTTGCACCAATCCAGACGTCATTGCCAAGGACGACTCGGTTCGTTTCATCGAGGCCTGGAAACGCTGTGATCTTGAGGGCCGTTTGAGCACCCGATGAATAGAGTGCAGGATGTGTCGACAGAAAATTTGTCGGATGCCGCCCTAAGCCGATTCGGACACCTTGCCCGATGCTACAAAATCTTCCGGCAGAAACATTGGAGAGTGTCGCGCCTGTTATGTATGTCGCGCGCTTCAACTGGCACGAAAATAGTTTCGACCCACGGTGGAGACTTACGTATTCATCGAATTCGCAGTCTGGAGTAGCGTAGGTTAAAAAATGCGCCTTGAATCCGACCAAAGTCCTGCCGAAGTGCCTGCGGCGAAAAAGGCTCCAGAGCAATTGATCTGGAATCACTGCGCTCTCCAGAATTTTGCGCCTGAGTAGAGCCGGTTCCATGGCCATAGGGCGCGCGTCTGCATCCATCCAATTTCGCGCAGCGGAGCCAGCAATATTGACGTCAGGTATCCTGAAAGAAAATATGAGACTACCGTTGCGATTGCGGCACCCGAGGCGCCCATGCTTGGAATGAGCGCCAAGTTCATCGCTACATTGATTGCCAGGCCAATCACTGTCACGGTTGGTGCGTAGCGCTGTAGTCCAACGGTAGCTAGCCAGCGATGTCGAGCGGTGTTCATGGCAACAGCGACGCAGCTCCAGGAATGCAGGTAAAAGATTTGCACCGAGGGCTGATAGTCCTTACCGAAAACTGCTCCAATCACTGGAGCCGCCAAGATCAGAGACCCAAGCGTAGCAACAAGAGAACCGCCCACTGCCAAGTCGAACAGCATTTGGCCGTGCCGGGAATCTGTCGGTTCCGAATCAAGAAATCGTCTAGCCAGCGTCGGGTAAGCCGAATCGATGAGCACGATCGGCACCACATAGATCACTTCGGAAAGCTTTTGCGCCAGACTGTAGATGCCGGTCTCGGCGTTGGTCGACAAATAGCCCAGCATGACAACATCTACTTTCATAAATAGAAGTGTCGCAACAGAGCTCCATAGATATGGCGCGCTGTCGCGCAGCAAAGGCACGATGAGTTGACGATTGACCGAAAGTGCATCTTGTTGTGAACCTCTTGCGAACCAGCGATACGCGAGGATCAGTCCGAAGCCAGCCAGGGCGGATTCGAGAACTACGGTCCAAGCCAATGCAACCACCCCCAAGCCCAAGAGTAGGCAGGCAATCTTCGCACAAGTACTGAGCAGCGTTGCAGCGGTACGCGCCAATGCTGGCTCGACTGCGCTGGTCTTTGCTTTGAACCAGCAATCCAGCAAGCTCGGGATATAGCCGATGATGCACAGCCCCACCACCAGCGTCACATTCAAGGACAGGGCGTCATCGCTCTTTATCAGAAGGGCAAGGAGCACTGCTACACCAAGTATCGCGATGCTGAAAACACCACGAATGAGCAGTGACGTACCCATCAGCGCGCCGGGCTGTCGTGTCTGCGTGAGACGCAGGATGAGCGGTGTTTCCATACCCAGCGCAGCGATGGACAGCAAGATGGCCATGAAAGCAGAAGCAAAGTTGAGAATGCCGAACTGGCCCGGTCCCAACTCCCGTGCAATCCAGAACGAGACGGCGGCGACCATCGTCAATCGAACCAGATTTTCCAAGAGTAGGACCACACTGCTGGTTGCGACTTGACGCGCCCCGATTCTCATCGTGCGCCTTCGATTGAATCAGGTGTCTGGATGACACTCAATGTGGCAGCGATACGAGTGGCTTTCTTCATTGTTTGGAGAGGAGGCGTGCAGCGCCCAAAATTGAAGGTCTGTCGGCTTCCTGCACCGCGTTTGCCAGATCGCTGGCGAACTTCTCTTGAATGACAAATGCGGTGGTTGAATCTGTATCGATACTGGACACACGGAACAGCAAGCCGTCTGCAATTTGCCCCTGCACGCCATAAAACAGCCTCGCAAAACCGAGCTCAATATTGCCGCGCACAATTCTGTCGCCAACACGAATCCAGTAGGTTACTGGCTCATTGCGCGAACCCAGGCGCGTTTGCATGCGCATGGCGGGGACTTTTATGTCGCCGATCTGGAGCAACACTTTTTCCTTGCTCAAGAGCTGGAACCCTTGCGCGACGTAGCAAACTTCGGGGCGGTGAACGCCAAGGTCGCGTGATTGGTCACCCCCATAGGCAACAGACAGCATGACACGGTATCCGGCTGGATTGATGAATGTCTTTGACAGAGTCTGACTGTAAAGTTCATTCAGCATCTGCTGTTCTTGGGGATTTACTATTTGCTGCGTGCTTTGTTGGATCTCGCGCCAATTTCCAAATGACGTTGGGATCATCTTTTCAAGAGTGACGGATGGCTTTTGATCGGCAAGTCGGTGTGTCGGCTTGATTACTAGCGTCAGCCCGGCCGATGCCAGCATGAACACCATCAGTATTGCGCCTTTGAAATGGGGCTTCATCCGCAGAGCAACCTATCCGACACCTGATTTGCGCTGATCGCGATAGGCCTCAAAGGCCTGCAAGGCGGAGTCAAAACCAATGATCAGAACCAGCGCACTCATGAACAGAACCATGCCCGCAAAGCCATGTAAGAAACCTTGGCCAGCAGCATCGCCAAAGTGGTAAGTAATGAGACTCAGCGTCATCACCCGGATAACGTTGGCAGTAAATGAAATGGGTACGATCAGAACAGCCAGGCCGACGTTTCTAAAGAATGAGTCGCGCCGCACGATGTTCAGGTAAAGCAGGCCCAGAGCCTCCAACGTTAGCAAGGTATGCAAGCCGGCACAGGCATCGGCTACAAGCAGCATGTATTGGCCAATCTGCAGAATCACCCCGTTGCGGCCAATCGGGTAACCTGCCCAATAAAGCACGTGCTCAGCCACATAAGATACGGCCATCTTCATGGGCATGGTTACAGTGTCCACCACCGCGCCCGGCAAGGGCACCATGAACAGCATGAAGAATAGCGCAAACCACTGGGCCTTGAGCGCAGCCGTCCCGCGTTGTAGCAGAAGCAGGCCGACCAAGAGCCAGATCGCCGAGCCAATTTCAAACAACAAAATGTCTTGCGAACGACCCAGCGCATACAGGATCAGGCCGACGATGAAGAAGGGCCAGCCCCACGTGCTTACTTGCTGGCCATGCCCGGCTTGCTCCATGGCTATCCAGTTGCGGTAAAGCAGCCACACACTGATGCTCAGCACGATGGGGCCATGCATTTGTTCGTCCTGGCTCCAGATGCCGGTGAACAGGTCGTAGAGGCTGGGGAGATACAAGACGGCCAGGCCCAGAATGATGGGGAGCCAGTTGACAAGGGGCATGGATGCCGGATCGGGTCCGGCATGACAAGTGGCGATGGTTTGCCGCGCTTCGCTCGAAACGACGGGTTCGTTGGCGGGCTGCAATGGCGAGGGCTTAGCCATCATTCAGTACTGAGCCCACCAGCGTTACGCCTCCAACTTGTAGACGCCGTGCGAGTAGCGCCACGTTGGGCATCAAGCTTTGATTTTTTCGTGCCACCACGAGGGCGGCACCGGCGCGGGCAGCGATGATTTCTGCATCGGCAAAATCGTCTCCTGCAGGTGTGTCGATGATGATCACGTCAAACTGTTGCGAAGCCTTAACCAATAGTTCGCGAAACTCCGGGCGCCCCAAAAGCTCCTGCGGGTTGGGTGGCACAGCGCCGACGGGCAGCACGGTCAGGCCCGGTAGGCTGGGCACGGGCAGGGCGACTTCAAGGCCCGCGCGATCAGCCAGAATGCCAGACAAGCCCTTGCTCTTACCCAGTTTGAACAGGGAATGCTGCCCGCTGGTGGGTCCGGCGCGCAGGTCGGCGTCAAGCAGCAGGGTGCGCTGGCCTTGCTGGGCGAACACGATGGCCAGGTTGGCGGCAATAAAGCTGCGGCCCTCGCCCTTGCCGGGGCTGACCACCGCGATGACCTTACGGGCGGCGTCCGCGTTAAGCCAGCGCAGCATCAGCTGGCTGCGCACGGCGCGCAGGCTTTCGCCGATCCTGCTAAAGGGTTTGTAGGCTGCGACCAGCTGAGAACTGAGGCTGCTGTCCTGATTGTTCAGGTAGGCGTAGTCAAATTGCTTGGCCAGGGCATAGTCGATGTCTTCTTTGGTAAGCAGCTTCAGTGCAATGGCGGCATCGCCAAATTGAAGACCGTGCTGTTGCTGGTGCTCTGCGATACGGTTGGCGTCCGTGCTGCTCAGGCGACCTGACTCGATCAGGATGCTGCCAATGGAGCGTGCCGCGCCGGTGGGGATGACCGTATTCAT
>CAIPGC010000076.1 GCA_903864505.1 uncultured beta proteobacterium | reverse complement strand
TGAGTTCCTGCGCAACTGGCCGCAAGTGCATCCAGACGCATCGAAGTCAGGTGCAAAACGGCTCAAGGCGTTTCAACGGGCCACCAACAATGGGCATCTGATTACCGGGTATGACGGCACCGCTTTCATGGACTGCGTTCCGGCTCGGGTCAATGACAACGACCGGCACCTGATCGCCGCCGCCTTGGTCATGGTTAACGGACTCGATGAAGAAGATGACCCGGCACTGCACAAGGTCATGATCGTTTCCGACAACACCAAACATCTGGCCGTTGCCGACACCCGCAAACTTGGTGTCGAGGTCTTCAAGGCCGGTGCGTTCGTTGACCGCCTATTTGATGCCGCGCCAGCCAGAGTCAGTCAGGCTATTGCAAAGTCGATCAGTGACCTGACAAAGCCGCCGTACACAGTAGCGGAGCTGGTGGCCGCGCTGCGTCTTCATGGCGCGAAAGCGACGGCGGCGGGTCTGAAACAAGTCGCTGGATAGAATTTGGATTGGTAGTAAGGGGTACATTCAAACGAAGCTGAAACGAACCATGAGCATCAACAGACCCAAATTAGTTGCCTCGGAGTTGCTGCTTGAGGCCGTAAAACGGCACAACATTCACCTTTCACTTCTGGTTGCAGACACCGGCTTGTGGGTGAATCCTGAGTTCCACAACCGTCTTGTTCGCGATACCGGTTCTGCAGCCATATTCCCAAGTGTTCGGCGAGCCCGGGGCCAGGGCGAGAAACGAGGTCAGATTGTCGATGGTGTGCGGTTCGACGACAACAGCTACGCCAATGGTGCAATTAAGCGTGCAGCCGGACTCGGTAAGTCTGCGGAGGGGTTTGAGGTCTGCCATATCTGGCCTCGCAC
This sequence comes from uncultured beta proteobacterium, assembly GCA_903864505.1. Lineage (GTDB taxonomy): Bacteria > Pseudomonadota > Gammaproteobacteria > Burkholderiales > Burkholderiaceae_C > Allorhodoferax. Next base: position 701 of record CAIPGC010000076.1, on the reverse strand, counting down.
ATGTTACGACGAGCGCTATCACACAGCGGTCGCCAACATCGTTTTGTTACCTCGTGCATTGGCAGGCCTGTCCGACCACGCCATCGAGGTACAAGAGGCGCTCCAGTACCGGGCGTTTGAACTGTATGGATGGTATCCAGAGGGGATGCAGCCACCCGTGAAACCCGAGTTCTATCCATCCAATTGGCGGGAGCCGCTGCCCGATACCTTAAACGCCAGGACTCCCTCTGCGGTCTCGACATCTTCACGAACTGTGAATGACAGGACATCCAAAGAGAAGCGCCGGGTACTTGCAGTTCGGATTGCAGAGTGGTCGCGCAAGCCTGACTTGAACGTGCACAAGATCATCGGGCTGGTTGCCCAAGCGCATGATGGGATCAATCGCGACGAACTCGTTTTGCAAGTCTCTAGCGTCACGCAATCAAAGAATCCATATGGCGCGGTTGCAAGCCTGCTGACCGACAGCGGCAATGCCTATGGGTGTGTCTTCGTGGACAGTGGCGGAGTCATTCGCATTCATCCAGAGGTTCAAGAACAGCTTCATTCGCTTACCTGGAGCGTCGGCTAGTCCATCCAACAACCACCCACTGAGCGTAGCTGGTTGTTGTCCTTGGAGACTCACTGTTTGACGTGCAAATTTCGGGGCCAAAAATAGTGGGTGGTACCACATGGCGAAACGATCCGTTCGTTGGCCTCCGTCG
>CAIPGC010000075.1 GCA_903864505.1 uncultured beta proteobacterium | reverse complement strand
GCGCCGCTTGAATCGACAGCGGCGCGATGATTGAACCTCCAGAAAGAGTCATTGGTGACGGTCCGTCCAACTCTGCTCAAACGTCTGCCATCGTTAAGGTTTATACGACGCCCGCCCTTCACGGCGATCGGATTAGTTTTGGCGCGCCAGCGCGGGAGGGCGTCCTACAAACCTTAACGGGAGCCGACTTTGGTGTGTGGCCGCTTTCAGGAGGGTCAAGCGCGGCGAAATTGGTGTCCCGTTCAGCGAAATCAGTCAGTACGAAACAAAATTAGCATGGCCGCACTTTGAATTCCACCCGTCTGTCCAGTGCGTCGCGCATGTCATCAGTGCCAGTGCCAACGATATTTTCACGAAATCCCATGCCGACGGGTAGCAGCTTTCCGGCAATACCTGGAGTGCCTAGCTCAAAACTGCGTTGAATGGCAGCAGCCCTTTGCAGTGACAGTCGGTCGTTGACTTGTTCCGAACCGGTTTTGCTGGTATGCCCCACTATGTTAAGGCAGAGTTTTGAAGACACAGTCGCGCGTGCGATCTGGCGCAGCCACATTACATACGAAGCGCTTATTTTTGGATCAGCAATCAACTCGGTAGAACCCGGTTTGAATAGAAGTTTTACTGACAGGTTATTGATCGCCAATCCCAGCGAAACAATGCGACCAAACGCTGTCTCCGCGGCTTCTTGGTGTCCCAACTGGATTTCACATAGGTACACACCGTTCAATACATGCAGTCGTTGCCCCTCCGGCTGCGTAGACACCGCGGAATATAGGCTTAAGGCCTCATCGTATTGGCCGGCTTCAAAGTGCTGGTCTGCCGCAGCAATCAATGCATCTATCGGCAGACGTGAAAGATACAGGCTGTCCGCTTCGGCTCCCGCTTCCGATTGCGCTGTCTTGACCTTACCTTCAGTCGCTCTATCCATGGAAATGGCGGGACTATCCCGGAAGAACTTAGTTGGCGTCGCATCTACTCCGTTCGGACGCACCCGTGCCACCGCTTGTGCAATCACGAAACCGGAGCGCAGATCAGTGAGCGCCACGTTGAGCTTGAACCCGCTGCGCCCATCACCCGGAATCGCTTGAGCTAGTGTCCCTGTGACTAGGAAGTTTGCAGTCTTGAGAATATCTGGTTTGATTGGAGCAACTTCGTGCTTGTCAAGTCGGGCACTGAGTTGAGCTAGAAGCCGTTCGTCCAGCATTCGCGTAGCGGCAGTTTGCTGCCCCGATATGCCGTCAACCGAGTTATCAATTACCACCACGCTTTTGACAACCGGTTTGTTTGTTGCCAACAACTGCTCCAAAGCGCTCTTTGGTGGCGTCTGAAAGCCTGGCGTCTTCAATGCTTGCGCCAGCAAGTCGCTTACGGCGTATTGAATGCCCTGCTCAATCAGGGCGTCATCGGATAGTGTCGCGGGCCGCTCAACTGATGGGGGCGCAGTTGTTGCTAGGCAACCTGTGAGCCCAACAGATAAAACTAACGCCAAAGGGAAAAGAATTGGTCGCAATATTCCAAAGAATCCATTTAACGGCATGACTTACTCATTTCTTGCTTTTCGGTAGCTGAAAGGGGTTCTCCCAGCGACGACTTGCTTAACAACTGCGCACATCGATCACTTCCACTTGGCTGCCTTGGAATCTTTCCCAACGGGTGCTCGACAAGTGGAGTCGACACCGTAGTGCCAAGTTTTTGTTCGCTCACGGGCGCACCCGGCGACGACGCATGCACCTGTAGTTGACCAGTCGTAGAGCGGCCTCGAAAGTAAAAGTTTTTCTGTACTGTTTTGGGGCCGTTGACATAGGGGGACTGCGTATGTCCACTATTGCGCTCGACTTCCGCGCTTGCAACGGTCAGAACCTCGTCTAGACTGAGGTTGTTTCCACTGAACGCGGTCAGCAATCCGGCGGTAAACAGACCGTTACGTCCTTCGCCGTCAGACGCCACGTTTCCTGGGTCGGTTGCATAGACGATGACAGTTGCTCTTGGAGAGCTACCTGGGCTGGCCAAACCTCGCGAATTACCAGACCTGAACTTGCCACTTATCGGGTTATTGCGGCATGCGTCCAATATCACAATGTTGATGCCGCTATTGCCGTTGTCCATTTCGTCCAGCACCTGATTCATGTTCAAGCCTTGGTAGGGTATTACGGCTTCACTTTCTACCTTCGCACTCACTGGCATCAGGAAGTTTTGATTCTTTACCTGCAGGCCGTGACCTGCAAAGTAGAACAATGCAGCCTCGCTGCCACCAATTTTGCTGCCGAATTCGGCAATGCTTTGGTTCATGCCTTCTAGCGTGAGATTGGTTCGCTCAATGACTTCAAAGCCGAAACCACGCAATGCGGCCGCAATATCCTGCGCGTCATTCGTTGGATTGGCCAGCTTCGGAAGGCGATCGGAATAAATATAGCTTCCATTCCCAATGACCAACGCGATACGGCGCCCTTGTTGGGCCTGAGAAGGCGCTATGCAGATTGCTGCCAACAAGGCAATTCCCTGCATCAAGCGAAATATTCCCGGCAAATTCATGGTGATTGGCAGTGTGACAGAGTGAATGCCATCTGCCATTCTATTCACTTGTGTTCTGTTTTTGAGCGACATTGGAGCCTGTCGAACGGTGCAACACAAGGTAGGCGGTGGAGTTTGACGACTTTTTGAGCAAAGCATCAACTAGTGCCTCAGCAAGCAAATCGAGACTTTGTATTACCGGTGTCAGTCTGTTAAGGACGCCGGTTTGCAGCGTTAAGAGTCCGTAACCACCGACAGCTTGCTGGAAGTTCAGTTTCATATGTTGGCGTGCCAACCAGACATCGTTCGCAGCCGATTGAAAGGTCCCATTCCGTATTGCTCTGCATTTCCGCATTGCGCCTATGTCTAGAAGCGTTTCCCATGTTCACATTCGCATCAGGGTAAGTACCCTGGTGGCGGCGACGAAGTAGGCGCAAATTGATTTCCAAAATTGCCATAAACCGGGTGTGCCATCTCATTGGCAACCAAAAGTGGCAGGCACCCCTTGCAAGGGTCGTCAAAAAGGGAGCGAAATATGAGCAAATATCTTGGAAGTATCCTGCGCCGGTCTCTTCTGGCTGGTGCGGCAGGCTTGGGTCTGATGGGTGGCGTGTTCTCGAACATTCGCATCGCCAGCGCAGGCGGCTGCGGGCGCACATTCCAAGAAGATGTTCATTCCTCTGCCGTTCGGCTTGCCCCCCATGAATGCCATCCATGAGCATGAAGCAACGATTGAGTGTGAGGTCGCCTTTTGCTCAATGGTTATTGCTCGCAGCAGTATTGCTGCTGGTTGGCGGCGGAACAGGCGCACATCTCTACGCAGACTTGCGCGCCACCGACGCCGGGGAGCGCGTGCGTCTGGCAAGCTATGGCAAGATCGTCGAGGCTAACCTCCGCGACCAACTGCGCTCGACAAGTAACATGCTGAAGTCGATTCGCAGCGATTTGCCCTACCTAAGCGCGCAAAAGGAAGGCGTTGCTTTGGTCAATCACCGCCTGGAATCAATGAGCAACGTCATGCCGGGGGTGCGCACCCTGCTCATGCTTGATGCAACAGGCACGGTGAGCGCCAGCAATCGTGAGGAACTCATCGGGCGCAACTTCCGCGAGCGGGAGTATTTCCGCGTTGCGCAGCAGGAAGGTAATCCAGCTACGCTTTATGTTTCGCCACCGTTCAAAACAGTGCTCGGGGTCTTTGCCGTCAACTTGTCGATGGCGATCATAGATGAGCGCGGTGCGTTTTCCGGAGTTATCGGGGCGACCCTGGATCCGGAGTATTTCAGTACGCTGCTGGACTCTATACGCTACGAACCAGACGTGCGGGCATCCATCATCCATAGCAATGGCACGGTTTTTGTGAACTCGCCGCCCCTGCCCGGGGTGGATGGCATGAATATCGCAAAACCAGGAACTTTCTTCACCCGTCATCAAGACAGTGGTCAGATATCCAGTTTATTCACCGGTACCGTCTACGCAACCGGCGATGAGCGCATGATGCACCAGAGGACCGTAGAGACAAGTGGCCTCACCTTAAATAGGCCTTTTGTGTTCGCAGTGAGCCGTGATCAACCGACAATTTTTGCAGTTTGGCGCGCTGACGCCTACGCACAGGCGGGAGGATTTTGTCTGTTGGTCCTGATTGCAAGCTCTGTACTCTATCTTTATCAAAAACGGCAACGAGCTTACGATCATCTTTTTGCCATCCACGAAGTGGAGCGCAAGCTGTCCGAGGAAGCCTTGCGTATCAGCGAGAAGCGACACCGGCTTGTGACGGACAACGCCAAAGATGTAATCTGGACCATGGCGCCCGACGGCACGATCACCTACGTCAGCCCATCCGTAGAGGCAATGCGCGGCTTCACCCCAACCGAGGCGATGCAACAGACGACAGAAGAGATTCTCACGCCCGACTCTCAGGCAGTATCGCTGGGGTATTTCACACAATTGCACACCGACTTGGCGGCTGGTCGACCCTCGCAAAGTTTTCGGTGTGAGCTTGAATACCGCTGCAAAGACGGCTCGACGGTATGGACTGAAGTGATGGCTCAACCCATTCTGGGCGCGGATGGCGCTGTTATTGAAATACTCGGTGTGACGCGCGATATCAGTGAGCGTAAACGCGCTGAAGAACGGGTACGCGAACTGGCTTATTACGATCAGCTGACCGGCTTGGCGAACCGGATGCTCCTGAAAGACCGTCTGACCCAGTCCATGCTGTCGGGCGAACGCAGCGGCAGCTATGGCGCTCTTATGTTTCTGGACCTGGACAACTTCAAACCACTCATACCACTTGGCGTTCAATGAATTAGATATTATGATGGTGTCTAGACTTTGTGGAGTTGGACATGAAGACTCTGATCTCTTGCGACAAGCCGACGATTGCGGCTTTGGCGGACAGGCTCAAGCGAGCCAGTAGCCACGCCGAGTACCAACGAATTCAGTGCGTTCTCATTCGCGCCACATTGGGAAGCACCGCATCTCAGATAGCCCAACTGCTGGGCTGGTCAACTGCCACCGTTCACGTCATTCACTCCCGCTGGGCAAAAGAAGGGGATGCACTGTTTGACATGGGCGGGCGCGGTGGTCGACATCATCAGCACTTGAGTCCAGTAGAAGAAGAGCGGTTACTGGCCCCGTTCACGCAGAAGGCCCAGACTGGCGGACTGCTGCATGTCAGCGAGATCAAGCAGGCGATGGAGAAGAAGGTAGGTGGTTCGGTGGCATCGTCCACCGTCTACCGAATGCTGGGGCGCCATGGTTGGCGCAAAGTCGTTCCCCGACCGCGTCACCCAAAGGCCGATGTGCAAGCGCAAGACGCCTTTAAAAAAACTCCGCACACTGGCACGCCAAGAGGTATTGCGCCAAGCTAAGCAGGGTCGCAGCGTGCGCCTGATGTTCCAGGACGAGGGACGCTTTGGACTTTTGGGTAAGCCAAGGCGTTGCTGGGCGCCTTCGGGAGTACGTCCGGTGGTCGGCGCTCGACTCCTGCGCAAATTCAGCTACGCCTTCGCAGCGGTCAGTCCGCACGATGGAGTAATGGATAGTCTGATTCTTCCGTGGGTGAACGCGCACACGATGTCCATGTTTTTGTCCACCGTCTCGCAACGCCATCCCGATGAATACATCGTCATGGTGATGGATCAAGCGGGCTGGCATATCGCCCAGGAACTCGATGTTCCGAAGAATATGCGACTGGTCTTGTTACCACCCTACAGCCCAGAGATCAATCCAGCCGAGCACATTTGGGATGCACTGCGCGAAGACTGCATCGGCAACACCGTGTTTGCCAGTCTGGAGGCCGCAGATAAAGCGCTCAGTAAAGGCTTGCGGCTACTCGAATCAGACCACGACCGGATGCAGAGCCTTACCGGTTTCAATTGGATCACATCTATATCATTGAATGCGAAGTAGTATCAATGACCAGCACGGCCATGGCGCGGGTGACTTGTTGCTGGCCGAGGTTGCGAAGCGGCTAAAGAGCTGTGTGCGTCAGATTGACACTGTGGCACGTTTTGGCGGCGACGAGTTTGTCGTGCTGCTAAACGAACTCGCTGCCGATAAAGACAACGCACACGTTCAGGCTGATCTAGTGGTTAAAAAAAATCGCACTTCAATTGCCAGCCCGTATGTCTTCCATCTTGTCGCAGGCGACTCAGGTGTGCCGCATGCGATCGAGCACCGATGCACAGGCAGCATCGGTGTAACGATATTTCTTGGAGTGGAAAAAACAGGCGAAGAAGTTCTTAAGCGCGCTGATCTGGCGATGTACGAAGCCAAAAATTCCGGGCGCAATGCAGTTCGATTCTGTCAGAACGAAAGCGACATAAGTCACTTAGCCAACCAGAATTCAGTGACCGCTAAAGGGCGGTAATTTTGAGTAGTTGTGCGCCCGCAATCTACCCATTGAAGGCGTTCCCACACCGTTGCACGGTCCGTTCAAACAACACACAGGGTTTTTAGGTATCGTTGTGCGCCAGTACTTCCCGCAGCGGGTGGTGGGGCTTGCGAGCGCAGGCTCCATTCGCCGTTGCCACAGAGCCAGCGTGCAAGCAATCAGGTTGACGAGCCAATGCCGGTGTGCCCGCGAGCATGACGGCGAGCGTGAGCCGGAGAGCGCAAGCCGTGTCACCCGATGTGCACAAATTATGGCAGCAATGGCCTTCTAGCCCTCGTCAAACAAGCGCATACAGCTATCAATCAAATAGCATCTAAGCAGTGGCGGTGTCCCGCAGCAGCACCTCACCGCGCAGGGTGTAGGTGCGCGTTTCGGTAATCTTCACGTCGACCATCTGCCCCACCAGTCGGGGCTGACCGGCGAAGTTGACCACGCGGTTGCACTCGGTGCGCCCCATCAGTTCACCGCTGTCGCGTTTGGACACACCTTCGACCAGAATGCGCTGCACGGTGCTGACACGGCTGTCGCTGATACGGGCCATGCTGGCGTTGATGGTGGCTTGCAGGTGCTGCAGTCGGCGCAGTTTCACATCGTGCGGCGTGTCGTCGGCGAGGTTGGCGGCGGGTGTGCCGGGGCGGGGGCTGAAGATGAAGCTAAAAGAATTGTCAAAACCAATGTCGTCGATGAGTTTCATCATCTTGCCAAAATCGTCCTCGGTCTCGCCGGGAAAGCCGACGATGAAGTCGGAGCTTATGGCCATGTCCGGCCGGATCGTGCGCAGTTTGCGAACCGTCGATTTGTATTCCATGGCGGTGTAGCCGCGCTTCATTGCCATCAGAATCTTGTCGCTGCCGTGCTGCACCGGCAAGTGCAGGTGACTCACCAACTTTGGCAATTTGTCGTACGCTGCAATTAGTGCCGGCGTGAATTCGTTGGGGTGGCTGGTGGTGTAGCGGATGCGCTCAATGCCCGGGATGTCGGACACGTATTCGAGCAGGGTGGCGAAGTCGGCCACGTCGGACGTGTCACCCATGGGTGCGCGCCAGGCGTTCACGTTCTGGCCCAGCAGGTTGACCTCTTTGACTCCCTGATCCGCCAGCCCGGCAATTTCCACCAGGACATCTTCAAACGGCCGGCTTACCTCTTCCCCTCGGGTGTAGGGCACCACGCAGTAGCTG
>CAIPGC010000074.1 GCA_903864505.1 uncultured beta proteobacterium | reverse complement strand
TCATAAATTGGAATCGACGTGATTTTCTTTGACGAATATCACATCTTTTTTACTTCATGAGCGTTTGTAAGCCAGTTACGACTTAGTTCCGAAGAACTTGGCAATCGCCTTCAAACGCCCACGCTTATCGGCTGTAAATTTTTAATGATCCAGACAGAACAGTTTAGCTCCACCCGCTTGCTTGGCTGTGATCAGCGAAGCCTTGAATTATGACACAGTTTTGATCTGGATGTCAAAGAGAATCGGAAGTTTTTTTCATACCAGGCATGAGCCCGGCGAATCAACCAGAAAAGAATGAAGCTTCTAAACCCTGTATCTGTCGGTCAGTCCGCTCAACTTACTCAAAAGCGCCGACGCAATACTTGAAAGCGGCAACACCTCATCCGCAGCCCCATGGAGAATGGCTTCCCGAGGCATGCCGAAAACAATACAACTTGCCTCGTCTTGGACAAAGTTATAACTGCCTGCGTCACGCATTTCTTTCATGGCACTGGCTCCATCATTACCCATGCCAGTGAGCATGACCCCGAACGCGTTGCGTCCGACGACCTTGGCAACCGACCTGAAAAGAACCTCAACTGAGGGTTTATGCCTGTTAACGAGCTCTCCGTCCTCAACCACACAAATGTAGTTGGCTCCGCTCTTGTCAATGCGAAACTGCTTCCCACCAGGCGCTATGTACGCATGGCCAGGCAGTACTCGATCGCCGCTCGCAGCCTCCCGAACGGTGATCTGACATAAACTATCCAAGCGTGCAGCAAAACTCGTCGTAAATCCGGGGGGCATGTGCTGAGTGATCACAATTCCGGGCGAATTTGCCGGCATATTCACCAAGATTTCCTTGATCGCCTCAGTCCCACCTGTAGAAGCACCAATGCAAATGAGCTTTTCAGTTGATATCCGACCGCTAACTGTGAAATCGTGCCTGCTTAGTGCTCCCAACTGGGGCACTTCCAAATTTGGCAGCGCTGTCAGGCGCCGAATGTGCGCCCCTGCGGCAATACGAATCTTCTCCACGATCTGATCAGCAAGTTCTTTTATTCCGTCGGCAATGCCCATTCTGGGCTTAGCGACGAAATCTACAGCGCCCAACTCAAGGGCACGCATCGTTACATCCGCCCCCCGCTCCGTCAAAGTAGAGATCATCACCACGGGCATTGGCCGAAGTCGCATTAATCGACCCAAAAAATCAATTCCGTCCATCTTGGGCATCTCGATGTCCAATGTTATTACATCGGGATCAAGCTCCCGAATCATCTCTCGGGCGATCAACGGGTCGTTAGCTGCGCCGACGCACTCCATATCTCTTTCTCTGTTGATGATTTCTGAGAGAAGGCTGCGTACCAAGGCAGAATCGTCAACAACGACAACGCGAATTTTTTTCAAACTTCAGCCTCAAAACAAATCCACAGAACCGCCAGCCGTGGATTTAGCCACAGAAGCAGCATTCCCGCGTCTTTCTTCGACCGCCAGTGTCTCGGGGTGAGCGTGCGCCAGCCGCTTAACCAACGCTTTCCCGGTTACCGGGAAAAAACAGACCTTTCGAGGATGAATATCGAGCACATCTTGCGAAACAATCGGGATCCTTTCAGTAGCCAAGTAGTCGAGTACGAATTGGGTATTTCGTTCTCCAACATTCATGGTGGTGAACCCTGCCATGACCTGCGCCCCACCGAAAACTTTGGCTTGCATCGTTTCTCTACGTGCTCCAAGCTTCAGCATCTCGTTGATCAACAACTCCATAGCGTAGGATCCATAACGTCCTGAACCGTCTGCAGTGTCCCCATCAGGAAGCATGAAGTGGTTCATGCCGCCAGTGCGGGCCTTACCGTCCCATATACAAGCGGCGATACACGAGCCAAGAACCGTCATCACAACGAGATCCTCGTTAGAAACATAATACTCACCTGGCAGGACCTTTACCGCATCGTACTGGAAGTGGTGATCAGCGTAAAAAAAGGAAGCCTCTCCAGGTTTTCGCTGGCGCGCTTTAAGTTGATCGACTCTAGAAACGCGTCCGTTCGCTAACGTTTTCGGCTGCGGCATGGGACTCGCTCCTTTGCCAACGAAGACCCCCGCACCAGATTGTGACGAGTTCATAGAGTTATTGCGTGCAACGCGGCAACGCAAACAGCCCAATTAACGGCGCTCATAAACTGTCTTCCCCTTCAACACAAACAAATCGCGAGAATCACTGAAATTTTCGGCGTGTCCCACAAAGAGTAATCCACCTGGCCTCATAACCTTATGTATCCGCTCCAGCACTCCTCGCTGCGTAGGTGCATCAAAATAGATCATGACATTCCTACAGAACACCACATCGAAAGGTTCTCTAAAAGGCCAATCGTCACGAATCAGGTTGACCATCAAGAACTGAATCCGATTTACCAAATCGGGCTTCACCCTAACCATGCCGCTGTTGGCACCCTTTCCACGCAAAAAGAATCGCTGCATACGGTCAGAATCAACCCCTTTCATTCCGTCAAGGCGATAAACCCCCTGCGCTGCAGCAGCCAGAACCTTGGAATCAATGTCACTTGCAACCAGCGAGAAGTTTGACCTTGCACCAAGCGCATCAATTGCCGTCATCACGATAGAATAGGGCTCCTCACCAGTTGACGCGGCACTACACCAAACCCTCCAGGGAGTGCCTAAAGACTTTTGGCTCAAAAAATCGGAAAGTATTTGGAAATGATGCTGCTCCCGGAAAAACGATGTCAAATTGGTCGTCAAGGCATTGACGAACTCCTGCCACTCAGGGCCATCAGTTGACTCGAGCCATGACAAGTAATCATGAAAACTTTGGTAGCCTGTGTCTCTTAGCCGCCTAGAAAGGCGGCTGTAAACCATAGCATGCTTGCCGTCGTGCAGGCTGATGCCTGCCTTCTTGTAAATCAGCGCTTGAACACGGTCGAAATCCTGATCCGTCCACGCGAACTCGCGATCTTGTATGCCATCGGCGCTCGCATCTCCCCTAGGTTTGGCAGAGTTCCTTAGGTCAACTGTGCGCGAATTAGACTGCATCCTTGAATGACCACTTGGCAAAGTTAGCCGAACGGCGACCACCTACTCCGAAACACTCACAAGCCCCATATCCGGCGCCGTCATCAATCGCTCAATATCCAAAAGTATCAACATCCTATCCCCAAGAGACCCCAACCCGATGACCGCCTCGCTATCGATCACACTGTCGATATCTGGCGCCACCTTAAGGCTATCTGGCGGCAGTTCCATTACATCGCTGACTGAGTCCACGACTATTCCGACAATCCGGCTCCTTAGGTTCAAGACAATAACTACCGTGAACGCGTTGTACTCCGCCTTAGAGCAACCAAACTTCAAACGCATATCGACTATGGGAACGATGGTCCCGCGCAAATTGACTACACCTTTGATGAAATCTGGTGCGTTCGCAACCCTTGTCGGCGGCTCATACCCTCGTATCTCTTGAACCTTCAGAATATCAATGCCATACTCTTCTTGATCTAAGCGAAAGGTCAAGTATTCCCTTGCCCCTGACGATGTGAGATCTTCAGCTTTTTCCATCACGCCCATGCCTGTGCTCCTTGAACTTTCTCGGTATTAGTGTCGCGAGCGACGAACCAATGCGCCAGTGTCTAGAATCAGGGCAACTTTCCCGTCGCCCAAAATTGTTGCGCCCGACACGTTTGGAACTTTGCGATAGTTGGATTCCAAGTTTTTCACGACCACTTGCTGCTGGCCTAAGAGTTCGTCAACCAACAACGCAACCCGACTACCATCCGCTTCAACGACCACCATGATGTCACACGACTTCTCAAAATCAAATCGCGGCACCTGAAACACTTTCTCCAATTCGATTACCGGCATATATTCATCACGCACCTTCACCAATTGCGCGCCCTGCCCAACTGTGCTCACAGCATCGGCTTTCACCTGGAACGACTCTACAACCGATGACAATGGCAGTATGTAAACCTCCTCGCCGACACCCACCGACATCCCATCCATGATCGCCAGCGTCAACGGTAATCGAACAGAAACTTTCATTCCGTAGCCTTCTGCCGAATCTATCTCCACCGTCCCATTCAACGCGGCAATATTCTTCTTCACCACGTCCATCCCGACCCCACGCCCAGAAACATCAGTGACAACCTCAGCGGTTGAGAATCCTGGGGCAAATATCAAACCCCACACATCTGCATCAGACATCTGATCAGAAACATCCAATCCACGCTCACGCGCCTTGTTCAAAATCTTCTCTCGAGACAAACCTCTACCGTCGTCTCGGACTTCAATCACAATCGAGCCGCCTTGATGCGATGCGGAAAGGGTAATGGTTCCAGTTTCAGGCTTGCCTGCCGCCAAACGCTGAGCAGGCATCTCAACGCCATGGTCGCAACTATTACGGACCAAATGCGTCAAAGGATCGGTAATCTTTTCCACCAAACCTTTGTCCAACTCTGTGGCCTCACCTTGTGTAACGAATTCGACCTTTTTACCTAGCTTCCCCGCCAAATCTCTCAGCATCCTTGGGAAACGACTAAAAACGATTGACATTGGAATCATGCGAATCGACATCACGGATTCTTGTAGATCGCGCGTATTTCGGTCGAGGTCCGCCAGTCCAGTTAATAACTGTTGGTAAATCGCAGGATCGAGTGCCCTGCTGTTCTGTGCCAACATTGCCTGTGTAATCACCAATTCACCCACCAAGTTAATCAACTGATCGACTTTACTTATCGCCACCCGGATAGTGGCAGCCTCTGGCTGTGGTGCGGCACTCCCAGTGGATGTCTTTGCCGGAGCTTTTGACGATGCATTGGCATCCACACCGCCTCTTGCAACAGAGGGTGCAACCGCACTCGCCTGGACCGGTGCCCCAGGCGAGCCGTCAAAAAATCCAAAGCCTGGCAGTGGAGCCAACGGAGCGCCAGGGGGGGGGTCGTCTGCATATTGCGATGAAGTCTCGGCACCGCCGCTGGGCTCGAACAACCCAAAGTCAGCGTGATCCGAGCCGGTGGGAGCAGCCTCGATTTCCTTAATCTCGATATGTTCTCTGGAAACGTGAAAGGCAAAAAGGTCCAGCAAGTCTTCATTTGACGAGGCCGTAGCCACGGAGAAAACTCTTACGTTACTGACCTCACTGGGCACAACGGCAACCGAGCCCAAACCCGGAATGTCCCGGAACAACTCTTGAACTGCATCTGCCTGCTCTGGATGTTCCAGTGGCCCCATGCGTATTTCCAAGATCCTATTGGACCTATCCACTGCTGCTTTCACCTCATTCTCAGCTTTAACTGAAGCAGAAAGTGGCGGTGTGGGAACGCTTACGGCGGGAACTGACTGCACTACCACAGCACTACCTGCTGCCAACTCGCCAATGCGTCGCACAAGGTCTGCCGTAGGCAACGCATCTCCTTCACCCCCCGCCTGGTGTCGCGCCAACAAGCTACGTGAAGCGTCTGCGGACTCCAGTAGCACGTCAACCATGGCGGCATTGGGCTGAATCTCATGCCGACGCAAACGATCCAACAAGGACTCCATCTTATGAGTGAGTTCCGCGACATCAGCGAATCCGAATGTTGCTGCACCTCCTTTAACCGAATGTGCACATCGAAAAATCCCATTCAACTCTTCATCGTCCGCCGTCTCAAGATTCAAATTGAGTAACATCTGCTCCATCAGATCGAGGTTCTCGCCCGCCTCCTCAAAGAAAATCTGATAGAACTGGCTTAGATCAATGTCCCCACCTGGTCCGCCGCTATCCTGATGTGTTTCAGCCATGCACAACTCCTACATTGTTCCAAGAAACTCTCGTTCCCGTGTTAACGAATTACCTTCTTTATGACCTCAAGCAATCTCGCTGGGTCAAACGGTTTAACTAGCCATCCGGTAGCTCCCGCCGCCCGACCAGCCTGCTTCATAAGATCACTGGACTCGGTGGTGAGCATCAGAATGGGGGTTGTCTTAAACTGAGGATGATCGCGCAACTTACGCGTCAACCCCAAGCCGTCCAATCGCGGCATATTTTGGTCAGTCAACACCAAGTCAAAGTGCTGCCCTTGCGCTTTTTCGTACGCATCCTGACCATCTACTGCCTCGACCACTTGGTAACCTGCGCCCGTAAGCGTAAAGGACACCATCTTACGCATAGAAGGAGAGTCATCAACAGCGAGAATTAAAGGCATTTAAGGCTCCGGCAAATTCAGTATAGGGAAAAATGAATGAAAATCAGAAAAGCTCGATCGACCCGGCATCCATTTCGTCTTGCGTGACTGGGTTAGGGCGCTCTGGCACCTCTTCGACAAAGGGAACAGCCTCCCCATCCTCGGACCCCATAGATTCTGAAGCCAATCGATAGGCACACCCTTGCAATATCTTTGACGTATGGACAATCAACTGGGATGCCATATCCTGAAATTGAAGTTCAGTAACTGCTGCCCGCAAGGTGCTGCGAACTGCATCTAATTCCCTTGAATCCATCAGCGCAGGGTCAGCCAAATTCGCACTGGCACTGGTAAACCGCTCCATCAAATTTTCCATGGTATGAGCAAGCAAACTATCCAGCCGCGTCAAGTCGTGCACAACCACCAGTAACGAATCTTGAACTTCTGCCACTAACATAACCGGCAATTGCACAGCTGGCGCAGCAGGAGCGGTCAAAGGTGGCTGCATCGTCGGTATTCCTCACAACAACTCTTCACATGGAACTCGGTCTGGTTTCAAAATTCATTAGACTCGCGGGGTTCTAGGTTAGCAGGAATCCGTTCCATTGGGAAACTTATAGGGCAAGATTAACCTATAAATATCGACAAATTCAGCTGCGCTGCGCCACTTGCGACCGCCATAATCCGCAGGAATGATCACATTGAGCATGGAAAGCAATCCGTCGAGGAAACCAATGCGAATCCTGCATCTGGAGGATTCTCAAAACGACCACGAGTTGGTCTGCCGACACCTTTCGCGGGCGGGAGTTCGGTTTGAAATTACGCGGGTAGAGGGACTGGACGCGTTCGTTGAGGCAACAAAAAGGATCCTGTTTGACCTAGTTCTTGCCGACTATCGATTGCCTGGCTTTACCGCGCTAGATGCATGGGCTGCCATTAAAGACAGCGCACCTCCACCTTTCATACTCCTGTCCGGTGCTATAGGTGAGGCCGCTGCGGTATCGGCAATACATGTAGGAATAAGTGACTACCTCCACAAAGACGAATTGAACCGACTTGAGCGGGTGATAGGTCGAGCAATTGAAGTACGGCAAGTTCGTGCCGCCAAGGATAGGGCAGACGCTGAGCTGGCAGCCTCTGAGAAACGTCTTGCCGAGTTTGCGCAACATTTGCAGTCCACCATTGAAAAGGAAAGAGCCTCCATCGCTCGGGAAATTCACGACGACATTGGTGGGTCGCTCGCCGCCGCCAAACTGGATTTGGCTTGGGTTTCGCGACATAGCACGAATGAACTCACTCAATCACACATTCAATCTGCCACTGAAATGATGCAGCACGCCATCGGCGCAAGCCAGCGAATCATGATGAACTTGCGACCATCCATATTGGATCAAGGCCTATATGCAGCGATTCACTGGTTGGCGAAGAGTTTTGAGAAGCGAACCGGCATCAGCACCAGAATCACAGCCAATAGCGAAAATCTATGTGCCCCCAAGCCAGTTGAGTTAACGGCTTACCGAACGGCACAAGAAGCGCTTACAAACGTTTCCAAGTACGCTGGGTGCGGTTCAGTTCAAATAGAAATTTCTGACGCTGACAACGTTCTTACTTTGGAAGTTTCAGATGATGGCAAGGGAATTACCACTCTTGAATTGGAAAACCCATGCGCGTTTGGGCTCCGCGGTCTTCGGGAACGAGCTAGAGCCGTTGGAGGGTGGCTTGACATCAGTACGGTGGAGGGCAAAGGCACATCGATTATTCTCTCGGTCCCATTGACACCGCTACGCAGTTTTTCCGATGAGGAGTTGGAGTAATGATAAAGGTGGTTCTCTGTGACGACCATGCCATGGTTCGTCGTGGCATCCGCGACACCCTGTCAGAAGCGGTTGACATTCAGGTCACCGGAGAAGCCGGAAATTACTCTGAGGTCCGCGAAGTGCTGCGAAACACAGCTTGCGATGTATTGGTTTTGGATCTCAATCTTCCCGGGCGCGGTGGGCTCGAGGTACTCGCCAGTCTCAGAGAGGCCGACTCCTCAATTCGCGTGTTAATCGTATCCATGTTTGCGGAAGACCAGTACGCACTCCGTTGCCTACGTGCTGGTGCACAGGGCTATCTCAACAAAGCTGGCAATCCCGCAGATCTAATTTCTGCTGTGCGCACACTGGCACAAGGACGAAGATTCGTCACGGCAGAAGTCTCTGAAATGTTGGTTGAAAATCTCGCCTCTCCAAACGCCGAGACGCTTCACGCAACACTTTCCGAGCGCGAGCTTCAAACCCTGCTTAGCATAGCGTCGGGCAAACGACTTTCAGACATTGCGAAAGAACTTATGCTCAGCCCAAAAACAGTAAGTGTTTACCGATCGCGGCTTCTTGAAAAACTAAAACTCACCAACAATGCGGAACTCACTGTCTACGCCATTCGCAATGAACTGGTCTGAGTCCCTTATTGCTTAACCTCGCCCAAATACGTCTATTACGTGCCCCATAAGGGCCATGAATGGCTGATCCAGCATAGGCAGGGTGACTGCGATTCCTACGAGCCCCACCACCAGCGTGATGGGGAACCCTACTGCAAAGATGTTCATTTGAGGCGCGACGCGCGACACGATCCCCAACGCCAAATTGACAAACATCAACATCCCAACCATCGGCAAAGCAATCCACAATGCGCTGGCAAACAACTCCGACCCAAATCGATAAAACTTCATTTTTTGCAGGGCATCCAGAAAATTTTGTTCCACTGGGAATGCGACAAAACTTCTGTTAACGGCCATGAGCACCATCAAGTGCCCATTCATTACAACGAATAACAGTGACGTCATTTGTCCGAAAAAGCGCGCCACTGCACTGGACTGTGAATTCAATGATGGATCAAAAAAAGCTGCAAAATTCAGTCCCATCTGAAATCCAACAACTTCGCCAGCCAACTCGACAGCGGAAAACACCAAGCGTACCGCAAAACCTATTGCGAGACCTATTACAACCTGCTGGACAACCGCTCCCAGCGCCTGCGAATCATTGAATCCGATGACGGGCATTGTCGGCATACTGGCTTGGGTAGCCATCGCAACAAAGAACGCAAGACCGATCCTGGCACGCAGAGGAAATGCGCGTGAGGAGAATACGGGAGCGGCCGTGAAAACGGCCAATGTACGCAAGAATGGCCAGAATATTGGCGAGATCCAAGCTGCCAGTTGTGCCTCAGTCAGGGA
The DNA here is from genome assembly GCA_903864505.1 of uncultured beta proteobacterium. Lineage (GTDB taxonomy): Bacteria > Pseudomonadota > Gammaproteobacteria > Burkholderiales > Burkholderiaceae_C > Allorhodoferax. The sequence continues at coordinate 5,132 of CAIPGC010000074.1, read as the reverse complement.
AATCATCAGAATTCCCAATGTCAGACAACTGATCCAGGAATGGCCTCAATGGTCCGCCGAATATATTCAACTAGCATCGTCAACATCCAGGGTCCTGCGATTGCAAAGACTGCAATCACGGCCACCAATTTCGGAACAAACGCCAACGTCGCTTCGTGAATTTGTGTAACTGCCTGAAAGAGGCTGACCAATAAGCCGACGACCAGTGCCGCACCCAGCACTGGGGAGGAGACCATCAATAGCATTAACAAAGCCTCTTGCCCCATCGTCAGAACCATTTGGGCATTCACGTCTATCTTCCCTTAATTGACAAAACTCGATGCCAACGAGCCAACCAATAGGTTCCAGCCATCCGCCAGAACAAACAGCATCAACTTAAACGGTAGTGCAACCAGCACTGGCGAGAGCATCATCATCCCCAATGACATCAAGACGCTCGCAACCACAATATCAATCACCAGAAACGGAATGAAAATCATGAACCCAATCTGGAACGCCGATTTCAACTCGCTGATCACAAAAGCTGGTACCAAAACACGGATCGGGGCTGTTTCTGCTTTGACATCAGGCGAGAGTTTGGCCAATTTTGCGAACAAGGCGAAGTCCGATTGGCGCGTCTGCTTAACCATGAACGACCGCACCGGCTGTTCTGCGTTTTCCAGCGCACGTTCAAATGAAATTGCGTTCTTTGTATATGGAACATAAGCATCTGCATAGACGCGATCAAAAGTTGGTCCCATCACAAAAAAGGTAAGGAAAAGCGACAAGCCAACGATCACCTGATTCGGAGGTGCCGACTGGGTTCCTAATGCCTGCCGCAGCAGCGATAGAACAATCACTATTCGCGTAAATCCGGTCATCATCAAAAGGACCGCCGGCAAAAATGACAGTGCGGTGAAAAATAACAACGTTTGAATTGGTACCGAGTAACTTACACCGGACTCACCCGCGCCGACCAGCAACGGCAGTTGTCCTGCAGTCTGCGCAGCAGCAGAACCATGAAGCAAGAATGCAGCAATCCCGATTGAGGCGCTTGCCCACCTGCCGAGCCCATGCAACCGCTGAACCCTGAACCCACACATATCATGCATTTTTCAACATGGAAGGCGGAACATTGTGCTCAGAGCGCCCCCCATCGTGTGCTGGACTTGCTTGTGATGTATGGAGGCACGCAATCGCGCCCGATGTGACCCCCAGTGTCAGCCACACCCGTGAACCTTCCGGACCCGCCTCCACTGTAACAACCCGTTGATGCGGCCCGACAGCCAGCGCCGACACAAATTTCAGTTGACTCCCACCTTGAGATGCTCCGACGTTATTGCGCTTTTTGATCCACGCAATCGCGAAAGGAAGGCATACCAACACAACCAGAAACGCCCCGATAAGAATCAAAGACTGGGTCATCATTGACCTTTAGTTCTTGCTCACACGCCGTAAACGTTCCGAAGGTGTAACCACGTCGGTAAGTCGAATGCCGAACTTGTCATTGACCACTACGACTTCACCTTGCGCAATCAGGTATCCATTAACCAAAACATCCATAGGTTCCCCGGCCAGCGCATCCAGTTCAACAACGGAGCCCTGTCCCAGTTGAAGTATGTGCTTGATTGGAACCTTGGTGCGTCCCAACTCAACCGACAACTGGACAGGGATGTCAAGCACCATGTTGATGTCGTTGACAGATCCATCCGGTCCCGTGCTGCCCATTGAAGAAAATGGTTTTGGGGCATCGCCAGCGAGCACACCGCCCGATTGGGATTCCGCCCCAGCGCCATCGTTAGATTTTTGCTCCAACAAGGCTTCCGCCCAATCGGCCATTCCGTCGTCAGCAGCCACTTCGTCAGGTTTATCTTCAGATGCCATTTCTATCTCCAAGCCAGTTTTGGTCATTGCCGCGCAACGCCTTATCTATGCGAATGGCATATTTGGCATTATGCGTGCCGTAATGACACTCAAATATCGGTACCCCGTCCACAGTGACCTGAATTGTCGGTTCACGATCCAGCTCGATGAAATCACCTTTCTTCATGGAAAGCAACTGCTCCACGGTTGCATCCGCACGGGCAAGTTCGGCGACCAAGGTTACTTCAGCCGCCTGTATCTCCCGTGTAAGAACAGTAACCCACCGGCGGTCCACCTCGATAGAGTCACCCTGCGTTGATGAGTACAGCACATCGCGGATTGGTTCAAGTGTGGAGTATGGAAAGCAAAAATGGATTGCGCCGGTAATGTCACCAATTTCCAGTTGGAACGATGTTGAAATTACGATTTCGCTCGGCGTCGCAATGTTCGCGAACTGAGGCTGCATCTCAGAACGCTGGTAGTCAAGGTCCAGCGGATAGATTCCTTTCCAAGCTTTCTTGTATTCGGTGGTAATGACATCTACAAGCCGGTTGATGACTCGCTGCTCTGTCGCAGAAAAATCTCGTCCCTCAATTCGCGTTTGAAACTTCCCGATCCCGCCGTACAGTGTGTCAATCACACCAAAAACGAGTGCCGGCTCACACACGATCAACCCATTACCCCTTAAAGGTCGAATTGCAACGATATTGAAGTTGGTGGGCACTGCCAACTCACGCAAAAAGGCGCTGTAGCGCTGCACAGAAACCGGTCCCACCGAGATCTCCGGACTGCGCCGGATGAAGTTGAACAAACCAACACGCAGGTTTCGGGCGAAGCGTTCGTTGACAATTTCCATCGTAGGCATACGCCCACGAACAATGCGCTCCTGGCTCGAGATGTTATAGGCGCGGACCTCGCCATGTTCAGCCGCCTCTTCGACAGTCTTCTGACTCTCCCCTGTCACGCCCTCAAGTAGGGCATCAACCTCTTCTTGCGAAAGAAACGATTCACTCATGCCGTTGCACCTGCTGCATCGTCATTGAACGATAAAGCTTGAAAACAGGACGCCCACTACCGGCATCTGCGCGTGTTCGCCCTTTTTGGCGACCTTCTTTTTGGTCGATTTCTCTTCTGGCTCTTCTTCGCCACCGCCAAATGGGATGGTGGCCTCGCGAAGTATGTCTTTCGCAAGCTGCTCCTTGCCTTCAAGCGACAATAGTTCGGCTGCAGTTCGCTTGGAAATTTGCTTAAGCACCCCATTGCGTATGGTCGGTAAAAACGCCTTTACGGTGTCCGATGCGTGTGCGTCGGTGACTTCAAGCGTAATCCCAATTTGCGCTACCTTTTCACCACCTGGGTCGGCGAGATTGACCACCATGCTCTCCAGGGGAAGATAGGCAGGAGGCGACTTGGCTGATGCGTGGGCAGCCGCTTTTGCGGGAGCCTCGTCACCATCTTCTGCAGCAGCGGCCCGTTGCTTGCTAATATAGAAGAACGCTCCGCCGCCGCCGAGCGCCAGGACCAGGACTGCAGCCAGAATGATGATCATCATCTTTTTGCTTTTTGCCGGGGCCTTTGCCTCTTCGGTCGCTTCAGGTTTCTCAGACACTTTCGCTCCTCATTTCCTATATGCCTCGCACATTATTTCTTACCCAACCCAGAACAAGGCACTCAATAAGATCTCTTATTGGCATCAAACGTCGATATTGACACATTCCTACACAACTAAACAAAAAGATCCAACGCCCGCCCCGATATTCGCATTGGATCACTCCGCGCACTTGCGCTCGCGGCTTCTACGGATGACACAAACCCCTGCTTCCAGCCTTGCCTTGGTCTTTGATTCTGGCCGCCAGATTCTCCCGCACCTGTAGTTCCAACCGAAACTCCTGAGAGCACAAGCCCCTCACGTTGCAACAAGTCTTTCAATTGAAGGCTTGCATTTTCCAGCACAGTACGCGCTTGAGACTCATCCGTTCGAAACATTACAAACGCTTCATTGCCCTGCATGCTGATACTGACTTCAACAGGCTCTTTTCCAATTCCGTCCAACTTCAATTCCGCATTTTGAACATCACGTGAGATCCAGTAGGAAACCTGTTCAGCCACGTAAACCTCCGCTGTAGGAGCTACGATGGTGGTGCTTGAAACCCCTGGCGAGGAGGCTCCGTTCGTCACTAACTGCGTATTGTTTGTGCCCTCGGGCCCAATCGACTTGAATACAGACCGTTCTCTGTTGGTGCCAATTTGTCGATCAGTCAATCCGAAGGTGCCCACCATTGCACCATTGGCAACCGAAGTCGCAACAACGCCTACCCCGACTGGGTCGGGAACCCCCTTGCGCACGTCCACTTGTCCGTTGGTATCTGTGCGTTGCGCCAACTCACCCGCAGAGGTTGCTACCAATTCCTGTCCTGCAGAGAGGTCTTTCGGAGCTTTAGGGTGCCCCCGTGGGACAACGTCAATTGGCAAATCGAACGGGACAGGTGCCCCACTGGGCGCAACCACCTTGTCGTTACCTGGAGCTGAAAATGGCTTGGCTGTCAATGAGCCAAGTGCACCACTTGGGCTCTCACTGCTTCCAATCTCACCAATACCGACATTAAAACCTCCATCGCCCAACAATGAAGGCACCGCATCAGGCACGACCTTGGGTAAGTCAGCGGGTTGACCCATTGCCAACGGGTCAAAGAGCGTCAATGCAGCGACGAGGTTTGGTACAGAGGGATCGACTGGAGCCTCGGCTCTACTCTCCCCAAGCATCGCAATCGCGTCAGAGCCAGCCGCCGTGCCAACCTCGTCCACACATGCCAAGATCGCCATGAATCCGTTGGCTCCCACGGAACTGGATTTTCCAGACCCATTGGTCTTGCCCTTACTCCCATGCACACCATCGGGTGCACTCGGTTTACCAAGGCTAGGCGTGCTACAGGTTTCAATTGTCATATGCTTCCCCCATGCTCGGCATTCCTGCTCTTGCGAAAGTAGGCTATTCCAGCAAATTCGTCGGTAATTCTTTGCTCGCGCCGTTTGCGCGATTTCGACAAGGATTCTTGCCGTGCGTCCAGGACGTGGCTCAATCCAGCCAATCGAAACTCTGCCTGCAATAGAACTTTGGCGGCCTGCCCGACCTTCTCCAGCGCGTCTTCTATTACTCCCGACTGCAGGCTGATGGCCTGTTGCAGACGGTCCATGAATTGATAGTGGTGACGAATTAGCTCAGCAGACAGGACACCGTCCCTCGCCCCAATCAATCTTGCATCGGTATCCGCAGCATAGCCATCGAGTTG